>CANIWQ010000055.1 GCA_947471365.1 Gemmatimonadota bacterium | reverse complement strand
AGACTAAGCATCATCCTTTCGGGAGTTCACGGCATGCGCTTCCCCCGGAGCACAGTCCTGCCGTTCGTCCTGCTCGCGCTCAGCACCCCCGCTACGGCGCAACGCACGAGCACGTTCGTTGGCGTGGTGCGCGTCGATAGCACCAACGTTCCCGTCGTTGGCGCACAGATCGCCATCAATCGCACGCGCATACAGACGCTCTCCGACTCCGCAGGGCGCTTTTACATCGGAAACGTGCCGAGCGGCCGCCAGATTGTGACGGTGCGCCGGATTGGATTTCAGGCCGTCATAACGGTGCTCGATTTCACCCCTGGCGACACGCTAGACGGCGAGATTGGTCTTTCGATTGCCGCCACGCCACTTCCAGAAGTTGACGTCGTGGCACGAGACCTCAGCAAGATCAAGCTCGAAGGCTTCGAGCGCCGCCGCTCCAGTGGCTTTGGATCATTCATTGGCCCAGAAGTATTCGAAAAGGGCCCATCGCGCGTGACGGCCGACATCATCATGCAGATTCCAGGGCCGCATCTGGTGCGTTCTACCAACACGGGCGCCACGTGGGTGGCCGGCGGGCGGATGGCGATCAACTCCGGCAACGTCGCGGTGACGGCTGCCGACCGGCGGCGCGGCGCGAGCGACCGCAACTGCTACGCCACGGTGTACCTCGATGGATCGCCCGTTTATTCGGCGCTGCCGGGGGAAATGCTGTTTGATATCAACAGCGTGCCAGCCAATCAGTTGGCGGCCATTGAATACTTTGCTGGTTCCGCACAGGCGCCGCCGGAGTATCCGCAGCGGCGTAACACCTGTGGCGTGATCATCCTTTGGACCAAGGTGTCGTAGCCGCTACCCGGCACTCGCGACGCACCCCTCATTTTCGCGCATCGACACCCTCACGCCCCGATCGCACGCGTGCGCTAGGCGTCGCTGCTTGGCGGGACGTCCTTGACGAAGCGCAGGAGCCACGCCACCGCGACAAGCCCGGTGCCGATCCAGCGGAGCACCGAACTGTCGGCGCGAACACCAAACAGAAATACGGCCACCCCCGCAACGGCCAACGCGAGCTTCGCGACAGTCGCCGGTCGCATCATAACCGCGATGCCGCGGGAATACGCGTGCGCACCGTGCCAGGAATTTCGAGAATGAAGTCCGCACCGAATGCGAGCGATGGGGTTTGGTACCCAACGATCGCTCCGCCCGCCAGCACCTTTTGTGCGGCGGCCACGGCCGTCAGCGCCGTCAGCGTGTAGCCGTCGGGCGTTTGCAAGCGAGCTTGCACGCTCGCTCCGCTCGGGTTGCGCACTTCACCCCATAAGCGCGCCACCGCATGGGAGCGCTGCGTACTACTGGGGCCAGCCGCGCCAGCGCGAATTCGTGCCTTGAGCCAGCGCTGCATGGGCGCCGTGGCGAGGAGCCACCCGATATAGCGGGTGAGTCGCATGCCGCGCACGGTGCCGCTCGTTGCGGCGGTAAAGACTTCGATGTCGGGAATACGGGTGCTGTGCCACGCGGTGGACACGTCGCCCCACGGAATGGTGACGGCGTGCCGCACCCGATCACCAAAATCGATATCGCGTTCGCGCCACGCCGAGGGCACGCGCGTAATCTTACCGCCGCGCCGGACAGCACCGCCCTCAGACACGTTCTCAATCATCGTGGTGGCCGTGCCGCGCGAAAGCCCCGTGCCGCCGGTGAATGCGAGCGTGAGTGACGTGGCATCGGGCAACTGCGATTTCAGGAACGCCGCGAGGCAGTCGCTCGGCACCACATCAAACCCAGCGCCCGGCAAGAGCATGACACCGGCCGCGGCGGCTTCTGTGGACCGCGCCGCCATCATCTCGAAGACCGAAATTTCGCCCGTGATATCGAGGTAATGCGTGCCGGTTCGAAGGCAGGCGTCAGCCATCGGACGCGCGGTCCGCGAAAACGGCCCCGCACAGTGAATCACCACCGCGCATCCCGCGAGTGCCTGATCAAGCGCCGCGGTGTCATCGAGTGCGGCCGGACGCGCGGCGAGGCCGTGCGTCGCCGCGAGTGCGTGCACTTCTACCGCGTTGCGCCCCGAAAGAATCGGACGCAACCCTTTGGCCACCGCAGCTTCCACGATCAAACGACCGGTGTAGCCGTTGGCGCCGTAGATGAGCACGTCACCCACGTGCGTCATGCGCCGCGGAATTCGGGCAAGCCGAGGCCGCGCGCTTCGGCGTCGGGAATGTCGAGCACGAGACGAAGCAACGCCGTGGAATACACCTTGCCCTGTGCATCCGTTTTCAGAGAGAGCGTACCGCCGCCGTCGAGCGCACCGTGCAGCAGAAAGTTGAGCGCGCTCAGGTTGGGCAGTTCAAAGCGCTCCACCCCGCCGTTGATGACGCCGCGGAAGTGCTCCACTACCCGATCGAGCGTGACGTGCTGCGACAGGACCGCATACCACTCCGGTTTGAGCGCGATGAGTCCGACGTTTGCCGTGTCCCCTTTGTCGCCGGAACGTGCGTGCGCGATGTCGAGCAGACGAACCTTCATGAGATCACCTCCACGTGCGTCTGCACGACGGATTTGTCCACCAACGCCGGCCAATACGCCACGATCTCTTCCACCTTCGGTCGTCCACCGGCGAACCCCGTCACGCTCGGCGGGCCGTTCAGCACGAGGGGCGCGATTTCGCGGGTAAAACGCTCGACCTTCTTTTTGTCCGCATCACGCACGCCAATGCGGAACTGCACTTCGGGGGCGTCTTTGCCAGCGTCAGGGCCAGCGAGACGGCCGTGCGTCGCGTTGGCACCCACGAACTCCGTGAGGATGTGCTCGAAGTGCAGGCCGAGGCGGATCAAACGTTCACGCAAAATGCGCTCAGCCGCCTGCGCCTTCTCGAGCGCATCCGGCCACGAATACACCAGCGAGCCCACGGCTTTGTAGCCCGCACGATAGGCGATGGACACCTTCAGCTTATCGGTGGCCGGTCGGCCGACGATGCTGTGCACGCGCACGCGGTTCTCACCGTCGGCCGCGAGGCGAATCGAGGAGAAATCCGCGACCACGTCGGGCGTGATATACGAGTGGGGATCGCCCATTTCATACACGAGCTGCTCCGACACCGTGGGCACCGACACCCTCCCACCAGTACCCGCGTGCTTGGTCACCACAAAGGTGCCGTCGGCCGTGGCTTCGACAATCGGATAGCCCACGTCTTCGAGATGCTCAATGGAGCGCCAGTCGTGCAAGCAGTTGCCGCCCGAACATTGCGCCCCGCACTCAATGATGTGTCCGGCAATGATACCCGCCGCGAGCTTATCCCACTCTTCAGCGCCCCAGCCAAACTCATGACGCAGCGGCGCCATGGTGAGTGCGGTATCGGTCGAGCGTCCGACGATCACGACGTTCGCGCCCTTGGCGAGTGCCTCGACGATGGGCGTGCTCCCGATGTATGCATTCGCCGCCACCACGCGATCCCGCACCACGGACAACGGTTCGCCCGTATCCATGTTGCGCAGTTCGTGACCAGAGGCAATGAGCTCGTCAATGCGACTGAGCAGATTGTCGCCGGTAATCACACCGATTTTGAGTTTCCCAGCGGCACCTTTCGCCGCGGCCATTTCGAGCACCGCCGCGGCGCACGCCTCAGGGTTCACGCCGCCAGCATTGGCGATCACCTTGACGCCCTTGTTCACCACGGCGTCGAGGACGCTCTCCATCGCGCCGATGAAATCACGCGCGTACCCCATGTTCGGGTCGCGTTCCTTCTGCTTTTGCAGAATGGACATCGTGACTTCGGCGAGGTAGTCGAGCATGAGATAGTCGACGGGGCCGCGTGTGACTTGCTGACGCGGCGCGTCCAGCGAGTCGCCCCAAAATCCCTGTCCACCGGCCACGCGAACAATCTTTGGCGTACTCATGCGTCCACCTCGAGTCGCGACGGAAGCACGAACGGGCCAAGATGCGGGCCGGGATTCTGTAACGTGCTGCGCAGTGCCATGGTCAGTGCGGTGCGAGTGTCTTCGGGATACACGATAGCGTCGATAAAGCCGCGCGCGCCAGCAAAGCGCGCGTCGAGTTGGTGTTCATAATCCGCGCGCATTTCGGCCATTGAAGCCGAGACCTCATCGGAGACTGCAGTACCAGCCTTCTTGGCGGCGGCAATGGCCGGACCGTGCACGGCTTGTACCGCCGACTCCCCCTCCATCACCGCCATACGTCCGGTGGGCCAGGAGAAAATGAAATCGGGGTCAAAGCCCTGCCCCGCCATGGCATAGTAGCCCGCGCCAGAGGCGTGATTCACCGTGAGCACGATCTTCGGCACGATCACCGTTGCCATCGCCTCTACAAAACGGGCGCCGGCGCGAATGATGCCTTCGTGTTCAGACTCGGGGCCGACCATGAAACCGGAGACGTCCTGTACAAACAACAGCGGGAGTCCCTGGCGATTGCAGCGATCGATATAAAAGGCCGCCTTCTCCGCGCTCTCGGCGTACACAATGCCGCCGAAGCGTGGCCGCTCCCCTTCGCGCCCCTTGATGAGGCCGCGTTGATTGGCAATCACACCCACCGCAATGCCATTGATGCGCGCATCACCACAAATGAGTTCCTTGGCGAGCTGCGGCTGAAACTCATCCAGCGCGCCATCGTCCAACACGCACCGAAGGAGTTCATGCATGTCATACGACATGCGGTGATCCTGCGGCAACAAATCGTAGAGCCGTTCGGGCTCGGTGGTTGGCGCCTTGGCGTTGGTAATGGTCGCTTCCATCGCCGCGACGCGCGACTTCGGGAGCCGGTCTACCAGATCGCGCACCTTACGCAAACAGTCGGTATCGCTGTCGAGCGCGTAGTGCGCTACGCCGCTGATCTCGGTGTGGGTCACGGCGCCGCCAAGCGTTTCGCCGTCAATGGTCTGACCGGTAGCGCCCTTCACAAGATTGGGGCCGCCGAGTCCCATGAAGCTGGTGCCCTTCACCATGAGAATGACGTCAGACAGCGCGGGCAGGTATGCGCCGCCCGCGACGCACTGCCCCATCACGGCGGCAATCTGCGGCACTTTGAGATAGCGCCGCATGAGCGAGTTGTAATAGAAAATGCGCGAGGCGCCGTACTGCCCCGGAAAGACGCCGCCCTGATAGGGCAGGTTGACGCCGGCGGAGTCGACGAGATAGACAATAGGAATGTGGCAGCGCATGGCCACTTCCTGCGCACGGAGAATTTTGGTGATGGTCTCGGGCCACCAGCTGCCAGCTTTGACCGTCGCGTCATTGGCCACCACCACGCATTCTCGTCCGGCGATCATCGCCACACCCGTAATGACACCGGCGCCAGGGGCTTGTCCATCGTAGCGATCGTGGGCGACGAGCAATCCGATTTCAAGAAAATGGGAATCGGCGTCCATCAACTGCGTCACGCGCTCGCGCGCCGTGAGCTTGCCCTGTTGGTGCTGTTTCGCTGCCTTCTCCGGTCCGCCGCCGAGTCGGAGCGTGGCTTCAAGCGCGCGGGTCGCGTCGCTCAGGTCGCGCAGTCGAGTCGTCACACGCCCTGCGGCCGCGTGGCGAACCACCCTCGGATGTATTCCACGAGATCCTGCGTGGATGTCCCTGGGCCAAACAGTGGGCCAATGCCAAGTGCAGCAAGGGTATCCATGTCTTCCTTGGGAATAATTCCGCCGCCGGTGACGAGGATGTCGCCGCGCCCCTGCGCGTCGAGCAGCGTCTTCACGCGCGGAAAGAGCGTCATGTGTGCGCCAGAGAGAATCGACAGGCCCACGACATCCACGTCTTCTTGGACGGCGGCACTGGCAATCATTTCCGGTGTTTGGTGCAGGCCGGTGTAGATGACTTCCATGCCCGCGTCACGGAGGGCGGCGGCGACAACTTTGGCGCCGCGGTCGTGGCCGTCAAGACCGGGCTTGGCAACGAGTACTCGAATTGGGCGTTCCATATATGTATACAAATAAGCCGTCGCGACGCACTCCGGCAATGGAAGTATTGCCTCGAAATGGACCCTGCGGGTCCTGGCGGTTATTGGATGCCGAACTTCTCGAGGCGGTAGCGCATGGTGTCACGGGTGAGGCCGAGGAGACGGGCGGCGGCTGTCTTGTTTCCGCCCGCCCGGGCCATGGCCTGCACAATCAGCTCCCGCTCCGTCTGGTCGAGGTCGAGCCCCTCGGCCGGAAGCACGAGGGCGTTCGGCCGCGTGGGGGCAATCCCAGCGATCGTGGGGGGCAGATGCTCGAGGCGCACCAGCGTGTCGTCCTCAATGAGCAGGATCCGCTCCAGCACATTGCGCAGTTCTCGGGCGTTTCCGGGCCAGGCGTACCGGTCGAAGGCGCGCGCCACTTCGGGCGCGAGTTCGCGCGTCGGCTGCCCGAGCTCGCGCGCGAGGACCCCCCCAAAGTGCGTCGCGAGCGGCTGAATATCCTCCGGTCGATCGCGGAGCGGGGGCATCACAATAGGGAGCACATTGAGGCGGTAGAACAGATCCTCACGAAACTCGCCAGCTTTTTGCGCGGCCTCCAGATCTCGATTGGTCGCCGTGATGACATGCACGTCCACCTCGATATCGCGCACACCGCCAATCCGTCGGAACCGATGCGTCTCGAGTACCTGCAGCAGCTTGGCCTGCAGCGCGCGCGGCATGTCGCCGATTTCGTCGAGGAACAGCGTGCCGCGGTCCGCGAGCTCGAACAATCCCTTTTTGGCTTCCTTGGCGTCCGTGTACGCGCCCGCCTCGTGCCCAAACAGTTCGCTCTCCACCAGATGCTCGGGCATCGCCGTGCAGTTCACACTAATAAACGGTTGCGAGCGTCGCGGGCCACGCGCGTGAATCGCACGCGCGACCACATCCTTGCCCGTCCCGCTCTCTCCGCGAATGAGAATGTTGACCGCACTTCCCTTGCTGCCGACCCGTGCGATGGTCTCCGCAATGCGGCGCAGCGCCGGCGATCGACCCACGAGCGCGACATCCGCAAACTGCCAACTATTGGTTTCGCGGTACCGGTCTACGTCGGAGCGGAGGCGTCGCGTTTCCAACGCCTGTTCGAGCAACAGCGCGAGTTCTGGCAGGGCGATGGGTTTTTCGAGAAAATGAAACGCGCCAGCACGCACCGCAGCGACCGCAGTTTCTACCTCGCCGTACGCCGACATCATGATCACCGGCAAGGTGGCGTCCATGGCCTTGAGTTTGGGCAACAACTCAAGCCCCGTCTCACCGGGCAAGCGCAGGTCGAGCAAGACGAGGTCTGCCGGCTCGCGCGAAAACGCCGCCAACAACTCCTTGCCGTTTTCTACTGTTTCCGTGTTGTACCCGGCCTCGGCGAGGTGCTCGCCGAGCCAGAGTCGGATGAGCATTTCGTCATCGCAAATGAGGACGCGCGGCTTAATCATGTACGGGTCGCCTCTGAGGGAGCGGAGTCGTCAATGCGTTTGGGAAGCCGAATGTGCACGGTCGTGCCAACCCCTTCGGCGCTTTCAATCGTGAGGGTGCCGCCGTGGCGCTCGATAATGCCGCGCGTAATCGAGAGCCCGAGTCCGGTGCCCTTGTGTCGTGTGGTGAAGAACGGACGGAACACCTGTTGGAGATCGGCCGCGGCAATGCCTTTGCCCGTGTCGGCGATGTCAATGAGCACCTCACGTCCTTCGACACCCGTCGCAATACGAATCGAGCCGTCTGCCGGAGTGGCCTGCATGGCGTTCATCAGCAGATTCACGAGGGCTTGATACACCATCCCTTCATCGGCCTGCAACTGCGGATCTTCCGCATCCGCCTGTACGACCATGCGCACACCGGCCTGCTCGGCGGCGGGTTGCGTGAGCAACACGGCGCGAGCCACCACGGCATTGGTGCTCACCTGTCCGAGCCGCGGCGCCGCCGGACGCGCGAAGGCCAAGAGATCGTGCACCGTAGACTCAATGCGCTGCAGTTGCTTCGTTATTTCATCGAAGATTGGCTGGAGCGCGGGATCGTCGCCGTGCCGGCGCCGCACAAGATCGAGACCATTCGCCACTCCGACGACCGGATTCTTAATTTCGTGCGCAAGCCCGCTGGCCAGTTCACCGACGGTGGCCAACTGCGACGCGCGCTCAATCTCGCGCTGGTGCATTTCCGCAACGCGTTCCGTGGCGTCGGCGAGGGCTCGCGTCATTTCATTGAAGGCGTGCCCAAGCTCCGCCACTTCGTCGTGGCCGCGCACGGGGATACGCACCGCAAGATCTCCTGCGGCCACACGGCGTGCCGCCACCGCCAACCGTTGCACCGGAGCCACGATCTCGCGCGCCACCACCACGGCCGTCGCAATCAAGACCACGGCGAGGAGTACCTCGAGCAGTAGCGAGAGTCCGCCAAGACGACGCAACGGAGCGAGCGCATCCTCCGCCGACACCTCCGCCACAAAAAACCAAGATGACTGCGGAATATCCGACACCGCGGCAATCCGCTGGAGGCCGTTGCCATCGTAGTAGCGACTCACCGCCTCGGATGACGGCGTCAGTGCCGGATGAAATACGGACGAGCGTTCGGCCACATTGGCGTGCGGCATCGTCGAAATCATCGAGTGCCCTTCAGCATCAAAAATAATTCCTTCAATGCCGCTGGTCCGATAGTCGGGGAGTTGGAGAAACGCGGCGGCCGAGGTCCGTCGGACCGACGCCACCAGATATCCAACCGGGAGCGAGTCGCGGCGCAGGATCGGCACAATCAGACGGAGCACGAGGGTCCCGGGGGAGTCCTCTCCCCCCTGTACGAACTCGGCGAATCCGCTGCGCACATGCGCCGCCGGAGGCGCCCCCCACACAATGAGCGAGTCGGTCGCCGCCACCATGCGACCGTCCACCGTGAACAGGGCGAGCGCATCGAAGGCTCGCATCTCTTGCCGAGCGCGCGCGAGGTAGCGCTGCACCGCTTCTGGGGAGACGACGAGGGCCGATCGTCCTTCGGCTGGCGTTCCGCTGCCCTGTCCACTGGCGTTCATCACGCCCGCAAGCAACGTCTCGTTCCCTGCGGCCATCGCCCGTAAGGTCTTCAGGCGCTCCTGAATGCGGTCCCCAATGTGCTGTGCCTCGAGGCGCGCGTAGGCCACCAGAAAGCGCTCGACAATCTCGGTGATAATGGTCGCGCTACGTCCGTAGCCGACCGCATTAGTGCCGAGGACCGGGAGGAGCGAGAACAGCAGGAACCACGCGAGTAGCCGCCGATTGAGGCGACCGTACACTCGATGCACCCATGACGTGGGGCGTGGTGCCGGCTGTTGAGACAACGCCATCGAGTCTCCGGGAGACGGAGTGAACTGCGATTGTGCGCGCGACCAAGAGCTACTGCAAGATGAGAGCCTCGCGCCGCAAAGCTGGTATCGCGCTGATTAGAAAGAAGTTGCGTGTATCGGCACTGCCTCGCAGCATGGTGATATGCCCCACAAATTATAGCACCACAGCGCCAAAGATGGGGGATTTCACCCATTCGGCTTCTCTCGTTGCGTGGCGAGCAAAGAGCTCTAACGAGTTGCCGTAGCTCAACTTACGTAGAAATACTGAGTTCGGCTCGCACCTTGCACATACAAAGATTGCGCCGACCAGTGAATCGGAGCGAATGCCACACCCTCTTCAGGATTGACGCTACCCATATGGACGAGCCCACTCCCACCCAGAAGCTCCAACCCGAAGACGAGGCGCCGGAAACCGGCACGATCGATCGTCGCGGGTTCCTGCACAAGGTGAGTACCGTGAGCGCCGGACTGACTGCACTTGCAGTCGGTGTGCCGGCGGCTGGGGCCTTTGTCTCTCCCGCGCTTCCCAAGAAGCCGACCGACGATTGGATCAAAGTGGCGGACGACGTCGCGTTGATTGACGTTGGTGAGCCGGTGCGCGTGAACTTTGTGAAGACCGACCAGGACGCGTGGATTGAGACGCGCACGCTGAACGGCGTATGGCTCTTCACCGAAGATGGCGAAAAGTTCAAAGCCTACAACGCCAAGTGCACGCACCTCGGTTGCTCCTACGTCCACGATAAAGAAAAGAAATCATTCTACTGCCCCTGCCATCGCGGCCAGTTTGACATCAAGACCGGCAAGGTGATGGACGGCCCGCCGCCGCGCCCGCTGGATGAGCTGGAAGTTGAAGTGCGCGAGAGCGCCGTGTATGTGCGGTACCGCGACTTCCGCCTCGGCATTGCCGAGCGGGTGGTGTCGTAATCATGGCCTCCCCATTTAAATGGATCGACGAGCGGGTGGACCTCGTTGGCGTACGCAAGGCATTGCTCGACCGCAAAATGCCCGGCGGATTAACCTGGTTCCACACGCTCGGCAGCGCATCGTTGACGGTGTTCGCGGTGCAAGTGGTGACCGGGATTGTGCTGGCGATGTACTACTCGCCGTCGCCCGACCACGCGTACGACAGCATCCGGTATTTGCAGGATCAGGTCGTGAGTGGCAGCACGCTCCGTGGCATTCACCACTGGGGCGCGTCGGCCATGGTGGTGCTGGTGCTCGCGCACATGACCCGCGTGTTCGTGATGGGCGCGTACAAGTATCCGCGCGAGATCAACTGGTTGATCGGTGTGGTGCTACTCTTCATCGTCCTCGGCTTCGGCTTTACGGGCTATCTGCTGCCGTGGGACCAGAAGGCGTACTGGGCGACGCAGGTGGGTACGAACATCGCCGGCACCGCGCCGATTGTTGGCGGGATTCTGGTGCGGTTGCTCCGCGGTGGCAGCCAACTCGGCGCCGCCACGTTAGCGCGGTTCTACGCACTCCACGTGCTATTGCTTCCGCTGATGCTCTTCATTGCTGTTCTGCTGCACTTGGCTATCATCGTGCGCCAAGGCATTGCCCCGCGGACGAAGGCGCTCGACGCCGATGCGCCGACGCACACCAGCGATGCCGAGTATCCCGCCTTCTATAAGAAGGCCTACGATCGCAGCAAGGGCGCTGGCGTCCCGTTCTGGCCCGACATCACAACGAAAGATGTGGTGATGGGTGCGGCGATCGTGCTGATCCTGCTGCAACTGGCCCGCAGCTTTGGTGCGGGGCTCGAACCGCCGGCCGATCCCACGGACAGTTCGTATGTGCCGCGTCCCGAATGGTATTTTCTGCCGTTCTTCCAGTTGCTAAAACTGGTCCCCGGTTCAATGGAGAGCTTCGTCGCGGTGGGTATCCCCGCGGTGCTGGTGATCGTGCTCGTGCTGCTGCCGTTCTTCGATCGCAAGAGCACGCGATCGTTCTCGAAGCGTCCGTTGGCCCGCGCCTCACTGCTGGCGATTGCAGGCAGCTGCGTATTGCTCGTCGGCGCTTCCATGGCGGAAGACAGCGCGGAAGCAGTGGCTCCCGAAACTGGACGTCCGTTGAGTTCCGTACAACGGGCTGGCCGCGCGCTATACGCCGCCCAAGGGTGCGGGAGCTGCCACGCGATCGGTGGCAAGGGTGGCGGAACCAAGGAAGACGCGCCGCCGCTCACCGAAATTGGCTTGAAGCACTCGGGCGCTTGGCTCCATTCGTTCCTCGAGAACCCGCTTCGATTCCATTCGGAAACGAAGATGCCGAGCTTTGGCCCGCCGACGTTGTCCCACCAGGAGATCGAGGAGATGACGCGCTATCTCGTGACGTTGCGCGGTCCCAACGGCGATCTCAAGAAGCCCGAGTTTGTTGACACGTTCCCACCTGCGCCCAAATCCAAGGAGTAACCCATGCGTGTTTTTCTGATGGTCGGCATCCTCGCCACGGCGATTACAACCAGCGCTGCAGCGCAGGCCCCAGACGGCAAGGCGCTCTACGACGAGTTTTGCAAGAAGTGCCACGGGGTGATCGGATCGCCGCCGCAGACGATGGTCAAGAAGTTCGAAAAAATCAAAAAGTTTGACGCGGAATTTATGGCCAAGCGGACCGATGATTCCGTGGTGAAGGTGCTGACGAAGGGGAAGAGCGAAGACATGAAGTCGTTCAAGGACAAAATGAAGCCAGAGGAAATGGCCGCTGTGTCGAAGTACGTGCACGAGCTCGCCGCGAAGGCCAAGCCGTAATCCTGGCTATTACCCTACCCCGACGCGCCGCCCCAACCGTGGGCGGCCAGAGGAAGTGAAATGACAGCGATCCAACATCTGTTCCGTGGCGTGGCGATTGCGGTGACCGCATTGGCGGTCGCCGTGTTGCCGTCGGCGGCGCACGCGCAAAAGCCGGCGGCGGGCTATGCCGGCAACGAATCGTGCCTCGAGTGTCACAAGAAGATGGCCACTCCGTTTCTTGAGTCTGGCAAAGGGCAGCTCTTGATGGGTCGCCCCCGCACCGAGCATGAGAAGAAGGGCTGCGAATCGTGCCACGGCCCGAGTAAGACGCACGCAAACTCCGGCGGCGAAGAAAAGGGAGAGATGATCACCTACAGCCGCAAGACCACGACCACGGTTGCCGATCGCAACGCCGTGTGTCTGCAGTGCCATGAGAAGACCGCGCGGACGCTGTGGAAGGGCAGCGCGCACGAAGCGCGGAACGTGGCGTGCACGGATTGTCACGCCGTGATGCATCACGAATCGGAGCGTGGCGCACTCAAGAAGTCGACCGTCGCGGCCACCTGCGGCACCTGTCACGCGCAGAAGAAGGCGGCCATCGCCAAGTATTCGCACATGCCGCTCGGCGAAAAGAAGATGGAATGCACCAGTTGCCACAACCCGCACGGTTCCGCCAATGACAAGCTCTTGAATGGCGTCACTGTGGCGGAAACGTGTTTCAGCTGTCACCAGGAGAAGCGTGGTCCGTTCCTCTGGGAGCACACGCCGGTGATTGAGAGCTGTGCCAACTGTCACGACTCGCACGGCAGCAACAAGGAAAAGATGCTCAAGGTGTCGCGTCCTCGGTTGTGCCAGCAGTGCCATCCTACCGCACACGGCGGCTCAGTGGCAAAGTCCACCGACCAGGCCACGGTTCGCTTCGCCTACAACAAAGGCTGCAGTAACTGCCACCTGAACATTCACGGTTCGAATCATCCCGCCGGCGCCTTCTTCACTCGCTGACGCTACTCGCAAAGGAAACCAACGATGCGTCATTTTCAGACATTGACCGCGTGCGTCGTCGCCTGCGGAGTGGTCCTGGGGATTCCCTCGACAGGCTCCGGACAGGCGTCGCCCAAGAGCGGGAGCGTTTCAGCCGCAGCCGAGGTGGGCGTACGAACGTTCACCACGGAACCGTCGGCTTTGGATCGAGGCAAGTTCGAGGAGTATCGCTCGCTACCCGCGGGCATGCTCTTAGAGCGCCTCAAACTCATCTATACGCCAGCCGATAGTTTCGGCACGTATCAACTCACCTACCGGCGCCCCGGCGACACCGACCAGAACCTCTGGTTGCAAGCCAAGCGCCCGGGCCTTTACGATTTTGACCTGAGCTGGAGCCGCTTCCAGCACCTGTATTCGTCGGACGCCCGTTCGCCAGGCGCCGAGAACGTTGTCCCCGGCTTCAATACCCTGCCGGTCCCGCGTCCCGATTCGACCGCGTGGCGCAATGCGCCGTACATCGGGAACGTCCGCTCGGTGTGGGATCCCATGAAGATGTCACTTGGGATTACGCCGACGTCCGCTCTCGACTTCAAGGCTGAGTACATCCACACGGCCAAGAAGGGCGGCATCCCGCAATCGATCAGCTTCAATGGCTCCAGCGGGCCGCAGCGCGAGTTCGTTTCGCCAATTGACCAGACCACGAGCGACATTCGTCTCGCGCAGTCGTTCAGCGCTGCCAAGGGGCCCGACGGCATCCTCGGCAAGGTGATCAAGAGCTACCAGTTCACCGTCTCGTATGACTACTCGCGGTTCCAGAACGCGGTGAAGTCGGTGATGGTGGACAACCCGATGCAGGCCGTGAGTTCGCCGACCCTCGGCGCGGCCAGCTCACTCGTATCACTTGCGCCAGACAACACGGCGCATGCGGCCACAATCGTTGGTGCTCTCTCGCTCCCGTACAAAACGCGCGTCACGGGATCGGTGTCGGGGAGCTGGCAGTACCAGAACGATCCGTTCTTTGCCCAGACCAACAACGACTCGTTGAAGTCCAACGTGAACTATGGCTTGGTCTCGAACGCCCGAGCGAGCCTGGACGGCAAGGTGAAACAGTCCACCGTCAATTTCTCGGCGACGAGCCGGCCGTTTGCGGGCCTGACGTTGGCGGCCCGGTACCGGAACCACAGCTACGATAACTCCACCGCACAGTTCCATATCAAGGCGTTGGTCGTGAGCGATCGTAGCTTTGCGCTCGCAGACTCGCTGTACACCGAGGTCGTGCCGTACAACAAAATCAATACTGAGGTAAGCGCCACGTACGAGTTGGTGCGGTCGCTTGCGTTGGCGATTGGGTACTCGGTGGAAGACTGGAACCGGAACGTGGACGAGCGGAATGCGCAGACGACGCGCGAAAAAACGCCGCGCATCAGCCTTGACTACAACGGGTTGGACTGGATCTCGCTGCACGCGAGCTACTCGGCTGGCGAGCGCCGGTATGGGTGGTACAGAGAATCGGGCACTGAAATCCTGGGCTTCCGCCGCTTCGACATTTCCAACCGTGACCGCAAGCGCCTCAACTTCTTGGCGACGGTGACGCCGATTGACGAACTTACGGTTGCGCTCACCTACCAGACCGGTGACGATCAGTTCCCCGGCGCGCAGTACGGCACGGCGAGCGACAAGAGCACGATGACGGGCGTGGATGTCGACTGGACCCCCAACAAGCGCGTCGGTGTGAGCGTGGGATACTCCAATGAAAACATCGACAACATCCTGAACATGCGCGTCCGCACGGGCGCGGTGGGCTCTGCCACGTATGACAACCCCACGTACAAGTGGACGAACACGAACAGCGACAAGAGCACGACGACGTTCGTCAGCGTCAACGCGGTGTTGATTCCGGACGTGTTGGACATGACCGCCAGCGCGTCGAGCACGGAAGGGCACTTCTGGGTGTACAACCGCAATGCGGCGGCACCCACGGGTGGCACGGCCGCGCAGAACCTGACCGCCACGGCCGAGGATTGGCCGGAAGTCTCCCAGAAGCTCCAGCCGATGGCCCTCGCCCTCCGTTATCGCATGGATGAGAACTGGGCGTTCACGCTGCGCTATCAGGGTGAGACCTACAAGCAGAACGACTTCCGCACGTTGGCGCCGGTCTTCACGACGACGACGCTTGCCGGCGGTCCCGTGGCCACGAACTTCTCTGGCAACCTGCCCGGCAACATCGGCGCCACCTCCGGCACCAACACCGGTCAGTACCACTTCCTCGGAAACAACTACAACCCGTATACCGCAAACTGGCTGACGTTCACGGTTAGCTGGCACCCGTCGGCACTCCCGCTCGAAACTGGGCGACCGACGTTCTGATGTGGTAATCGGGGAGAGGCGGCGATGGAGTCACTGGCTCCATCGCCGTCGCTTTTCCCTGATCTGCCAAGTTGCGGCCACCTTTCTGCCAGGGGCAGTTCATGGGGCACGCACGACACTTTGTTCGACTCTTCGGACTCGTCGCGATCGTTGTGATCGCGTTTCTTGGCGCCCGCGCGCAAGTGGTGCCTAAAGACTTCGGCACGCAAGGGCCCTTCCGGGCCTCCGCGATTCCTGAAGCCGCCAAGCGCGAACCGCGCCACCTCGGCAGCGAAGCCTGCTCCGACTGCCACGCCAAAATCAATGACGCCTGGGCCAAAGGCAAGCATCATACGCCGCAGTGCGAGAACTGCCACGGCCCTGGCCTGCTCCACGTGAAAGTCATGAGCGAAGACTCCGTGGACGCCTATCCCGATCAAATCAAAAAGAATCCCAAAGCACTCCGCGTCACCAGCGGCATTCAAGAGTGCGAATGGTGTCACCTCAAAACATTTGAGCGGCCCAGCACGCTCAAGAGCATCAAGAACGTCGAGCGGCACATCATCGAGACGGGCGGCAAATATACGGCCGCGTCCAAGTGCACCGACTGCCACAATCCACATACGACGGTGGTCAAATGACACAGCCGTTGAGCGACGGCGATCTGACCCGCCGCTCCTTTCTCGAGAGAGTCGCCACGACGGGCGCCCAAACCTTTATATTCGGCGGACTCTTCGTCACCACAGCGTTGATGCGTCTGCCGCAGGATGCCACCCCTGGCACAACGCCTGCCAAACGCAAGAAGCGTGCGCCCGAGGTGATCTACGGCTTCGTGGTGGACACCACCAAATGCATCGGCTGCGGCTCGTGCGTTCGCGCCTGCAAGGCAGAAAACAATGTACCCGACGGATTCTGCCGCACGTGGGTGGAGGAGTACACGTTCTACCCGAACGGCGAAGTCGTCGTGAACTCCCCCAAAGGCGGTGAGAACGGCTTCCCAGACGACGCGCCGGATCGCAACCAACCGGCAGAGATTGGCCAACTGCCCTCCCGCGGGTTCTTTGTTCCGAAGCTGTGCAATCACTGCATCGACACCCCGTGCATTCAGGTGTGTCCGGTCGGCGCGTCGTACAAGACACCCGAGGGCGTGGTGCTGGTGGATCCACAGCGCTGCGTGGGATGCGGGTACTGCGTACAGGCCTGCCCCTTTGGGTCGCGCTTTCTCAACCCCGAGACCAATACGGCCGACAAGTGTACTTGGTGCTACCACCGCATAACGAAGGGGCTCAAGCCGGCCTGTGTGGAGTGCTGCCCCGCTGAAGCGCGCATCTTTGGCAATGTGAATGATCCCAACAGTGAGATCAGCCGGATTCTCGCCACGAACCGTGTGCAAGTGCTCAAGTCGTATCTCGGAACCAATCCGCGCACGCGTTACATCGGCCTCGACTCGGATGTGATCTAGCTATGCATCACTACATCACCGAAGGCTACGTGCTGCCGAATCAGGCGCACATCTATTGGACGACGATGATCGTGCTGTATCCATATATCACGGGCATCGTCGCCGGCGCGTTTATTATCTCGTCGCTGTACCATGTGTTTGGAAAGGAGGAACTTAAGCCGGTCAGTCGCTTTGCAATGCTCATGGCACTGGCCTTCCTGCTCTTTGCTACACTCCCATTGCTCACGCACCTCGGGCACCCAGAGCGAGCGCTGAACATCATGTTTACCCCCAATCTGACGTCGGCGATGGCGGGATTCGGGTTTATCTACACGACGTACCTGTTCATTCTCGCGGTGGAGATTTGGCTGCTGTACCGCACCGACATCGTCTATCTGTCCACCAACGCCAAGTCCGCTCCCATGCGGACGCTGTATTGGATGCTTGCACTGGGTGTGATGGATGTTTCCGAGAAAGCCAAGGCACTCGACCGGCGAGTGATGCTGGTGCTTGCCGCCATCGGCATTCCAGCGGCGTGTGGATTGCACGGCTATGTCGGCTTTTTGTTCGGCGCCATCAAGGCGAATCCCTGGTGGGCGAGTCCGCTGATGCCGGTTATTTTCCTGCTCAGCGCGATTGTTTCCGGCATTGCAATGGTGTTGGTGTGCTATGTTGGCGTGCAGTGGCGCAAGAAACGGCCGGTGGACGCGGCGTGCACACAGTCGTTGATGGAGTATGCGTGGTACTTTCTCATCGTCGACGTGGCGCTGGAGATGCTAGAGCTCATCAACCACGCCTACATGGCCAATCACGACTGGGTGATTCTCAAGGAGCTGCTCAGCACACGCCTCTTTGTGAGCATGTTCGTGTTCCAGGTGTTGATCGGCTCGGTGATTCCCTTCTTTCTGCTCGGCGCGGCCATCGTCTTCAAGGATCGCATCGCCGCATCCACCCGCCAGACGATCGGGTTTGTGTCTGGGCTCTTCCTGCTGGTGCAGGTGCTCGCTATGCGGTGGAACGTGGTGATGGGGGGACAGATGTTCTCAAAGAGCTTCCGCGGCTTCCTCGACTTTCACGTCGATTTCCTCGGCCGAGAGGGGTTACTCGCCGCCGGCGCGCTCTTTGCACTCCCGTTCGTTGCGCTATATGTGTTCTCTCGGATCTTGCCGCTGTGGGGCTCGATCGCGACGTTCCCTACGGGGTGGCTGAAGGCGGATGCAGGCCCGCCGAGTCCGTCCACGCACTAGCATCAACAGAGGAATCCGGTGATCACGCGATACGCCATTCGGTCGTGGGCTTCCCTGTCGGCGCTCTGCCTGCTGGGAGTCGCGGCGTCGGCGTGTCGCGATGTGCCGCTTCACGGCGTCGCGATGGACGATCCGCATCCGGCGCCACCGCTCGTCATCGCATCAGCGAGCGGTGCCGCCTATGTGCTGGCCGCCGACACCGGAAAGTTTGTGTTGATCTACTTTGGCTACACGCATTGTCCCGACTATTGCCCAATGATGCTCACGGATTGGAAGCGGGTGAAGCGCGAACTCGGACCGCTCGCCAGTCGGATGCGCTTTGTGTTCATCAGCGTCGACCCAGACCGCGACACACCGGAAAGCACCGCGCTCTACGCGCAGGGCTTTGACTCGACCTTCATTGGTTTGGCCCCGCCTCGGAAAGAGTTGGACGCGATCCAACAGGCCTGGGCGGTGACGTCGTATAAAGAGTACAGTAAATCCCCCGGCCGACCCGCGGACAGTTACGGCGTGGCGCATCCCGCACACGCCTATCTGGTCAACCGCGCCGGTCGCCTGCAAGCGCTCTATCCCCCAGAAACACGGTGGCAGGATGTGGCTGCCGACTTGAGGAAGTTGTTCTCATGCGTTCATTGTTGATCTGCGCGGCCATCGCGGTCGGCGCCTGTACTCCGAAAACAGCAACACCACCGATTGCCGTCAACGACGCGTGGGCACGCCCCGCGGACTCAGCGGGTACGACCGCCGCATACCTTTCTATCGTCAATCACGAGTTTACGTCGGTCAAGCTACAGTCGGCATCGTCCCCGCAGGCCGCCACCGTCACGATGCACGAAACGATGGCGATGACCGGCATGATCCATATGATTCCGCTCGACACGGGCGCCACCATCGCGTCACATGATTCCCTTCATCTCCGGCAGGGAGGCAAACACCTGATGGTCACCGGACTCACACGCCGACTCGCTGCCGGCGATTCCCTGCCGCTTGTGCTCACCTTTAGCGACGGCCGCGTCGTCAACGCGGTGGCAATTATCCGTGCGCCGTAGCCTGACCGTCGCAGCGGTCGTCGCTGCTATTGGGGTCGTCGCATGGCTTGCCATCGACCACCCTGCGGTAGACATCACCGTTGAGCGAGGCGGCACGGCGTACTTGCACCGCGGGTGGTCGAAATCCGAGCTGCCCGAGACGATCTTTGTTCGCGCCGTGGGAAGCCACACGGTGGTACGTATCGCGAACAAAGACTCCGTGCGTCACCACCTCGGTCTCTTTGACGTGAATCCGGGCGATACGCAGGATTTTATTATCGCCTACGCGGGCACCTTCGGCGGATTCTGCTCGACACACGCCGCGAGCAAACAGCTGGTGTACGTCGTCGAGTAACTCGGGACGAGGTTAATCAACCCTCGGCGAACTATCCGTCTTTGCGGGCGACGAGTAGCATCTCGCTCGAGCGGCGGTTGACCGGCTGCTCCGTGAATGCGTCAAACGCCTGCTCCACAATGAGCCCAGCGTCGCGCATCAGATCGGCCAACTGGGTCGGCGT
>CANIWQ010000054.1 GCA_947471365.1 Gemmatimonadota bacterium | reverse complement strand
CGGCGCGCCTTTGATCCCACCCCGAGCGGACTTCGCGTGGTATTGGGTACAGTTGCGGTCACCTGTCTCGCGTTCTTTGTATACAGCGCCACTCGGCGCTCCGTGGAAGCCAACTGGCCCGCGCTCGCGTGGATCCCCGCGATGGTGCTGGCGGCGGTCGAACCGCCCACGTCCGATCGGGGACGCCGATGGATGAATGGCGGTCTCATCTTTGCGGCCGCACTCTCGCTTGTCGTGTACGTGCACGTGGTGACGCCCATTCTCCCGCTCCGCGCCGATCGCGATCAGGTGGCGAAGGCGTTTGGATGGGACGACGTCGCAAAGGCCGTGGATCGGAGACGAGTTTTTTACGCGGATCGTGCCAAGTTCGGCGTCACGACGTTGTACTTTGCGGCGGAACGGTATCAGGATGCGAGTGAACTCGCGTTCCACCTGAAGGGGCAGCCGCACGTCCTCTCGCTCAACCTGATGGGGCGCCCCAATCAGTACGACCTGTGGGATACGTTTAAAGGTTCGGCCAAAATTGGCGCCAGCATATTGCTGGTCCTCGACGACGAAGTCGCCGAACCAAAGCTTATTCAGAAGTTGAACTGCTGCTTTCAGCGCATCGATCAGGGCGAACGCGTTGCGATGGTGCGCGACGGGGCGCTGATTGCGCGCAAGCGGCTCTGGTTCCTCGGCGTGTGGAACGGTGAATGGCCCACACGCGCACAACCTTTTCCCTGGACTGATTGACCGCTATGACCAAACCCACCATTCCCGCCGATCTCGAGCAATGGCTCTCGGCCAACGATCAGCGCATTCACGACGAGCTCTTTGAGTTTCTGCGCATTCCGAGCGTCAGCGCCCGCAGCGAACACAACGGCGATATGCGCGCCGCCGCCGACTGGCTCCGCGGCAAACTGACCGCGATTGGTTTCACCGCCGAGACCATTCCGACGGCCGGCCACCCCGTGGTGCTCGCCGAATGGAAAAAGGCGCCGGCCGGTGCGCCGACCGTGCTCGTGTACGGCCACTATGACGTGCAGCCGCCCGAACCGCTCGAGCTCTGGACCTCCCCAGCGTTCGAACCCACCATCCGCGACGGCAAGCTCTTTGCGCGGGGCTCGGTGGACGATAAAGGTCAGCTTTGGATTCACGTGAAGGCGCTCGAAGCGCATCTCGCCACGCGCGGCACGTTGCCCTGCAACATCATCGTGCTCGCCGAGGGCGAGGAAGAAGTCGGCAGTGAGAATCTTGAACCGTTCATCCGTCAGCACGCGCAGCGCCTCGCATGCGACGCCGTCGTGATTTCCGATTCGACGATGTTCGCCCCCGGCATTCCGAGCATTCTCAGCTCACTCCGTGGCCTGGCGTATTTCCAGATTGACGTGACCGGCCCGGCCAGCGACCTCCACTCCGGCATGTATGGCGGCGCCGTCGTGAACCCTGGCATGGCGCTCGCACGCATTCTCGCGACCTTCCACGACGCGCGCGGCAAGGTGGCCATCAAAGGATTCTACGATGCCATCAAACCGTTCAGTGCCGCGGTGCGCAAAGGGATGAAGAAGTTGCCGTTCAGCGATGTGCGATTCAAAAAAGAAATCGGTGTGAAGTCACTCGGCGGTGAGCCCGGGTATACGACGCTCGAAAAACTCTGGACGCGTCCCACCTGCGAAGTGAACGGTCTCCTGAGCGGCTACACCGGCGAGGGCGCCAAGACGGTGCTCCCCGGTAAGGCGATGGCGAAGGTCAGTTGCCGTCTCGTGCCAGGGCAGTCGCCGGCGAAAATCGAAAAACTGATGAAAGCGCACGTCAAGAAAGTCGCACCGCCCGGCGTCACCGTGCACGTGCAGCATCTGCACGGCGGTCATCCATGGCGCGCCGAACTCGACGGCCCGATTTTCGACGCCGCCCGTCGCGCCTTGCGCGCCGCTTTCGGCAAGGAGACGGTGATCGTCGGGGAAGGGGGGAGCATTCCGGTGGTCGGCGATTTTGAACGCATCCTCAAGGTGCCGGTCCTGCTCGTGGGCTTTGGACTCCCGGGCGAGAACGCCCATGCGCCGGACGAGTGGATTAGCGTGGCCAACTTGCGTGGCGGAATGCGCGCGATGGCCGCCCTGTGGGATGAGTATGTGAAAGCCTAACGTCCGAGGGCACGCGCTCGCGCAATGAAAAGCGCCGCCGGCTTGAGAGCCGGCGGCGCTTTTTCTTATGTGGCAACTGCATAGCCCGAAGGCGGTGCGGTTTGGCTACAACCCCGCGAGCAACGCCTCGTTGCTCGTGGTGCCCGCAATACGCTTGATGAGCCACTCCATGCCGCTCTGTGGCGGCATCTGCTGCAGCCCGCGCCGCAGTGTGTAGATGGCGTCGAGCTGACCGGGGCGGTAGAGTTTTTCTTCGCGCCGCGTGCCGCTCATGCCAATATCGAATGCCGGGAAAATGCGTTTTTCGGAGAGCGAGCGGTCGAGTTTAATTTCGCAGTTGCCTGTGCCCTTGAACTCTTCAAAGATCACGTCGTCCATGCGCGAGCCGGTTTCGACGAGCGCGGTGGCAATGATCGTCAGCGAGCCGCCGCCATGTTCGGGCAGAATGTTGCGCGCCGAGCCGAAGAACGCCTTGGGGCGCGCCATGGCCGAGCTGTCGAGGCCGCCCGAGAGCGTGCGTCCGGTGCCGCGTTCGGCGGTGTTGAAGGCGCGGGCCATGCGCGTGAGGGAGTCAAGCACGATCACCACGTCCTTCCCCGTTTCCACGAGGCGACGGGCGCGCTCCATCACCATCTCCACCACTTCCACGTGCCGCTTGGCCGGCTGGTCGAAGCTGCTCGCAATGACTTCGCCCACGCCCCACGAGATGGCTTCACTCACTTCTTCTGGGCGCTCATCCACGAGCAGAATCAGGAGTGTCGCGGCGGGGTGATTAATGGCGATGCCCTCGGTGATCGCCTGCATGAGCATCGTTTTGCCGGCGCGTGCCGGTGCGACGATGAGCGCACGCTGGCCGTAGCCAATCGGCGCAATGAGGTCGATCGCGCGACGCGTGAGTTCTGGGCCACCCTTGGCCGGACGGCCAGTCTCGAGCACCAGCGTGCGCTCGGGATAGCTCGCCGTCAGCGTCTGAAAGTCTGGACGCTTCAGCGCGTCTGCCGGCACGCCATCGTTGATAGAAGTAATCTCGGCGACGGTCAGACGGCCGCGATGATCGCGCCCAACCGAGGCCACAATCTTGTCGCCGCGCCGCAGTCCGAACTCGCGCATTACATGCGGCGGCACATAGGCATCGCCCGGATCTGTCAGGTAGCTGAAGGTGGCGCGGCGCACGAAGCCGGCATCACGCGCTGGGTCATACCACCCTTCTGTTACGCCATCGGGCACAATGACCGCTGGCGGCCCTGAATGTTGTGACTGTTGCTGGTTCGGCTCGTTCCCACCGCCGCCACCACCACCGGCGCCGCGATTCCTGCCGCGCCGGTTCCGGCGGCCGCGTCGCGCGCCCTGACGATCCCCACCGTCATTGTTGCCGCCCTGCTGGCGTTCCTGCTGGCGTTCCTGCTGCCCGCCCTGTCCGCGCCTGGGCGGGCGATCGCCGCTATGCCCGCCACCAGTTCCCGCATTACCGCCATCGCCGCCCTGACGCGGTGCGTCGGCATAACTCGGTGCCTCAGCCGCCGATTCCGTGGGCGGAGGCGCAGTGGGCGACTCGGCTGGAGCGGGCGCTGGTGCGTCTTCTGACGCATCGCGGTACGGATCTTCTTCACCCTGCTGATCAGGGGCGGGCGCCGAAGCGCTTCCACGGCCGCGAGTGCCGCGGCCACGACGGTTGGGACGTCTTTCAGTCATGACGGTGTGTGATGGTGCTGGTGATGCGTTGGAAGCTGAAATGGACGGACGAATCGCTCGTCGGCGTCACGGATGCGCACAAAGCGCGGCACAAACGGTATGGATGCGGTCTGATGCAACGGCTACCCGCGACAGTGCGGGCGATTCGCGGGGACTCGAGCGGAAAAAACACGCGCGGTCCGGCGATCTTGCTCCCCATGGCCCGAACACCTGTCGGGCGAGGCGTACCCTTGATTATGCCTCCAGACCCTCCGTCGCGCAACCCTTAGCCTTGACGGGGGCACCTTTCTTTATGGTTTTTGCTCGCCGATCCCGTCGAGCGGCTCGGCGGCGCTCGAAACCAGCACGCGCCGCGGTCCGACCGCCTTCCGGCTCCCTCTCGAGCGTCGCTCGGGTAAATTCCCTGTCATGGACATTCTGATCCCCACCGGTGATGCCGGCGCACGCGCACAACTCGACGCCATCGTTCAAGAGTATCGGAATAGGGGCGATGTCCCACGACTCCTTGAAGAAGTCACGCGCCTGGCGCGCGTCGCGCCCATCGACGAACTCGTCGCGGCCGCGGAGTTCTATCAGGACCTCCACGAGGTGGCTGGCCCGATTTTCGAGGTGGTGGTGTCGCGCCACCCCGACCACGTGCGCGCGCTGGTTGGGCTCGCCAACGCCTTCTGGCTCACGGGCCGCGGACCGGATGTCGTGGGCGACC
This sequence comes from Gemmatimonadota bacterium, assembly GCA_947471365.1. GTDB lineage: Bacteria > Gemmatimonadota > Gemmatimonadetes > Gemmatimonadales > Gemmatimonadaceae > Fen-1231. The sequence continues at coordinate 15,568 of CANIWQ010000054.1, read as the reverse complement.
TCGCCTCACGCATCATCGCCCTCGACCCGGCCAATCGCGCGGGCTGGCACATGTGGGCGCTCACCGAAGGGACGCCCCGCGGGCGCGTGCAGCGGTGGCAACAGGTGGTGGATCGCTTTCCCGACGATCCGCTCGCCAAGGTGAACCTTGCCGACAACGCCGCCGGTCTCGCCGGCGCCGAAGACGATCCCGTCGCGCTCAAGACGGCGATCACCACCTACGAGGTCCTGCTGCAGGCGACCGCGAATACCGCGCAACGCGTGGCGCTGCAGCAGGCGATCGACGCGCTGCGTCCCGCGCGCAAGAAATCCTAGCGCGATCCTCGCGCTACTTTTTTGCGCCCGCCGTGACGAGTCGGTCGTTGCGCTTGTCGAGATCGTCCAGCGTTTTCTCGAGCTCCGTGCCCACAATCTGAATGCGCGGCAGCGACAGGGGATTGAACTTGGCCGACGTTGGGTTGTGCGCGGCTGGGCCCGACACTTCAAGAATCGCGTCGAAGTTGTAGCGGACTTCTTGGCCATTCTTGGGATTGCGCCACACGCCGGACTTGGCCAGCGCGCGGTTCTTGGGCCAAATACCCAACGGCAACGCAAAGGTGCGCACCTTGTAGCCGGCAACGGCAGAGTCGATCGCGAGCACGCCACGCGCAATCTGTTCCTGCACCACGGCGTCGCTGTACTTCGCCAGATTGGCGTGCCAAAGCGTGTGATTGCACAGCTCAAAGCCCTGCTCGGCAAGGAACTTCACCTTTTGCAGGCGCCACGCGCTCTTCTGTCCTTCGATGCCGCGATCGCCAAAGAATGCGTGCCCCGCAGCGGCACCCGGCAGCAGGCAGAACGTCGCGCGCTTTCCCCAGTCTGGGTGCGCACGATGGAAGTCGAGCCAAATGCCAACGGCGCTCGCGGGGTCCACTTCGAGCGTGCCATTCTTTTCGATGTAGCGGAACTGTCCTGGTGACGAATCGTCGAACGTGAACACCACGGGCGTCATACCGGACGGGATGTCGTACTTGCCGTCGATGAACTGCGCGACGGTCACCGGGCGATAGCCGCGTTGATAGAGCAGCTCGAGATCGCGCCTGAAATGCTCGACGGAACGCCCCCAGCGAGTGTCCTTGTCGCTGACGAGGTGATACTCGAGAATCGGCACGCGGCCGTTGGCGTTCGGGGCGCGGGTGCCGGACTGCGCGGGGGCGCTCGCGGCGGTGAGCGCGAGCGAGAAGATGGCGGCAAGGCGGAATGAGTTCACGCGTGAAAAATAACGACTCGTCAAGCGAGAAGACATCACCTCTGTCTTGCTCGGCGACGCCGTGTTGCGTCGCCGCGCCATGCGGAGCTAGCCGAGCAACCCCAGCCCCCCATGCGGTGAAAACCCTGGGAACAGCGCGTCCATCTTGGACGCCCCCAGATGCCGCCCCGCAATTTCCGCAAAGACCGTGCGAAAGTCGGTGGTCAGCGCGAGGTCGCGCCCCTCGTACAGTTGCTCCGGCGCCAATCCAGGCCAGGTGCCGTACACCTGCTTCCCCCGCACATGGCCGCCGATCACGAACATCGCGCCGGCATGGCCATGGTCGGTGCCACCATTCCCATTTTGGCGCGCCATTCGCCCAAACTCGCTCATCGTCAGAATCACCACGTCGTCCATCCGGTCGCCGAGGTCGGCGGTGAGCGCGGCAATCGATTTGGCAAAATCATCGAGCCGCTGCGCAAGCGCACCCGTCGCCGCTCCCTGATTCACATGCGTGTCCCAGCCGCCGATATCCGCAAACGCCACTTCGAGTCCGACGTTGCTCTTGATCAACTGCGCGATCTGCTTGAGATGGTTGCCGAAGGGCGTCTTCGGATACTCGGCGCCATTCTGGGGCTGGTACTGCAACGGATTGGCGGACTTGAGCATCTTCACCGCTTCGAACATGTCTTTGCCGGCGCCGTGAATGACGTCAGCTGACCCGGTGCGGTAGAGCGCCTCGAGTCGTGCGGTTTGATCGCCCCCCCCGCGCACCGAAAACTCTTCGAGGGTGTTCATGGCAACGGTCGGCGCCGAACCGGCAAGAATGCGCGGCGTCTGCTGCGTCATGGCCACCGCGCGGAACGGCGACGGCTCGCAGGAGGCCTCGCAGGTACCGCTCGTCGCGAGATAGCGGTTGAGCCAGCCGTCGTTCGTGGCTTTGCGATCGGGGGTGCCGCTCTCCATGTAGTCCTGCGCGTCGAAGTGCGAGCGCGTGCTGCTCGGACTTCCTACGGCGTGGATCGGTGCGAGCATCCCGCGATCCCACAACGGCTTCAGCGGCGCCAGCGAAGGGTGCAATCCAAAAAACCCATCGAGATCGAGCGCCGCCGCCGTGCCTTGCCCGCGCAACGGCTCCGGGATGGCGATGTTGGGGCGGAGTTGGTAGTACGACTTGTCGCCAAACGGAACGACCACGTTGAGCGCGTCGGCGGCGCCGCGCTGAAAGAGGCAGATCAACACTTTCCCCTTGGCCGCGGCGGGGAGTTCCATCCCGAAAACCGTGCGCCGCAGGAATGACGGACTGAGCCCCATGGTCGCGAGCGCGAGCGCGCCCGATTTCAGAAAGTACCGGCGTGGCATCGTCATGGGGCTATCTCCTCTGAAATTCGGGGGACCCGATGGCCAACCCGACGATCTGTGGCAGTCCCTTGAGCGGCGGAAATTTGGCAAGCGGGTTCGCACCGCTCGTCAGAATGGCGCGTGTGTCCACTGACACATCACCGCCGAGCAGGGCGCGCACCACGCCATCTACCTGTTGATCGAGGGGCGCATTCTTCAGCGCTTCTGCGCCGTTCCATCCGAGCGCCGATGCGCCGGGCACGCGATTCGCCGCCACGGAGATCCCGAAGTTGATGCGATTCAAAATGCTGCCGGTGTTCATCCACTGATCGGCAGTCTCAGGCCAGCCGTTGGGCGTCTGGTGCCCGTAGATGGGCTGGCCGAGGAACGCGACGAGCGCGGCGGTGCGCGGGGTGGAATCGGGCTGCGCATTCAGCGCACGCAATGTGCTCGCCACGACTTCAAAGGGCGTCTTTACTTTGCCGCGATACGCGTCGCGAGCAAAGAACTCCTGGCTCGTGATGATCGTGCGCACGACTTCGCGAATATCACCATCGGTTGCGGTAAAGGTCTTGGCCGCTCGGTCCACCAGCGCGGCGGATGGCGTATCCGCCACAAAGCGGCGAGCGAGCTTGAAGGCGATATAGTGCGCGGTAGACGGATGGCGCGCGACGATGTCGAGCACCTCCTCGCCGTCTTCCATGCCGCGGCCGGCGGCAAGTCGGTGTCCGAGCAGCACCTTCTCGCCGGCGTCGTGCATCTGCGGTTTGAAGGCGAAGGCACTGACGGGCGGTCTGAGCAGCGTCCAGCCGGTGAGCGCACGCGCGGCGTTGATCACATCGGTCTGCGTGTAGCCACCGTCCACGCCGAGTGTGTGGAGCTCGAGCAGTTCGCGACCGTAGTTTTCGTTCAAGCCACGCCGGCGTTGAGCCGCCACGGCTTGCTGCACGTTTTGAGGATTCACGCCCGCCGGCATTGGAAGTCCCGCGCGCTGCCGCTGCTCCAGTGCGCGTTGAGCCTGCAGCGGCGTCACACTGGGGATCGGCCGCCCCTGCGCGTTGAGCCGTAGCCGATTGCTGTCGACCTGACTTTCCCAGTTGTCGAGGTAGAAGAGCATCGCCGGACTCTTCGCGACGGCGCCCAACAGTGTGCGGAATTGTCCGAGGGCGTTCGGGCGGATGACTTCGTTCTCGTATTGTGCCAGCAGGTAGTGCTCGACCGGCGCTTTCTGCACATACACACTGAAGTGATTGAGCCAGAAGTCGGTCATCACTTCGTTGAGTTGCCGATCGGTGAGGAGGGCGCGGGCCACGCGCCCGCTTTGCAACTCGGTCAGCAGACGGCGCTGTGCCAGCTGCAACTCGCGGAGTCGCGCACTGTCAGCCTTCGCCTGCTCGGCGGTCGGCGACTTTCCCAACTGATTGAGCACCGTCTGCGGACGTGGGTATTTTTGCTCCAGTTCGTCCGGTGAGCGGTGATACGTCTCGTAACTCCCGAAAAACGCGTCGGCGGCGGCATCGGGAATCCGCTCTGGGTGGAGCTGTTCCTCCATCCACCGGTCCACGCCCATGGAGCGCACGCGGTCCGCGTCGCTCGGGCGCGCCCCGAACGTCAGGCGGCTCAGGACGTGGCTCACCTGCTGGTCGGCCGTCTGCTCGCGCGGGCCCGACGACGCGAATGACGGGCGTGGGTTGCCGCCAGCCGAAGCCGTTGCCGATTGGCCGCAGGAACTGGCGGCAACCGCGCATGCGAGCAGTGTGACGAGCACTCGAACCTGAGACACGGCCAACTCCCGAGCTGGGGTACACTAGACAGACGTGCCAGCTGAAAATCTGTTAAGAGCCGCGCCGTGCAACGGTCGTGTCACGAAGCGCTGTGCGGCGTGATGAAATGGTGTATTGCGAGGTAGTACTCTAGAGCGTCTAGTAGAAGAACAGGCGAACGGATCGCCGTCTGCTGGCGTGCTCAGTCCGTATACGTCCGTGGAACGATGCGCCCGCGTTTCGGTGGACGGCAACCAAGAGGAGGAGCACGATGGATGTTTTAGTACGCCTGGATGAAGGGTCTGAGCCTTCTCCGGTGTGGGCGCAGGTGAGTTCCGTGCGGGGGTCGCGCTTCAGTGAGCGCCCGTCACGTGATGTGGTGACGCTGTACGGCGTGCCCAGCTCTGAGTCGCTGGCGCTGGCACTGGCGGCTGCACTCGAGGCTCGACGCGCCGCAGTACCGGGCGGCAGTCAGTCAGAGTCAGAGCGTGTGCTTGGGGTGTTCGCGGATCGCGACGCCGTGGGCGACGCGGAGTGGCGGGATCAGTCCACGGGGCAGCTGGTGACGCACAACCTGCAGATCCCGCTGGCGCTTTTGGTGGAGACCTCCGGCGCCATTCTCAAGGACTGTGGCCAAGCCATTAGTCGTCTGATTGCCGGACTCTTGATGCCCGACTGGCCGGAAGGCACCTCCCGAGCCATTTCCTTCTCGTTCGCAGGTGGCGGCGCTTCCGCATTGGCGCCGACCGAGGCCATGTTTGCCTCGCTCCGCGAAGCGGACGGGTTCACGTTCGAAGGCGAGGACAACTAGCAGAACGCTGATCCGTGAGCTGCGGTGGCCCGAAGAGGGCTTCGGGGGGCGCACTCTATACAGGGTGCGCCCCTTCGTTTTTCACCGAACCGGTGTCGGGGTTTCATCCCTTGACGCCTCCTTTCCCAGACGCAAGGCTCAAGAGGTACACTGAGATTTCCCATTCGAGGAGGCGGTATGAAGGAGTATCGCAGTGAGGCCATCCGAAATGTCGCGGTAGTGGGACACGGGGCGAGCGGAAAAACGACTTTGGTCGACGCGCTTGCCTTCGTGTCCGGCGCCAGCAAGCGGCATGGGAGTATTAAGGATGGGACGACCCTCACCGATACCTCCCCCGAAGAAATAGAGCGCGGCTACAGCATCGCGCTCGGCTGCGCCTTCGCGGAGTGGAAAGACACCAAGATCAACCTGCTCGACACCCCCGGTTTCCTCGACTTTCAGGGCGACGCGATCGCGGCGGTGGCCGCCGCTGACGGCGCGCTGATCACGATCGGTTCCGGCACGGGCGTTGAGGCGGGCACCGAGCGGATGTTCCGCGAGGCCGTCGCGCGCAAAGATCCGGTGCTGTTTGTGGTGCCGATGATGGACAAAGAGCACGCGGATTTTGACGCGGCCTATCGGTCCATCAAGGAACGGCTCACGACCAAAGTCGTGCCGGTCGAGATCCCCATTGGCGCAGGCGCCGAGTTCCGGGGGATCATCAATCTCTTCACCAAGAAGGCGCACGTCTTCAAGCCCGGCACCAAGGCCGGTGAGTATGAAGAAGTGGACATTCCGGCCTCCGAGCAGGCGCGATTCGAGAAATATCACGCCGAAATGGTCGAGGCCATTGCCTCCACGGACGATGCGCTCCTCGAGAAGTTCTTTGGCGGCGAAGAGATTCCCGGCGACGACGAAATGGCCGCCATGAAAGAGGCGATGAAGCGCCAGGAGCTCTTCCCGCTCCTGTGCTGCTCCAGCCAACTGACGTGGGGCGCGCGCACCGTGCTCGACTTCCTCGTCTCGCTTATGCCGAACGCGTACGAGATGGAGGAGGCCCACGCGTTCAAGGGTGCTGAAGGCACGCGCACCGTGGAAATCCACCCGAAGGACAGCGATCCCTTCTGCGCACTCGTGTTCAAGACCACCGCCGAGCCACATGTGGGCGACGTGTCGTACTTCCGGACCTTTGCTGGCACGGTGAACAACGGGCAGGACGTGTACAACGCCACCCGCGATACGGCGGAAAAACTGACCCACCTTGCGGTGCCGCAGGGGCGGGAGCGCATGGAAGTGCCACGCTTATTCCCCGGTGACATCGGCTGCGTGGCCAAGCTCCGCAACACGCACACCAACGATACGCTGTCCACCAAAGAACATCCGGTGCGCCTGCCGCAGGTGGCCTTCCCCGATCCGCTGGTCACCTTTGCCGTGCGGGCGGTATCGCACAACGACGAAGAAAAGCTGCAGATGGGGTTGCATCGTGTGCACGACGAAGATCCCACGTTTCAGACGCACTTCAACTCTGAAACGCATGAGACGATCGTCGGTGGGCTCGGCGAGCGGCACATCGAAGTCGCCCTCGCGCGCGTCACCCGGCAGTTCGGTGTGAAGCCGGAGCTCTCGACCCCGCGCATTCCATATCGCGAAACACTCCTTGGGAAAGCCGAAGGCCAGGGACGTCACAAGAAGCAGACGGGCGGAAAGGGGCAGTTCGGCGACTGCTGGGTGCGCATCATGCCCGGGCCGCGCGGCGCAGGCTACCGCTTCAACGACGAAATCGTCGGCGGCGCCATTCCGCGGCAGTACATCCCGGCCGTAGACCGCGGTATTCAGGAAGCGGCGGCGCGTGGTGTACTGGCCGGCTATCCCGTCGTGGATTTTGTGGTCGAGTGCTTTGACGGCTCCTACCACTCGGTGGACTCCAACGAATCCTCGTTCAAGATGGCCGGCATTCTGGCCTTCAAGACCATCGCGCCCAAGTGCAAGCCAACGTTGCTTGAGCCGCTCGACATGGTTGAGGTATTCACCCCTGACCACTATCTGGGCGACGTCATGGGCGACATGAGCTCACGGCGCGGCCACATCCTCGGCACCGAAGCCGAAGCCGACATGCCCGGTGTCACGCGTGTCAAAGCGATCGTCCCGCAGGCGGATCTGCATCTGTACGGCACCAAACTCTCGAGCCTCACGCACGGGCGCGGCTACTTTGTGCATCGGTTCCACGGCTATGAGAACATGCCGGCGGAACACGCCAGCAAGGTGATCGAGGCAGCAGCGAAGAACAAGAAAGAGGAGCACGAAGACTGACCATTGGGGTAAACGAATAACGAAAAACCGAAAACCATGCACGACGAAACACCGCGCGCCCGATCCAATACTGGACCGGGCGCGCGGTGTTTCGTTTACCGGATACCGGTATCCGTTTTTAACCTACCCTCACACCTTGTGGTACGAAATCCGCGCTGCTTCCGCGCGGTCTCCCGCCGTGAAAATCTCAAAGTCCGCAAAGAACCCCGGCGCTTCGTGCTGCAGGACGCGGAGCACAGCCACGGCCATGCGGCGAATCTCAAACTCCGCGGCTTCGCTCGACCGCAGTTCGAGCATGGTGCGCCAAGCGCGGGCATTGCCGGTCACGACGATCTTTGTTTCGGTGGAGTTGGGGAGCACGCCGCGCGCCGCTTCGCGCGACATCTTGCGTCGGTGCACCTTGTCTTCCACCCAGCCGTATTTGGTCATCAGCTGATCCACGAGCGCGACGTACGTGGCCTGCGCGCTCTCCACCTGTGCCTTCCAGGCGGCCAGCAGTGTGGCGTCGCCGATGATGGCGGGCGGAATCACAAAGGCCGCGTCGCTCTCGTCCACATACCGCTGCGAGAGCTGTGAGTACGCAAAGCCCGCACGGTGCCGCACCAGTTCGTGCGTGAGGGAGCGCGAAACACCCTCGAGGAGCAACGAGTACGTCGCGTGTTCCAACACGCTGCCGTGCCCCTGCTTCTTGATGTTCTCGAGATACTCGCGGGTGTCGCGCTTGGCCGGATTTTTCTGGCTCATGTAGCAAAGACGGCCGGCAAACTCTGCGAGGCGTTCACCATCGGTGCTCTCTCCCATCCAATTCACAGGGAGATGCGCGGGCTCGGCAAAGGTCGGGCGCGCGAGCACGGAAATACGAGGAGCGTCAAAGAACTCAGGCATGGGCGTGGGAGTCGGAGACGCCAACAATCTAAAGCCGCGCGCGCCGAGAGAGCAGTCGGTGGCGCTGTTTAAGGGTGCACGGAAGGGTTGGCATCGCAAGCGGAACGCGCGCCACCATCGCTCAGTCCGACACTGGGGCGATCAATCCAAGCCGGAATGCGGACCATCGCCGTTCGCGCACCACCGTGGCGAGGGCGGCGGCCGCCTCCTCGGGGAGCGGGGCCAACGCTGGGTCGTACTTGATCTGGTCAAACGGTCGCGCGCCCTCCGATGCGATGATCACCCCTGGATTCAGGATGCCCGCGGGATCAAAAGCGCGTTTGGTGGCCCGAAACAGTTCCATAGCCAGCGGACTCCAGAGCCGAGGCAGCAACGACGCCCGAAGCCGACCGTCGCCATGTTCGGCGGCAATCGTGCCGCCCAACTGCGCCACCAGTGCGGTTACCTCAGTGAGGACGGCGCCCAGCCGCGGTCGCCAGGCGGGTTCACGCACATCCACGAGGGCGTTCACATGCGCGTGCGCATCGCCGGCATGGCCGAAGATCACGCAACGAAGGCTATGGCGGGCAAAGATGGCGCGTACGCCGCGGATGTACTGCGGAAAATGATCCGGCGGTACCGCGCCGTCTTCCACGAACTGGAGTGACGCAAGATTCGGATCGAGTCGCGCGAGCGTCGGGCTGGCCGCGTGGCGAATCGCCCACAAGGCGGTGGCCGCCTCGGCGTGTGGCGCTTCCACCACGTAGGTCGCCCCACTGCCGCGGCAGCAGGCGGCGAGCGCCCGCATGCGATCCTCCGCGAGCTCTCCGCGTGCCCCTTCGGCCTCGATGAGCAGCACCGCCTCGGCCGACGACGGCACGTCCAACGCTGCGCCCTGCCGTACCACGTCGAGAAAAGTGCGGTCGAGCAACTCGACGGCGCGTGCGCCCAACTCAGTGCATCGCGTGGCGGCGGTCACCGCGTCTTCGAGCGCGTCGAACGACGCGAGGAGGCTCGCGGTGGCGTGATCGGCGGGCAAGAGCGCGAGCTCGACGCCCACAAACACGGCGAGCGTGCCTTCGCTGCCCACAAGCACGTCGACCAGTTCGCCGGAGGCAGCAAAATCGTTGAGCGCGTACCCGCTGGATTCCTTGCGGACGCCACTGTGCGCGAGAGCAAAGCGGGCGTCGGCGAGTCGCGGGGCCACGCGGTCGAGAAACTCGGCGACCGCGGGGATGTGGCGCGGCGCCGGTTGGCCGCGTCGGATCCACGCACGGCTCCCGTCGGCGAAGACGCAGTCGAGTCCGTGCACCCACGCGCGCGTCGGCCCGTACCGCAACGAATGCGCGCCGGCGGCGTTCGTTGCACACATCCCGCCGACCGTGCAGAACGCGCCACTCGACGGATCCACGGGAAACCAGAGTCCCGCATGCCCAGCCGCCGCATTGAGGTCGTCGCGCAATGCCCCCGGCCCGCACACCATCGTGCCCGTGGCGCGATCCGCAGCGCCCATGGCATTGAAGCGGGAGCAGTCCAGCAACACGCCCTCACCCACGGCGCCATTGGCCATTGAGGTACCGCTGCCGCGCGGGATCAGCGGGGTGTTGGTGCGCGCGGCCCATCGCACGAGTGCCACCACATCGTCGCCGTCGGCGGGTACCGCCACGGCGGCGGGCACGATGCGCGCAATGCCAGCGCTTTCGCTGTACACTGCTCGCGCGGGAAGGTCGTCGCGGAAGGTGCCGCGGAAGTGGTCGGGGCGCACCCTCTCAGAATGCGCAGGAGACACCCCACAAACAAGCGGCGGCGCCCACCGCGGGGCGCCGCCGATCCTGCCATCACGACGCGTACCACCGTGCCGCGGCGACGCGTCGTGAGGAATGCGCGTCTATTCCTTCACCTGCACGGCCTTGTCCTTCACGTGCACCACAATCTTACGCGGTTGTGCGCTGGCCAGCTTCGGCACCACGATCGTCAGCACGCCATGGTTGAAGGTGGCTTCGATCTTCTCAACGTCCACCTGCTCTGGCAGCCGCAGCGAGCGCGAGAAGGCGCCGGCCACGCGCTCGGCGGTGAAAATCTGCAACTGCGTTTTCTCCTTGTCCTGCGTGGGCAGCGTGGCGCCGCGGGTCCCCGCGATGGTCAACGTCCCATTGGAAAAACTCACGTCGACATTCTCCGGATGCACCCCCGGAAGATCCGCCTCAACAATGAAGGCTTTGTCGGTCTGGTAGGTGTCCACGAGCGGCAACCAGAGTTGCGCACGCGCTGGCGCATCGGTGATGGCCGGATAGATGCGATCCACCACCGCATCATCCATCACGCGGCTCAGCGTGAGCATCCGGTCGAGGACGTTGTTGAGGGTTGGTGTGTACATAGGACCTCCTCTCGATTGAGATCCGCGGAATCGGCGCGGAGCGAGTGGCCGGTCGTCCTCCCGTCGACCGCCCAGCGCCTGGTTGCGGAGGCGGCCGGTCAACGTCAGCAGTATGATATTTCGCGAAAATCCGTGCGAGAGCGTTTCACTCACACGTCGTGCGCGGAACCCTGACTGGCTGTTTGAGGAGTTACGCCGCGGCTGGCGCCAGCGGAGTAAACGGCCGCTCCTTCACCCGTGCCACCAACGCCCGTAGCGCACGGTTGCTCACCAGTGCCACCACGCCGGCGCACATCAGCGCGCGCACCTCGCGCCGCGAAATTTTTACCTTGCCGCCCACGCGCAGCATGTCCGTGGAGCGCGTCAGTTCGCGCAGCGTGGCATAGGCAAAGAGCAGGGGCAACACACAGAACGCACGAATCGCCACGGCGCGACGCGGTACGTACACGAGATACGTGAGCGCGTCGTCGAGGTCGGCCCACGCGAGTTGCACAAACGCACTCACGGCCTCGTGATTGCGCTCACGAAACGATTCCACAAGCAACGTGGCCTGCGAACTGCCGTGCGCAGCGAGTGTGGCTTCGGGAATGTAGATCGCATTCTCGTGCGTCGCGTCGTACGCGATGTCCTTGAGAATGTTGACCGTCTGCAAGGCCTCGCCGAACTGCCGACATTTCGTCCACAGCGCCGTGAACTCCTCGCGCCCCACGCTCGACGCGTGCAGTTGCCAGAGCTCGGTGAGCATGCAGCCGACGGTGCCCGCGACGTAGTAGCAGTACTCCTGGTACTCGTCCAGCGTCTGAATGCGAATGCCGGCAGGGTAGAGTCCCACAAACTTCTTCATCCCGGTGATCATCTCGCGCACCCAGTGCACCACGCGATCGCGCGAAGCGGCGGGCAACGAACGGAGCAATACGCACACCACATCGGTGTGTCGCAACAACGCCACGTGGGCGTCGTCGCCATGAATGTCGGTCACGTGGGCCGGAAAGGCGTCCGCTGCTGCGCGGTCGTCTAGGCAACGCGAGAGCATGTCGAGCAACTGCTGCTTGCGCTCGGGGGCCGCCGTGCCATCGTCCTCGATAGTATCGGCAATTCTGCAGAGCAAGTACGCCGTGAGTACTGCGCGTCCGAGCATTCCGGGAAGCACGCGCACCGAAATCGCGAAGGTGCGCGAGACCGCCGGCAACGCCTGTCGCCCGTAGCGCAGTGCGTCGTGCACGCGCTGCGGCGAATCAGCAACAGATGGGGTGATCGGCGCAGTCATAACGTGAAGGGTATTCGGCTCGGCAGACCCACACCAGCACCGACCAACCGTTAGCGGCGCGGTGCGCCCGCGATGACCTCAAGCAGGGCCGTCGCCCCGCTCGACTTGGCCGGTCCGTATTCGAGGCGATCCAGCACTTGCTCCAACGCCACGGTGGCGTTCGCCAACAGGCGGCGATACCCGCGGCGCGTGGCGATCAGCGTGGCACCGCCCAGCACGAGCAACGGCATCGCGGCGAGCCACGCCGGCACGTTGATGGCAAGCACCGGCGCGCCGGCGAGCAGAAACGCCGTGCAGGCGGTGGCCGCCGTGGCGAGGTGGCGCGAGCGCGCATCGCGAAAGCTCGCCACCAGCCGCACATGCACGCGCGTGCTATCCACCGCGGCGACCGTGGCTGACACGTCCGTTGCCCCATAGAGGTGCTGTCCGCGCCCGCTCAGCGCGAGCCAGCGTCGTAGCCCGCCAATGAACCCGCGCTGCGCTTCCCACGAGAGCCGCTCAGGAAATCGGCGCTTGAGCACCAGCACTTCGTCCCGTTGCATCGTGGCGTCGAGGGCCGCGAGCACGCTCTGCGGCGTCCCAGGAACCACGCGTGCCGCCGCAACGACCGTCGGCCCTGCGAACCACACGCCGAGGCCGCCTTCCGGTGGCACGAGCCCGCGCCCGCGTTCCTCAGCGAGTGCCTGCCGCAGGTGCTCCGACTCAATGCCGACGTCAGTGCCGAGTTCGAGCAGTTGCGATTCGCTCAACGCTTCTGGGGCGTCACCGATGGCCGCCTGTAGTTCGGAAGCGCGCGCCAGCACGCGCTCGAGCGCGGCGCGGTCGAGCACCACCGGAGCGGAGCCGGGAGGGGTGAGATCGTCTGCCATTAGGACACCCTACGGCCGTGGAGCGCGACGAGTGCCAACATCACGTTGTGGCCGCGCGTCCGCAGGTTACGCAGAACTTCCACTCGGGTTCGAGTTCGGCGCTGCACGCGGCGCACTGCCGTACGCGCAGATTTTGCCCGCAACTCGGGCAGAACACAATCTCGCGCCCCTCCGGAAGTCCTTTGCCGCAATAGCGGCATCCGGGGCGCGCTTCCTGAGGCCGCATCTCCGAATCGGGATGCAGGGGTCGCGGGGCCGGATCAGGTTTGGTGGGCACCACCACCCGCGGGGTAGCCGACGTGGCTTTGGCGCGCGGCTTTCGCGGCGCATCGGCGGGTGCCTCGGGCGCTGGAGCAATCGCCACGGCAATCGGCTGGGTCGGTAACGGCTCCGGGTCCGACGCTCCGGTCGCCGGCGTCCCTGCGAGCTCGCCCGCGAGCTCACCCACAAGCTCATCCGCGAGCTTATCCGCGAGCTCACCCACAAGCTCATCCGCGAGGTGCGTCATCGCCATGCGTACATGCTCCTGTGCCAGCGTGACCTTGGCGTTCAGGTACGCGCGGTACGCCGCCAAATCGGGGTTCGGCGACGCCAACTCCGACGCGAGATCATCCTGCATCAAGTCGTCGGCAAACACATAGCCGCGTTCGCCGCTCAGTAAACGCGTCATGGCGTGTGCGTAGTCGTCATCGGTGTCCACCTGAAGATCGGCGCGCACTTTGCGGTACGGCACCAGCGCCAAGAGGTCGGCCACTTCAAAGGCGCGGCCGAGATACTCCGGGCGCGCGTCGCGCGCCGCACGCACGAGGCGCAGAAACAGGCGGTCCAGTTCGTCGCGAACGGTGTCGGTCATCGGAGGCTTCACCAGCGGGGGGGGACGAACGGAAAGCTAACGATTAACGCGGAACCGCAGGGAGCGCGGCACCCGCACGAAAACTCTCGCGCGAGGGAAAGGGGCTCGGGTCGGCGTGCCGCGCGCCGCGCGAGCGTGTGGCACTCAGCCACGACTCAAACTCCGAATCTACCAGACCGCCGCTCGCCGACTGATCAGCGGCCGCGCGTGTGGCGAGGTGATTGGCATACTCGTTCTGCGCGTGCCCATCGTGGCCGCGGACCCACTTCCAGGCCACCGCGTGTCCGTCGGCGGCGCGAATGGCGTCGTGCCACATCGCGAGATTTTCGATAGGCCCCGTCTTTCGCTTCCAACCGTTGCGCGCCCAACCAAACACCCACTGCGTCATGCCGTCCACGATGTAGCGCGAGTCCGTGGTGAACACCACGCGGCACTGCGCGCCCTTGGCGCCAATGGCACGCAACGTCTCCGTGACGGAGCGCAGCGCCATGCGGTTGTTGGTGGTCGACGGCTCCGACAACCACAGATCGCGCCGAATCAGCGCGCCGGTGGCGGGAACTTCGTACTCAATGAGCGCGCCAGCGCCGCCGGGATTGTCGCCTTCCTTGCCATTGCCGAGGCAACTCTCGTCGGCAAAGATCGACACCAACGCGTCTTCGCTCACCGCACCACCTCAATGGAGTCGGCTTCGTCCACCCACAACGTGAGGGGCTGACCGGTGGTCGGATGGCGTGCTTCGATGGCTTCACGACGATCGCGCAGCACGAGCCGTTCGGCGATCACAATGAAGTCGGTGCCGCGTCGGCGCACGATAATGCGCGTGCCGCGCCGAATCGCCAGCTCGAGGGCGTCGTACGCCGCAACGGAGAGTTGCGTCATGCGACCACGCCGCACCAATGCCGCACCGTGTGCTGCAACACCGCAGCCGCCTGCTCAATCTCGTGCACCATCACGTACTCCTCGGCGGCATGCGCCAAGCCAATGTCGCCGGGGCCAAAACAGACCGCGGGAATGCCGGCACCGGAGAGCAACGCGGCGTCGGTCCAGCAGGATAATCCTTCGATCGGCGCGGCGAGTCGGTGCGCGGCGAGTCCGTCGGCAATCGCGAGCACAATCGGGTGCGAGGCCGGAATGTCGTTGGGACCCTGTGAAAAATCCACGCGCACGTCGGCGCGGAGTTCTGGTCGGCGCTGCTGCACGCGCGCGACGGACTCGCGCAACTCTCGCGCAAAATCCTCCGGCCCCTCGCCGGGAATCGTGCGACGCTCAAACTGCACGTCGCACCGGTCGGGGTAGGTCGAGGAGCCAATGCCGCCAGTGACAAACGACGCGTGAAGCGACGGTCGCCCGAGCAGTGGATGCATGCGCGTGGTGAGCGTCTCGCGCTGGTAGACGTCGAGGTCCGCCACGACCAACGACGCCAACGTGATAGCATCCACGCCAAGGTCATAGCGACTGCCGTGCGCGGCCACACCGTGCACGACGAGCTCGCCCCACGCAAAGCCGCGATGCGCAGGGCAGATGGCGAGGCGCGTCGGTTCGGTGACAATCGCGGCGTCGGCACGAATGCCTGACTCAATCACGCGCTTGGTGCCGAGGCTCGTGAACTCTTCGTCGGTCACGGCGGTGACGATCACCTCTCCCGCAAAACCGTGCGCGGTGGCGAGCGCAGCGGCTGCGCACATCGCGGCGACACCGCTCTTCATGTCGGTGCTACCGCGCCCGTAGAGGCGACCATCGCGAATGGTGGGCTCCCACGGCGCGTGCGTCATCCCTTCAACACCCACGGTGTCGAGGTGGCCGTTGAGGAGCAGGGATCGACCGCCGTCGCGCGCGCCGCCGCGGGCAATCACGTTGGCGCGACCGGTGGCGGATTCCTGCAACTCCACGCGCAGTCCCCAGTCGGT
>CANIWQ010000053.1 GCA_947471365.1 Gemmatimonadota bacterium | reverse complement strand
GGATGCCATTCACGTGCAGTCGCACCAGCTCGCGTTTGAGGGCTATGCGACGGTCGCCAACTTTGGCATGAACATTCGCGCGGCGATCCCGCGCTCCCCGATCTCCAACGATCGTGGGAACCAGTCCGACGCGGGCAACAACCGCGAGTACTCGGCGTTCCAGCGCGTATCTCGCACCTCGTCCAACTTGGTGCAGGCGCTCGATCGCATTATGAAGGCCAATCAGACCACGGGCACGCTCGCCTCGGATTATCGGGACCGCGGATTCGCGCTGATGGGCATCGGCCTCTCGATGGGCTACGTGGCGTTGGGGTACGATTCGGCGGCGATCGTCGATCACACGGTGGGTAGCGATGTGATCCCGGCGCTGTCCGGCTACGCCGCGGTGGGTGCCAAGTCATTGGCGCTGCTCGATTCCGCGCTGGCGTGGGGCGGTAGTTCCACGGCGGCGGCGGCGTTCCCGCTTCCGTCCGGCTGGGTCTCCACGAACTCGATGTCGCAGGCCGACTGGGTGCGCTTCGTGCGCTCGCAGAAGGCTCGCATCCGCGCTGGCTTGGCCCGTGATGGGACTGAGCGTGCGGCGGTGGACTGGACGTCGGTCATTGCTGACGCCACCAACGGCATCTCGGCCAACGTTGTGTTGCAGATGGGCGGCAGCTGGAGCTGCGCGTTTGACTGCTCACAGATGTATGTGACCGGTGGTTGGCACGAGTTCCCGCTTCCGATTCTCGGCATGGCCGACACGTCGGGCGCGTACAAGACGTACATCACGACGGCCGTGGGCGGCCGCGACGGAGCCAGCGTGCTCATTCGCACGCCGGACGCTCGTTTCCCGGCTGGCGCCACGCGCGCCGCGCAGCAGGCGGCCGCTCCGGTGAGTGGCACGGCGCTTCCGGCCGGCGTTTATATCGGCAACCGCGCTTCGGGCGATGACTTCCCGGGCGACGGATGGGGTTCCTCGCAGTACGATCACCGCCGTTGGCTGAACATTCGTGCCGCGTCTGGCACGGGCCCGATGGTGGTCTTTGCGAAGGCTGAAAACGACATGCTCGCGGCTGAGGGCTACATCCGG
Organism: Gemmatimonadota bacterium; assembly: GCA_947471365.1. Classification (GTDB taxonomy): domain Bacteria; phylum Gemmatimonadota; class Gemmatimonadetes; order Gemmatimonadales; family Gemmatimonadaceae; genus Fen-1231. The sequence goes on along the minus strand of CANIWQ010000053.1, from coordinate 19,130 downwards.
AAGGGTGACCTCGCCTCGGCGGCCACGCTGATCAATGCGTCGCGCACGTTGCATGGTCTTCCGGCGATCAGCACGCCAGCCAGCGCCACGGCGTCGATCACCGGCAGCTTCTCGGCGCAGGGGTGCGTGCCGCAGGTGCCGAACGCGACGAGCTCTAATGTCGCGTGCGGCAGCATTCTGGAAGCGATGAAGTGGGAAAAGCGCATGGAGACCGCGTACACGGGCTTTATGTCCTGGTACTTGGACGCCCGCGGCTGGAACGATCTCCCGGAGTTCACGTCGCAGCAGTGGCCGATTCCGAACAAGGAGATGGATTCGCGTTTGAAAGCGTTCTACAACATGGGTGGCAGTGGTGGAAAGTTTGCCGCTCCGAAGGGGACGTACGGTTTCTAAGCATCATCGCCGGTACGCCGGCGCGGTGCTGACGGCGTGGTCGCTGCTGCTTCAGGGGTGCTATCAGTCACTCCCGACGCAGCAGGGACCAGCGCCGGTCGCCACGAAGGTGTGGGTGTTCCTGAACGATCAGGGGCGGGCCGCACTTTCAGACCGACTCGGAATCGCAGTGGATCGCGTGGAAGGGACGGTGGCGGCGGCGGACGATTCGGTCTACGTGTTGCACGTGTCCCGGGTCTACCAGTTGTCGGGGTTGTCGAATGGCTGGACGGGTGAAGCGGTTCGGGTCCCCCGAGTGTTCACGACTGGTTTTCAAGTCCGTCAGTTGGATCGGTTCCGTACGACGATGCTGGCCGGCGGAGCGGCAGTTGCAGTAATCGCGTTCGTGTTGACGCGAAGCTTGACGGGGACAGGCACTATGCCCTCCGACGGCACAAGCGCTCCATCACAGCATTCCCGCTAGTTCACGTTGAAACTAAGAAGCCACTCCTTCTTCTCTTCTGGAGTCAGGAATAACATGCGAGTCTCGCGATTTCTCCTTGTGGTTGCCGGTATGATCGGCGTGCAGGCCTGCACGGCCGACTCGACCGGTCACCCGACGACGTTCACGAACCCGCCGTTGGCGTACATCCGGTACATCAACGCGGTGTCCGACACGTTCAATATGGATTTCCGCGCCATCGATCAGGTTGAGTTCAGCCAGCCGTTCCTCAACGTGGCCTATCGTGGCCTCGGTGACGGAAACTTTCAGGGCTGGCAGGCGGGGTCACGCCATATCCGCGTGTTCCCGAACATGAGCATCACCACGTCGGGCGTGGCGGTCGATCCGCTGGTCGTGAGCCAGGTGCTCATCGACACGACCTTCAGCTTCACGGCTGGCCAGTACTATACGATCATCCACACGGGTCAGTACCGTGCGGGCGGCGTGAAGGCCAAGCTGTGGATCATCAACGATGCACAGCCGGCGCAGGGCTCTGGCATCGCGGTTCGCGTACTACACGCGGGCGCGAACCAGCCCAACGTTGACGTGTGGGTGACGGACGGCGCGGCGGCACTCGCCGGCGCTGCCACTATCTCCAACATGTCGTTCGGCACGGCGCAGGCGTACCAGGCACGTGCGCTGGGCGCGACCAATGTGAAGCTCACGAACGTGGGCGATGCCACGACCGCGGTCGGTTCTGCTTCCGGCTACACGATGGGCGCTGGCACGGTCGGATCGACGCTCGCTGACCCGCTCGGTGGATCGGGCGTGGCTGGCACGATCGCCACGGCGTTCATCTTTGGCCCGTCGGTGACGGGTTCCAAGGCTGCCGCTGCGGCCACGGCGTCGGTAGTTTGGTTTATGGACAAGCAGCCGCCGCGCACCACCTCGCCGTAAGGTACGCTACGCACACGAACGTTCTGTTCGTGACAAGGCCGCTGCGCGATTCGTCGCGCAGCGGCCTTGTGCGCGCCTGCGAGTGGCTCGCGTTGGCGCTGTTGCTCTGTACGCATACGGTGGACGCGCAAGTGATTCGCGGGCGAATCACCGTGCAGCAAACCGAGGCGCGCGTGATTGGAGCGCGCGTGAGTGCACACGACAGTGCGGGCCTTCCACTGCACGAGGTGTTCAGCGACTCCTCGGGACATTTCACGCTCAAGGTTGACGGGCGACCGTTTTCGATTGCCGTGCGCAAGCTTGGGTGGCAGCCGTCGTTCACGGAGCTGATCAAAGGGATCGCGGCCACCGACACGGTGGAGATGAATCTCGAAATTCCGGCGGAGCCGCCGTCGTTGTCACCGGTGGAGATTGTGACCACCGTTGACGCCGCATCGCTTGGGCCGCGTCGATTGCAGGAGGCCCGGCGCCGAGGGTGGCAGGTGTTTGAGCCCGAGTTCGTGGCGAGCCGGCGCGCGGACTCGCCCTTTTTTGCCGACCTCATGCGCGCGGCTCAGGTGCAGAGCATTCTGTTGCCGCAAAAGCCGAGTGATTGTGTCCGCTCTATGCGCAACAACCGATGCCTTACGTATATCGTGGACGATCAGGTCATTGGGTATCAGTTGGCCATTCAGCCGTCTGATGTGTACTTCTTTGCCGTGCTCACCGGCGTGCAGGCGTCGGTGATGTGGGGGGACCGTGCGCCCTACGGCGCCATTGTCATTTACACCCGGATGTACGGCGACCGGCGCGAGCGATAGCTGGCACCTGTCCGGTGGTTTTTTGAAACCCCGGGCGCTCCTCGGCCGTTGTAAGGGTATGATTCGGTAGCCTCCGAGGAGGTTCGAATCCCACCTGATGCTCACCCCACTCTTTCGCTCTCTGCGCGCCGTTGTGGCCTTGCTGGCCGCGGCTTTGGTTGCGTCCGCGTCACTGCCTGCGCAGCAGCCGGCGGGGCCAGTCATTCCGCCGCCGCGTGGGATGGTCAACGACTTTGCCGGCGTCATTTCCGCTGATCAAGTGCAGCGACTGGAGCGACTCGCTCGGGTGGTGCGCGAGGCGTCCGGTGGCGAGATCGCCGTGGTGACGCTCGCCGACATCGCCGGGCGTGACGTGGGCGACATCGCGCTTCGTATTGGGCGGGAATGGAAAGTTGGTTCAGCGGCAAAGATCGGTGAGGCGCAGCGCAATACGGGGATCGTGATTCTGCTGGTGCCGCGCGAAACGAGCTCTGACGGAAAGGGGCACGTTTCCATCCAAACAGGACAGGGCACCGAGGGGTTCATTACCGACGCGCAGGCTGGTGACATTCGTCGCGAGGCGACGCCGCTCTTGCAGCGCCGTGACTACGGCACCGCGTTGGAACTGATGACCCAGCGGGTGGCCGAGCGGTATGCGGGGAACTTTGGGTTCTCGCTCGACTCCGTGGCGCGGATGCCGTTGGCCTCGGAGCGGGCGGCAGCGCCTGTTGGCCGGCGCTCACGCGGCATGCCACCAATCCTGGCCGTGGTGTTGTTCGTGATCGCTGTGCTCGTGTTGTCGGGCGGCCGCGGCAATGGCTGCCTCTGGCTCCTGCTGGCCTCGCAGAGCGGTCGGCGCGGTGGAGGCGGGTTCGGGGGCGGCTTTGGTGGTGGCGGAGGCGGCGGGTTTGGCGGGTTTGGTGGCGGGGGTGGCTTTTCTGGCGGCGGCTCAAGCGGAGATTACTAGGCTATGGCATCGATGACACTTGAAGCCCTGGTGACGCAGTTGCGCGCGGCCTACGGTGCAGAGCTGCTGGCCGTGGTGCTCTACGGCTCGTCGGCTGGCGGTGAGGCGCACACGGGTCACTCGGACCAAAACGTGCTGGTGTTGGTTCAGGAACTCCGCGCGGCCGCTGTTGCGGCGGCAGGCGCCGCACTTCGCGCGTGGCAGCAGGCCGGCCACGCGCCCTTGCTCACGTTGACCGGCGCCGAGTGGCGGAGCAGTGTGGATGTGTTTGCAATGGAGCACGCGGACATTCTCGAGCGTCATCGCGTGTTGTGGGCGGCCGAGGGGATGGATGTAGCGGCTGGGATCGCGGTGAGCCGCGCGGATATTCGGCAACAGTTGGAATATGAAGCGATGGCCATTTTACTCCGGCTTCGCACGGCCATGCTCTCGTCGAGTGACGATGCGGCCAAGCGGGTGCATGTGCTGGCGGCGAGTGCCGGGCAGGTGCTGGTGATTTTCCGGACGCTGGCGCGGTTGACGGGCGATTCAGCGGCGATGGATAATGAGGCGCTGGTGCGCGCGGTGTCGGCGCGCGCGGGGATTGAGGCAGCGCCCTTTGTGGCGGTGGTGCTACACCGTCGCGGCGACGAGAAAATCACGGCGGCGCGGGCGGCGGATGTGTTGATGGCGTATCACGCAGGGCTGGAGCAGTTGGTGGCGTACTTGGATGCGCTGCCGTCGGCGCAGTAGGCGATTCAGCGAGTTCGACCCTTCTTTGGAGAGGCAGATGCGATTTCGTTCCCTAGTGTTGGCGTTCCCCCTCGTGCTGGGCGCGTGCGGCTACAACTCCATTCAGTCGATGGATGAGAATGCGGCGGCCGCGCAGAAGCAAATTGCGGTGCAGTTACAGCGCCGTGCCGACCTTGTCCCGAATCTTGTCGAGACCGTGAAGGGTTATGCGGCGCACGAAGCGGAAGTGTTTGAGAAGGTGGCGCAGGCGCGCGCCGGACTGGCGGGCGCGGTCAGCGGCGGCAAGATTGGCGAGATGGCCGACGCCAATCAGCAGATGACGGGCGCGCTGGGCCGGTTGCTCGCCATTTCGGAGAACTATCCGACGCTCAAGAGCGACCAGAACTTTTTGCGGTTGCAGGACGAGTTGACCGGTACCGAGAATCGCATTGCGGTGTCGCGCACAGACTACAACGGCGCGGTGCAGGCGTACAATGAGTACATCCGCAAGTTTCCGCAGGTGATGACGGCGAAGGTGATTGGTTCGAAGGCGCGCGAGTACTTTGACGTCACCAACCCTGGGGCTCGCGAAGTGCCGAAGGTGGACTTTTCAAAGCCAGCCGCGAAGCCGTAGCACAATTCATCGCGGTGCTCCGCCGTAGAGAGGGCGGAGCGCCGCGCGATGCACCGTGATGCAGTCGTCGGACTGGTTCGTCCACCCCTACCACCCAGTCTCATGAACGTTCCGTCTCGCGCTGTCCTTGTTGCGGTGTCCGCGTTGTCCCTGTCCGCGTGCGGGCCACGGGCCGCCACGCCGTCCGATCCACAGTTGGTGGCGCAGTGGTTGCGCACCACGCTTGCGTTCGCGCGATCCGAACGACTAGGGCCGCCCGTGGCCACGCGCATTTCGGCATACGCCTCGCTGGCGTTGTACGAAGGCTACGCGTCCGATCCCGCGTCGCCGCTGCGCTCGATGGCTGGTCAGCTGAACCGGCTTGATGCACTGCCGGCGGCGCCCGAGGGCGGCCCGGTAGACGGCGCGACCGTCGCCGCCGAGGCGATGCGCGTGGTACTCGATTCGTTATTCCGCGACGGCTTTGCGAGTACGCGGCGCACGATTGACTCGCTCGCCAAGGCGCAGGTAGCGGCGCGCGAGGCGGCCGGCGTGTCGGCCGTGCAACGAGATCGCTCCGTCGCGCACGGGCACGCACTGGGTGGCGCCCTGCTGGCGTGGGCGGCGACGGACAGCTTCTTCGCAACGCGAGGGCGCGTGTGGACCCCGTCCACCAAGCACGATCAGTGGGAGAACACGGCCACCCTCGACCAGTATGTGCCGCAGACGTTGTCGGGGCAGTCCGATGTTGTGGTGACGAAGAATCCGAATGCCGCGCTGGAACCGGAGCGCGAGTCGGAGAAGTGGGTGTTCTCCAATCGTCCCAAGGCGGCGGGGAGCAATACGCTTCCGACGTTTAATCCGGTGCGCCCGACCGAACCGTACTGGGGAAATCTCCGCACGTTTGTTCTGCGCGACGGCGACGACTGCGCGGCACCAACGCCGGTGGAATACTCCGAGAAGCCGACCTCTCCGTTCTGGAAGATGGCGAAGCAGTTCTATGATACCGTCAAGGCGCTCACGCCGGACCAGCGCAACATCGCCCTCTTTTGGGCGGATAATCCCGTCGCGACGGGGACCCCTGGTTTTCACTGGGTCAGCGTGACGAACCAGATGATTGTGCGCCGCCATCTCACGGCGGACGATGCGGCGGAAGTGTACGCGCTCACGTCGCTGGCCATTGCGGACGCCTTCATTGGTTGCTGGAAGGAGAAGTACCGTTCGATGGTGGTGCGGCCGGTGACGTATGTGCAGCGCGTGTTCGACAAGCAGTACCGCACCGTGATTCCGACGCCGCCATTCCCGGAGTACACCTCTGGGCACTCGGTGCAGTCGGGGGCGGCGGTGGCGGTGCTGATCAAGGTGCTGGGTGACACGATTCCGTTTAGCGATTCCACGCAGATGGATGTGGGGCAGCCGGCGCGGGCTTTCAGGAACTTCTCGGCCGCGCGCGATGAAGTGGCGATTTCGCGCATCTACGCCGGGGTGCACTACTTCCCCGCAGTGTACGACGGGCTCACGCAAGGACAGTGCATCGGGCAGCGCGTGCTCGACCGCGTCAAGACGCGGCGCGCGAAGTGAGTGTCGAGAATCGGCAACGGCTCGCGGGGCGCGAAGTGAGTGTTGAGGAGCGGCAAGGGCTCGCGGTGCGCGAAGTGCGTGTCGACGAACGGCCTAGGCATGCAGTGCGCGCGGCGCGCGTCGTCCGCCGCGCGCAGGCGGTGGCGCTCGCGCTGATTGGCGCCTGTGCGGTCGCGGCGTGCGGCTCGCGCGTGGACACGGCCTGGCATCAGGCCGACGGCTATCGCTGGCGCGCGCTTGCGCTGCCGTGGCGCGGGCAGGATGGCTTTACGCAACTCACGTCCTCCTCGACCGGGCTCGTCCATCGCAACGATGTGGACGACGAGCACGCGATGGCCAATCGCAATCTGCTGATTGGCGCGGGCGTGGCCTTGGGTGATCTCGACGGCGACGGTTTGCCTGACATGTTTCTTGCCTCCGTGGAGCGTCCGGCGGCGCTGTATCGCAACACGGGTGGTTTTCACTTTGAAGACGTGACCGCCAGCAGCGGCATCGATACGAAGGGCCTCGCGACCACCGGCGCCGTCTTTGCCGACGTCAACGGCGACGGTCACCCAGACCTCGTGGTCGGTACGCTCGGTGGACCGCTCAAGCTGTGGCTCAACGACGGCAAAGGGCATTTTACCGACGCCACCGCGGGGAGCGGTCTCGACAGCGGCTACGCGGCCACCACGCTCACGATGGCCGATGTGGACGGCAATGGCACGCTCGATCTCTACGTGGCGACCTACAAGAAACGCAATTCGCTCGATGCCTTTCCACCGCAGGCGCGGTCCTTTGATCAGGTGGTGAAGAAGATCAATGGAAAATACGAAGTCGTCGATCCGTGGAAGGGCGAGTACCGCGTCGAAGACCGCCCAGATCTCGGCGGCATTGTTCGCTCGCAGCGCGCCGAAGTGGACCTCTTCTATTTGAATGACGGCAAGGGACACTTCACGCGCGTGCCGATCAACGGGCCACGCTTTACGGGCGAAGAAGGCAAGCCGCTCACGGTCGAGCCCGACTTCTTTACGCTGGCCGCTCGCTTCTACGACGTGAATGGCGACGGCGCGCCGGATTTGTATGTGTGCAACGATTTTGAAGACCCCGATCAATTTTGGCTGAACGACGGCAAGGGGAATTTTCGACTCGCGCCGGCGCTCTCCGTTCGTGAAACGAGCAACACCTGTATGTCGGTGGACTTCGCCGACGTGAATCGCGACGGGCACGTCGATTTGTTCACCACCGACATGCTCAGCCCCACCCTCGGCGCGCGGCAACGCCAGATTCCCACGCATACGCCGCTCCCCAAGAAGGTCGGGCTCACTCCCGATCGCGGACAGTGGATGCGGAACGCGATGCAGCTCAATCGCGGTGACGGTACGTGGGCTCAGGCCGCGGACTTTGCGGGTGTCGCCGCCACTGATTGGTCGTGGGCGTCGGCGTTTGTGGATGTGGATCTCGATGGCTATGAAGATCTCCTCGTGGTGAACGGGCATCGCTGGGATATTCGAGATGCCGATACGTTCGAACGCATTCGCAATAGTTTCCCGCGCGTGCCGTGGAATCGTGAGCAGGGCGAGTTCCCGCGCCTCGCGGCGCGCAGTGTGGCGTTGCGGAATCGCGGCGATGCCAGATTTGCGGATGTGAGCGCCACGTGGGGATTCGGCGTGGACGAGGCGATTTCGCAGGGGATGGCGCTCGCCGATTTTGACGGCGACGGCGATCTCGATGTGTTGGTGACACGGCTCGACGCGCCGCCGGTGGTTTATCGCAACGAGAGCAAGGCGCCACGCGTGGCCGTGCGACTCAAGGGTGTGTCGCCGAACGACCAAGGGATTGGCGCGGTGGTGAGTGTGTTGGCGCCGTCGCTGCCGGTGCAGTCGCGAGAACTCACGGCGGGCGGCTACTACATGTCGGGCAGCGATATGCAGCTCGCCTTTGCCTCGGGGCGCGATTCGCTGGTCACGATCGAAGTGAAATGGCGCGACGGGCGGCGCAGCATCATTCGGAATACGCCGCCGAATCGCTTATACGAGATTGATCAGGCTGGCGCCTCGGCCCAACCCTCCACGATTCCATCGCCGGCCGACGCGGCTCGCCCGCTCTTTGAGAATGCCACGGCGTTGCTCGGCGGCCACGCACACGTTGACTCGCTCTTTGACGACTACCGACGTCAGCCGCTGCTGCCGAATCGTTTTAGTCAGCTCGGACCGGGCGTGAGTTGGATCGACACGGACGGTGACGGTCGAGAAGATCTTGTTGTGGGCACGGGACGTGGCGGTGCTCTTACCGTGTTGCGCAACGGAGGAAATCGCTTCAGTGCAACCGCAGCGCCCGGTGGCGCGGCGAAGTGGGACGTCACCACGATTCTCCCCGTGCCGGACGCGCGTGGCGGCACCACGCTCCTCGCGGGGCAGGCGAGCTACGAGTCGGCGTCGCCCGCTGAGGCGCTCGGGGTGCCCTCGGTACTCGGATATTCGCTACGCGCAGGAGCGCTCGTTCCGCCTGTTGCGATAGCGCCGCCCGAGAGTGCGAGCGTTGGTCCAATGGCGCTCGGCGATGTGAATGGCGACGGGCGGCTCGATTTGTTTGTTGGCGCGCGCATTGTGCCAGGCAGTTGGCCATTCCCGGCGCCCTCGCATCTATATCTTCGTACCGCCGACGGCCGCTTGGAGGCCGATACCGTGAACGCGAAGCTACTCGCGTCGCTCGGGCTGTTGTCGTCAGCGTTGTTTGCCGATCTGGATGGCGATGGATGGCCGGAGCTCGTGGTGGCCGCCGAGTGGGGGCCCGTTCGAATTCTTCGTAACGAGAAGGGACGGTTCCGCGACGTCACGCGCGAGTGGGGAATGAGCGCGGTGACGAGTCGGTGGAATGGACTCGCCGCCGGTGATTTTGATGGCGACGGGAAAATCGATTTGGTGGCCACGAGTTGGGGGCTCAACACGCCGTGGCAAGCGACGGCGGAACGTCCGTACGAACTCGTGGTTGGAAATTTCGGGACCGGTGGTCCCGGGCTACTATTTGCGCGGCGCGACTCACTCACGGGGCGCGAGCTTCCGCTCGAGTCGTTCTCACGGCTCGGCGTGGCGTTGCCGTCGGTGCGCGAGCGCATTGCCTCGTTTACCGAGTATTCCAAACTGACCGTGGACAGCGTGCTTGGCGATGCGGCCAAGAGTGCGATGCGTGTGGGGGCGACGACGTTTGAGCACACGGTGTTTTTGAACAAGGGTGGTCGCTTTGAAGCGCACGCCTTGCCGCGTGCCGCGCAGATTGCGCCAGCGTTCGGGGTGGTGGTCGCCGATTTTAACGGCGACGGGCGCGAAGATCTGTTCCTCGCGCAGAATTTCTCTCCGACGGACATTGGCACGATGCGCTTCGACGCCGGTGCTGGTCAGTTACTCCTCGGCGATGGACGCGGCGAGTTTAGTGCGCTCACTGTTCGTGGCGCTGGGATTTCCGTGCTTGGGGATGGCCGCGGCGCTGCGGCCGCGGATTACGACGGCGATGGGCGCGTCGATCTTGCCGTGTCGCAGAACGGTGCGGCGACGACGCTCTGGCACAACGTAGGAGCGGCCGTCGGATTGCGCGTGCGCGTGAGTGATGGTGCTGGCAATCCGCTCGGTATTGGCGTGCAGCTGCGCGTGGTGAGCGGTACCAACCGCGGTCCGGTGCGCGAGGTGCACGGGGGCGGCGGCTACTGGTCGATGGACGGTGCCGTCACCGTACTCGCGTTGCCGGCCGGTGCCACCGCGCTCTGGGTGCGCTGGCCAGGCGGGCGCGAGCAGACGGTTCCGATCGCTGCGGGGCAGCGCGAGCTGACGGTGCGCGCGCCGGAGTAAGGGCGCGCTGTTTTTGTACGTTGTGGTGGAGCACGCCCCGCACTCGTGAGTGCTGGGCGTGTTTCGCTACTGGCCGGCGAGTGCCGCGTTGATTGCGGTCCGCAACGTCGCGATTGATGCCGCGCCGCGCAGTCGCCGTGTGCCGATAAAGAACGTCGGGAGCGAGTCGACGCGCGCCGAACGGCTCCGTTCGATGTCGTCACGAATGAGCTTGAGCGCCTGCGCGCGTTCGGTGCACAGGCGGAGTGGAGCGGCGTTGACTCCCACGGCAATGCTGACGGAGTCGAGATAGGGGCGCGCATCGGGCAGGTTCATCCAACGGGCCTGCGTGGAGAAGATGAAGTCCGCCGCTTCCCAGAACTTGCCCTGGTGCGCCGCACAGGTGGCGGCGATGGAGGCCGTCTGCGCGTTGAAGTGCTCCGCCTGCGGGAAGTGGACGAATGCGAGGCGTACGCGCCCGGACTCCGCATATTCTTTGCGCAGCAGCGGTAGCACGTCCTGATGCCATTGTTTGCAGGGGGCGCACTGAAAGTCGCTGACGATTGTGACCCAGACGCGAGCGGCGGGATCGCCCAGAACCCGTCCGCGGTCAGCGAGCAGCGTAAAGGAGTCGGTGCGGGTGTCAGCGAGTGCGCGCTCGGCGAGTTTGGTTTGGATGAAGCTTTTCTGCGGCTTCTGTTCCGGCGCACTGCAGGCCAGCGTCAGGGCGAGGAGCAGGAGAAACGGACGGAGCGGGGCTGTTTTGGTGCAGCACATGGTCATGGCTTTTTTCGCGGCGGTCCGTTTTTGGTCCAAATGACAATCACGCCGCAGCCAGCGTAGCGGCCGGCGAACTCGCCCGGCACGTCGGAGGGTCCGGTATAGACCTCCAGCGCCTCAATGTCCCGGATGGCGATGTTTGGTCCGAAGTCGTTATCGACGCGCTCATCTACAATGTATTCCGGATTGCAGCGCATCGGCGCACGGGCCATGCGGATATTGCAGCCCAAGCTCGTGCCTGAAGCCGCGCCAGCGGTGGCGCCGCCGCAGTCGAGGGCGACGCCGCGGATCCCTTTCATGGCGTCTTGGAGGTTGGCAAAGCCTCCTTTTTCGATGTCGTCGCGTGTGATGTAATGCCCGCGCCCCGTGGCGCGCCGCCGCTCAAAGTCGGCGTAGCGCGGTTCCGCCGGTTTGGGAGCGCTCACCGCCACCGACGGGAGCTTTTGGGCGTTCGCGCGGCCGGTGGCTGAAGAGTCCAGCTCAAAGTCGCGGGTCATGAACTCGCCGCGGGCGAGGGCAATGGTGTTGACGGAGGACGGGTACCCTTTGGCGCGCACCAGAATCCGAACAATGCCGGGCTGGAGATCGGTTAGGAGGAACTTGCCCGAGGAATCGGTGACAGTTACGCGGCCAAGGCCCAGATGGATCACATCAGCGTTTACGATAACCGCATGAGTGGTTAGATCCGTGACGGTTCCCGTGATCTGGGCTGTCCCCTTTTGAGACAGCGCCGCTGAGGGAAGTCCGGCCCAGAGCGAGAGGAGAAGGGCCGTAACGGGGGCGGCCGGAAGTCGCACAGGGATATTACTTACGCACCGGTGGCGAAACCGTTGGGTCGAGGCATGGCAAAGTAACCGGTATATAGCGGGCATATATATCCCCGGAAGGGGTTGCGTCCGGCGTCCTATAGTAGTTACGTAGGCATTGCTAACAGAAAATTCCGGATTGCGCAATGCAATCAAACTACCTCGGCTCCAGCGTGAAAACTGGGACCTCGGGTAGCCGTTTGCTGTTGTTGTTCCCCCACCCCCTCCGCCAGGGAGTTCGCAAATGAAGATGGACCGTGCGATCGTCCGACGGCTTCTGCGTGTGACCGGCATGTGTGCAGCGCTCGCGTTGCTGGTCGGCACGGCACAAGCTCAGAACGCTGTATTCTCCGGAAAAGTTACATCGTCGGGCGCACCGCTAGGTGGTGCGAGTGTCGGCATTCCCGAACTCGGGGTCGGTGCCGTCACCTCACTTGATGGTCGCTACAACTTTACGGTGGATATTGCGCGCGCCGGTGGACGGTCCATCACCTTGAAGGTGCGCTACATCGGCTACAAGCCGAAGCAGATGGCGCTGACGCTTGCGGTCGGCCGCGTCGAGAAGGATTTCGACCTCGAGAAGGACGCCATGAACCTCGAGCAGGTCGTCGTCACCGGCGTGTCGGATGCGACGTCGCAGAAGAAGACGGCGTTCTCGGTTGCCGTGGTCGATGCCTCGGCCCTCAAGGATGCGCCCGGCACGACGCCGCTGGCGAGCTTGAGCGGTAAGGTGGCCGGCGCGAGTGTGGTGACGGTGTCGGGTCAGCCTGGTGCGGCCCCGGCCATCCGTCTGCGCTCGCCGGCGAGCATCACCGGTAAGACCGATCCTCTGATCATTATTGACGGCACGATCTCGCGTCTCTCGTTGGCCGACGTGGCCTCGGAAGACATTGAGCGCGTGGAAGTCATCAAGGGCGCCGCAGCGAGTTCGCTGTACGGCTCCGACGCCGCCAACGGCGTGGTGCAGATCTTTACGAAGCGTGGCGCTGCCCTGGCGGAAGGGCAGACGTATATCACGGTTCGTAATGAGTATGGCTCGAGCACCTTGCCGCGCGTGCTGGCGAACAACTTGTCGCACGCCTACAAGAACAACGCCGACGGCAGCTTTGACATGTCGAGCGGCAGCCGTCAGCTCAAGACTGACCAGATCTCGGACAACTCGTACCAGAAGACATACGACCAGCTCGGTCAGGTGTTTCACGGCGGCGCGTTCATGACGAACTATGCGTCCGTTGGCCAGCGTCGCGGCGCAAACAACTTCAACGCCTCCATTCAGAACACGCGCGAGACCGGCGTGCTCAACCTGCTCTCGGGTTTCAGCCGTCAGAACTTCCGTTTGAACGTCGATCAGGCGCTCTCAGACAATCTGGACCTCTCGACCGGCGCCTTCTATGGCCGTTCGCACGCCGACCAGGGCGAAGACACGGGCATCTTCTTTGGCCTGCGCTTCCTTGAGCCGAACATCGACCTGCTCGCGAAGAACAAGGATGGCACGCCGTACAATGCGGTCATCAAGCAGCCGCCGCAGTCGGGCAACTTGAACAATCCGTTGTATGGCCTCTCGCAGCGCCAGATCAGCAATGACCGCGACCGTTTTACGGGCACGGCCAAGCTGCGTTGGCGTCCGCTGAGCTGGCTGACGGCGGAAGGCAACTTTAACTACGACGAGTCGAACCAGAACTACAAGAACTTCCGACCGATGGGCTTCCTGAACTCGGCCGGTGGTGCGGACAAGGGCGCGCTGTTCCAGCAGGCGGCCAACAATCGCACGTACAACACCGGCGTCACGCTGACCTCCGTGCGCACGTACAGCTGGTTCACGAACACGTCCAAGGTTGCGTACGTGTACGAGGATCAGAGCAACGCCTTTATCGGCGTGAACGCGTCCGCGCTCGTGGTGCCGAGAGTGACGGAGTTCTCGGCATATTCGCCGGACCCGAACACGCCGGTGACGCCGAGCTCGCGCACGGAAGCGCTGCGCGCCAAGAACGCGTTCTTTGTGTCGACGTTTGAGTTCAAGGATCGCTATATCATCGACGGCGTGATCCGCCGCGACGAATCGTCGCTCTTCGGTTCGGCCCAGCGTGGCCAGACCTACATCCGCGCCTCGGGTGCGTACCGCGTGTCGGAAGATTTCAAGATTCCGGGTGTGGACGAGTTCAAGCTGCGCGCGTCGTACGGGACGGCCGGCCTGCGTCCGACGTACGATGCCCAGTATGAAACGCTGGTGATCTCCGCCGGTAGCCCGCAGAAGGTCACGCTCGGCAACGCCAACCTCAAGCCGGCGCTCTCGACCGAAAAGGAAGTCGGATTCAACTTGAACTTCCTCAAGCGCTTCACGGTTGAGTACAGCTACTCCAGCAAGGACACCAAGGACCAGATCCTTCAGGTGCCGTTGTCGGCCGCCGCGGGCTATCAGACGCAGTGGCAGAACGCCGGTACGCTGACGGGCAACACGCATGAACTCGCCGTGAGCGCGTTGCTCTTTGCGACGAACGACTTTGATTGGCAGATGACGTTGACCGGCGACCGCACGCGGTCGAAGATCACCGCCCTGAACGTGCCGCCGTTCCTCAACGGGCCGGACGGCAACACGCAGCTGTTCCGTGTGGCGGCCGGCGAGAACTTCGGCATCATGTATGGCGAGCGTTGGATCAAGTCGGCCGGTCAGCTCGCGACCACGATTGCTGCCCAGAAGCTCTCCGGTACGGCAGCGGATTACGCGGTGAACTCCGACGGCTACTATGTACTCAAGTCGGCCATGGGCACGGTGGACGAGAAGCCGCTCAAGGCGTTCTTGGCGAGCGGGTCGTCCCTGCAGACGATTGGCGACGTGAACCCGGACTTCAACCTGTCGCTGAACAACAGCCTCAAGTACAAGGGGCTGTCGGTGAACATCCTGTTCAACATGGTGCAGGGTGGTCAGATCTATAACCTGACGCGGCAGTGGCCGTTCAATGAAGAGCGCGATCCGATCTTCGATCAGCGCGGCAAGGCGCAGGCACTAAAGAAGCCGGTGAACTACTACAAGGTCTTCTACAACGGCATCAACGCCAACGACTTCTTCGTGGAAGACGGGTCGTACGTCAAGCTTCGCGAGTTGTCGGTGAACTACCAGATTCCGAAGTCCGTGGCGAAGATCTTCCACCTTGGCGAGGCGCAGGCTCCGCGCATTGGCATCGTGGGTCGCAACTTGTGGACGAGCACGAAGTACACGGGTTATGACCCCGACGTGTCGGGCGGCGCCGGCAAGCCGTTCACGTACCGCGTGGACAACTTCAGCTACCCCGCGTATCGCACGTTCACTGCCATGATCGAATTCGGCTTCTGAGCCGCCACCCCACTATCAGGAGACCGACACTTATGAACATCATCAAGTCCATCCGATGGCTGAGCGTCGCCGCGGCCGTCGCCGTGGTGGGTTGTGGAAACCTTGACGTCGCCAACCCCAACGCGCCGGACGCTCGGCGCGCGCTGTCCGATCCGGCCGCGCTCGAAGCGGTGGCCGGCGGCACGATGCACACCTGGTTCACCGGCTACGAAGGCATGATGGCGGTGGGCCCGCTCTCGACAATGTCTGATTCGTATTCGTCGTCGTGGAACAACTTCTTCATGCTCTACATCAACAGCCAGGACGCCGACGGCACGCGCAATACGCGTCCTTGGAAGAACGATCCGGGTGCGCAGGAGCGCGCACATCTTGAGTGGTACTGGACCGCGAATTACAGCGTGGCGTCGTCGGCCTCCGACGTGCTCCGTGCCGTGCGCGTGGACAAGAAGGTCATCAATAACGCCGCTGATACGAAGCGCGCCGAGACGATTGCGGCGTTCATGAATGCGGCGGCGCACTCGGGTATCGCGCTGAACTACGATAAGGGCTACATCATTGACGAGACGGTGGATGTCTCGAAGCTGACGTACTCGAATCGCAAGCTCATGCGTGACGCGGCGATCAAGAAGTTCGATGAAGCGATCGCGCTGGCGACCGCCAATACGTTCACGACGCCGGCTGGTTGGACGAACGGCAAAGCGTACACGAATGTGCAGATCGCGCAGATCGCCAACACGATGGCCGCGATGACGCTCGCGTACTATCCCCGCAATGATGCGGAAATGGCAACGGAAGTGGATTGGGCCAAGGTGGCCGCCTACGCCGCGAAGGGGATGTCGAGCACGTCGCCGTTTGATTTTGTGTTCGTCGGCGACGGTTGCTCGTCCTGGTGCCACGAAGTGCTGGTGTGGTTCAACTCGATCGACACGGGTGTTATTCACACCCGTATCGCGACGCAGCTCGATCCGGCCACGCAGAAGGATCCGTATCCGGCTGGCGGCAATAAGCAGCCGAACTCGCCCGACAAGCGTCTGGGTGACGGCACCTTTGGTGATGCCAGTATCGTCGATGGGTTCGGCACGATTCCCGTGAAGGCGGGCGGCCGTCCGGGCACAGATTTCGGCTACTCCGCATACGAAATCTTTAGTGCGTCGCGCGGCCAGTATCACCAGTCGAACATCAATCACAACCGCTACGACTTGAGCCGCAATCAGGATCCCACGGGCATCTACTCCGGCTACGGTCCGGCGCCGGTCATTTCCGCCGGCCAGAACGATCTGCTTTGGGCCGAGGCGCTCATTCGTGGTTCGGCGGATCTGACCACGGCTGCGGCCAAGATCAACAACACGCGTGTCACGCGTGGTGGGCTTGCGCCTGCGTCGGCGGCTGATGGTGCTGCTGGATTGCTCGCCAAGCTGTCGTACGAGAATGACGTCGAGTTGCTTGGGCTTGGTGCCTCGCCGTTCTATGTGCGTCGTCGCGTGGCCAACGGCCTCCGCGCAGGCACGCCGCGTGAAATGCCGGTGCCTGCCAAGGAACTTGGTGTGAAGTCGGAGCCGCTGTACACGTTTGGCGGTGCCACGAATCCGGCGAACTCGGTGAAGCCGTAAATGGTGATGGTGGTGGGCACGAACTCGTGTCCACCGCCAACCCTGTTGTGCAGTGAGTGAGCAGAAGGGCCGGCGCTTCCGCGTCGGCCCTTCTGGCTTAAGTTCCGGTATCCATTCTCGGGGTGTGCATTGCTCCGATCACCGATGATGAGGCCTCTCATGAGCCCAGCACGAATCCCCCTGCGTGCCACCGCCGTCGCGCTGCTCGTTCTCGTGTTGACCGGGTGCTCAAAGGTTGGAGGCATTGATGCCAGTTTGGTGTCGCCGATCACCAATGACGTGGCGTACGCGACGCTCGGGTACATGTGGAGTGGCGTGCGGGGCGCGATTGCGGCCAAGCGAGAGCCGTCCGCCGATACGTTTAGCCTTCCGCTCAGCTATCAACTGCTGTGCACCCGCGGCGGGCAGGGATCGTATCAAGGCACGCTCACTGGGACCAAGAGCGGGGGAAACGGGACCGCGACGCTGAGCCTGACGGGGACACTCTCGGGCTGTCAGTTCGATGACAAGGTGACGGTCACTTCGATCACGGCATCTGGCGTGACGATCACGGGATCGGTCGCCATCGCGAATGACACGTGGGGGGCGATCAACATTCACATGGTGGCGACGTCCGTCACCGTGAATGGCATTGCGTGCCCTGGCGGCGTGGACGTGATCATCACGGGGACGTCGCCGTCTTCGCAGCCGACGTCGACGGGCGTGGCGTGTGGCCGCTCGGGTGCGGTGCCGCTGCCGTAGCGATCCGGTGCGTGGTGCGCGCCGCCGTGCACATGGCGCCGCCGTGCGTGATGCGCGTGAAAGTTTTCGTCGTGCGAACGAACAACCCGTGCTCAGTCCGCGACTTTTTCCGGGAGCACGAAGGTCAGCGGATCGACGGCTTTTCCGTTGAGGTGCACTTCGTAGTGCAGGTGTGGGCCGGTGGTGAGCCCGCTGTTGCCGACGGTGGCGACGACCTGTGCGCGCGTGACACGCTGCCCGGGACTCACCATAATCCGTGAGCAATGCGCGAAGCGCGTGATGATGCCATTGCCGTGGTCAATCTCGAGCGTATTGCCGTAGCCGGGCTCGTTCCGTGACACCGACCGCACGATGCCGGATGCGGGCGCGACGATTGGCGCGCCCATCGGCGCTGTGACGTCGATGCCCTCGTGCGGGCGATTTTCGTGGAGCACCGGGTGAAAGCGGCTTTCCGAGAAATGGCTCGAGAGCCATCCGGCCGTCGGCATGATCGACGGCATGTTGGCGAGGCGCTCAAAGTTGTGCGTGAGCGTGTCGTTGACGGCGCGGAAGCTGGAGGAGAGCTGGCGCGCGCGCTGAATGAGGCCGTCGATATCGGGGCGCGCGCTAAAGGCGAGGCGGCCGAGGAAGGGCGATTTACCGAAACGGGAGCTGGCGGTCGTCGCCGCGGTGGTGCCGGGCGGGGCGAGATCTGGTTTTTTCCCCCCATTCGCCACGGTCACGGACTCGGGCGCGAGCCCAGCGAGTAGACGAATCTGTTGGTCGCGCGTGGAGAGCGCCGTGATGCTGTCGTTGAGCGCGGAGAGGCGGATATCAATCTGCCCCATATCGGCGCGCAGGCGCAGATTCTCGGCCAGCAGCGCCCGTGCGCTGGGCGTGGCCCAGGGGGTGAAGAGCACCCCGGCAGCCCCCAGCACGAGGGCAACAGAGATGCCCGCGACGGTGAATGCGACGCGACGCCCGACCTCACCGACGCGAATCGTGCGCGCGCCGGCGTTATCGGGAGGAACTATGACGATCGTCCATTCACGTTTGCGCATCGTGTAACGGTAGGGGTGCGGGGAGGTCAGGTCAAACAGGCGCCGGCATGGAGCGGTCCGACGGCTAAGGGGTGAGTCCGGTTGCTACGTCAGGCGGCGGGCTTTGGCTCCGGGCGGGGAAAGAGGCCCTCTCCCTTCCGCACGGTCCAGCCAGTGGCATCGATTGGTGCTGTGGCGTTCAGGAGCTGCGCCTCCGCGGTTCCCGGGGCGCCCAGCTGCGTCCAGAGGGCCGCGGCCTTGCCAGGCATAAAGGGGGCGAGGTAGGCCGCCTGACGGGCTAGGGAGCGCACCAGCGCCGCGAGTGCACCGTCGAGTTCCGCGCGCTTGGACGGGTCCTTGGCGAGCACCCAGGGCTGTGTCTGCTGAATGAACAGATTCGCGCGGTCGGTGACGCGTGCGATCGCGGCGAGCGCCTCGTGGCAGAGATAGCCGCGGGAGCCGTCCATCGCCGAGCGCACGTCGGCGAGGTCCGCGGCGTCTTCGTGGTCGAGGGAAAGTGGTGCGGCGGCGGGAACGATGCCGGCGCAGTACTTCTCGACCATCGCGATGGTGCGGCTGGCGAGGTTGCCGAGTCCGTTGGCGAGTTCCGCGGTGTAG
>CANIWQ010000052.1 GCA_947471365.1 Gemmatimonadota bacterium | reverse complement strand
CGTGATGACGTCCACCTCGCCGAGCACTCCAAAGTGCTCCGCCGTGCCGCGCCCCGTCGCCCCAATCACACCGGTGGCGTGCGAGTCATCCATGATCAGCACGGCGTCGTGGTCGCGCGCGATCTGCAGCAGTTCCGGCAGCTTTGCGATGCTCCCTTCCATCGAGAAAATACCGTCCGTCCAAATAAGCCGGCGCTTCGCTCCACTATTGGCGCGCAGTTTGGCCACCAGATCGTCGAGATCGCCATGCGGATACACCGCCGTCGTGCACTTCGTGATCGCCTTGGCCAGCCGGATCGAGTCAATGATCGACGCATGGTTGAGCGCATCGCTCACCACAAAATCACCTTCCTCGACCACCGTCGCGGTCAGTCCCTCATTGGCGTTCCACGCCGACACAAACGACATCGCCGCCGGCGCTCCCACAAAACGCGCGAGCGCCTGCTCGAGCGCGCGGTGCACCGTGAACGTGCCGCAGATAAACCGCACGCTCCCCGTGCCAGCGCCGTACTTCCGGATCCCCGCGATGCCGGCTTCCATCACCGACGGCTCGTCGCACAGGCCGAGGTAGTTGTTCGACGAGAGAATCAACACCTCGCCGCGCCCTTCCATCTTCACCCGCGCCGACTGTGGCGACTCGAGATAGTTGAGCGACTTGTATACGCGATCCTTCTTGAGTTGCGTAATCTTGCCTTCAAGATCCGCGACGAAATTCGTATTGATTGGCATGATATGGATGCGGCAGGTAAACGGGAGACCGTCAACGGTTAACGGGTCACCGTTAACTCACAGTTGCAGTTATGCGATTTCGAACACCACTTTCCCCGCTTCCCCCGCCTTGATCACCCGAATCGCCTCCGCGTGCGCCTCCAGCGGAAACCGGTGCGTGATCACGGGCCGCGGATCAAACTGCCCGCTCCGCAGAAACTGCGTCATCTGAATCCACGTCTCGTACATCCGGCGCCCCACCACGCCATAGACGGTGATTCCCTTGAAGATGATCTCCGAGGCGAGCTCAATATCCAGCGGCTTGGATGGAATCCCGAGCATCTGCACGCGGCCACCCACCCGCACCAGCTTGAACGCCTGATGGATCGCCGCCGGCACACCGCTCATCTCGAGTACCACATCCACCCCGAGTCCGTCGGTGGCAGCGCGTACCGCGCGTTCGGCGTCCTGTGGCTGCACGGCGTCGTGCGCGCCCATCTGCGAGGCCAGCGCCAGTCGCGTCGGATTCACATCGCTTGCAATCACGCGGCTGGCTCCAGCCGCCTTGCAGATTCCCACCGCAAAAATGCCAATCGGTCCGCACCCCGTGATGAGGACCGTCTTCCCTGGCAGTTCCGTGCCGTGCAGTGCCGTATGGAACGCGTTCCCCATGGGGTCATGAATGCCGCCCACCTCAAACGACACCTCGTCGTCGAGGTGCCAGACATTCGTCGCCGGCATCGCGATGTACTCCGCAAAGCAGCCGTCGCGGTCCACACCAATGATCTTCGTATTCGGGCAGACGTGCCCGTTCCCGGTGCGGCAGAGATGGCACCGTCCACAGACAATGTGCCCCTCGGCGGTCACGCGGTCGCCAACCTTTACATCGGTCACCAAGTTACCGACCTCGACGACTTCACCGGCAAACTCATGGCCCACGGTGAACGGCGGCCGACAGCGGGTCTGCGCCCACGCGTCCCATTCATGGATGTGGACGTCGGTACCGCAGACACCAGCGCGGCGAACCTTGATGAGCACTTCGTCGCCGCGAATGGCGGGGACGGGGACGTCCGTCAGCGTAAAGCCGGCGGACGGAGATGATTTAACGAGGGCTTTCATATTGTTAAACGTCGCGGGTGGCGCTGGGTGGCGAAAGTGGAGGAATCCCTCGCGCTGGTGCGCGGGTTTCCGGAGGGTGGCTCTTTGCTGACGGCCCCCCACCGCTCCCTAAACGAGGAACTCCTCCACGACGTTGTCGCGATCTGCGCGCTTGCTGCCAAGACTCGCCCCTTCCCGTACGCACCACGGCGAACTCATATTCATCGATCAACCGTCAGCCCCGCCGCCGCGTACTCCCCACCTGCGGCTCACCACGACCGAGACTCGCGACTCGGCCGCGCACCGTCTCCTCGTGGCCCCGTGCCCGGAGCGAGTGATTGAATGACCGATAGGCGCGAGTTCCTGAAGCATGCCGGTAGCGCCGGCGCTGCCCTTGCCCTGCTGTCCACTTTCCCGCGTGGACTCCATGCCGCCCCCGCCGCCACGCCCCAGAACCTCGATCGGTTCCTGAGTGGACTGAACGGCGGTAATAAGGAACTGATGATGGACGCCCTCAACGCCGCCAAGCTCGCCGGCGCGTCGTGGGCCGACGTGCGCATTGCGCGCTTTCGTCAGAACTTCGTCGTCACCCGCGAACAGCAGATCATCAACGTCGTCGACACCGACACCATCGGCTGCGGCGTGCGGGTGCTCGTCGACGGCTGCTGGGGCTTTGCCGCCACGCGAAACCTCACACGCGACGCGGTCACCGCCGCCGCTCGCGAAGCCGCCGCGATTGCCAAAGCCAATCGTGTCGCGCGCGACCGCGCCGTCGAACTCGCCCCCGCACCGGCATTTCCGAACGCCAAGTGGCAGGGCGCGTACACCGTCGATCCCTTTGACGTCACCGTTGAAGAAAAAGTGGACCTCCTGCTCAAGACCAACGCCGAGGCCCTCAAGGCCAACAAGGTGAAGTTCGTGAGTTCTGTGTTGTTTTTTGTGAAGCAAGACCGCCAATACGCCAACACCGACGGCTCCGTCATCGAACAGAACTTTGTGCGGAGTTGGCCTCAGGTCGCCGTCACGGCCGTCGCGGATGATCGCAGCGACTTCCAAACCCGTCAATCCGCAGAAGTCGCGCCGATGGGGCGGGGGTGGGAGTATGTCAAAGGCTGCGATCTCGTGGGCCGTGCCCGCCAATGGGGCGAGGAAGCCGCGCAGAAAATCACCGCCAAGTCGGTGGATGTCGGTCGGTATGACTTGGTGCTGCACCCCTCGAATATCTGGCTCACCATCCACGAATCCATCGGCCACCCGCTCGAACTCGATCGTGCGCTAGGCTACGAAGCCAACTATGCCGGCACCAGCTTCGTCGCTCCCCCCGAAGACAAACTCGGCAAACTGCGCTACGGTCCGGCCATCATGAACATTCAGGGCGACCGCTCGCAGGAAGGCGCGCTCTCTACCATCGGCTACGACGACGACGGCGTGCAGCCCGACGACTTCCTCATCATCAAGGAAGGGATGGTCAACGACTACCAGACCACGCGCGAACAAGCCCCGTGGCTCAAATGGTGGTACGACAAGCAAGGCCGTCCCACCCGCTCACACGGCTGCGCCTATGCCGACAGTTGGTCCAGCGTGGCCTTCCAGCGCATGCCCAACGTCTCCCTCTTGCCCGGCAAGGAAGACAAGACGTGGGAAGATCTCATTGCCGCCACCGACAAGGGCATCGCGATCATTGGCGACGGCTCCTTCTCCATTGATCAGCAGCGCTACAACGCACAGTTCGGCGGCCAGCTGTTCTATGAGATCAAGGGCGGCAAACTCGCCGGCATGCTCAAAGACGTGGCCTACCAGATTCGCACGCCGGACTTCTGGAACTCCCTCGACATGCTCGGTGGCAAGTCCAGTTATCAGCTGGGCGGATCCTTCTTCGACGGCAAAGGACAGCCCGGTCAGTCCAACGCCGTCAGCCACGGCGCCGTGCCCGCACGTTTCCGCAACGTCAACATTATCAACACGGGGAGGAAGAACTAATGTCCGCCCCCAAACGCCTCCTCGACGCCGTCACCCGCGTTGCCGCCGAACCCGAAGGGGTGCTCAGCCGCGAGGCCGTGCAGGCACTGTGCGAGAAGACCGTCAAACTGTCCAAGGCCGATGCCGTCAACGTGAGCATCAATGGCGGCATCACGCAAAACATCCGCTTTGCGGCGAATCAGCTCTCCACCGCGGGTTCGATCGTCGATGCCACGGTGGTGGTGCAGTCATCCTTCGGCGCCAAGCACGCCGTCGTCACCACCAACGATCTCTCGGACGAATCGCTCCTTCGCACCGTCCGGGCATCGGAACGCCTTGCCAAGCTCGCTCCGGACGATCCCGAAGCCATGCCCGAACTTTCGGCGCAGCAGTACGAGGCCGTCAACGCGTGGTTTGATGTCACCGCCAACAACTCGGCGGCCGACCGCGCTGGCGTGGCGCGCACCGCGCTCGATCCCGCACGCCAGGCAGGCGATGTCACCACTGCGGGCTTCCTCATTGCCGGCGCTGGCTACAACGCCATCGCCAACCAGAAGGGCTTGTTCGCGTATTTTCGTTCCACGAGCGCGAATTATCAGCTCACCGTGCGCACCAACGATGGAACCGGATCGGGATGGGCCGCGGCCGATCATCCCGATTGGGCGCAGATTGATTACGCCGCCGTGGCCCGTCGCGCGCTCGAAAAAGCGCGTGCATCACGTGCGCCGGCCAAAATCGAACCCGGCCGTTATGTGGTCATTCTTGAGCCGCAAGCGACGGGAGACCTCGTTCAGCTCATTTTAAATTATGCCGATGCCCGGAGCTCCGACGAGGGTCGATCGCCCTTCGTGAAGGCCGATGGTGGTAACAAAATAGGGGAGAAGATCGTCGATTCTCGGGTGACATTATTTTCTGATCCCGCCGATCCACAGTTGCGTTCACAACCGTTCGATGGGGAAGGTTTCCCTCTGAAAAAACAACTGTGGATTGAAAATGGCGTATTGAAGCAGATGTATTATTCGCGCTTCTGGGCACAGAAACAAAAGAAGATCGCGACCGGTGCACCCAGCTCGTTCAAGATGTCCGGAGGCTCCAAAAGTGTCGAAGAATTGGTCCAGGGCACGGAACGCGGAATTCTCGTAACTAGGCTCTGGTACTTGCGCGAAGTCGATCCTCGTACAATTCTGTACACAGGATTGACGCGCGATGGCACGTTCTTAATTGAAAATGGAAAGATTGCGAAGAGCGTTTCGAACCTTCGGTTCAACGAATCACCGCTCTTCATGTTGAATAATCTTGAGGCGCTCGGACGGACTGAGCGACTCGCCGGGACTGAGCAAGGCGGAGCAGTGGCAATGCCGTCGATCAAAGTCCGGGACTTCAACTTCACGAGCCTCTCTGAGGCCGTGTAAGAACGGGGCCGCGGAAACGCGGTTTCGGACCCAGCGATCCACCGGGGGATCGCCAGGGATTTCACTCCTTCACAGGAGCTAGTACCATGGCTGCCAAGAAGAAGGCTGCAAAGAAGGCCACGAAGAAAAAGGCCGCGAAGAAGAAGTAGTTTCTTCGTACAGCGGGGAGCCGGCGCAAGCCGGCTCCCCGCTGTCGTTTAAGTCATCCCCAAAATCAAAACGCCCCGAGAGTCGGTCCGGAGCGTGAATACAGGAGAAAAAAAACGCCCCGGAGCGAACTCCGGAGCGCGTGTACCGCCAGCGCGAGAGCTGGGGCGCGATTACGCGACCATCTTCCCCGTCGATTCCGACTCCTCTTCCTCGTTCACCGGCACCGGTCCCCACACGTAAGCCGAAAAACGCGGCGTATCTTCCGTGCGATTGCCCCCGGAAATGATGATTCCCATGGGCTCTTCATCCGCCTTGGCTCGACGCAGGCTATCCATTGCTTCCCTCTGCTCGAGCGAATCCGCTCGACTTTCAATAAGAAGTGAACTCAAAGCTTTGTCCATTAGACGTTGCAGGACAGGTGCCAGTTTCCATGCACATATAAAGCATTTGATGACAATCGGTTACGTAAAAAACAGCCGGCCTGAAAAAGGCCGACTGTTGCATAAAGACACACCGTATTTTGAGCTTTGTGTCAGTTCGTTACGCCACGGCTTTTCTGGCCACGAGTGTCTTGGATGCCCCGGGCTCCGGCACAAATGACAAATCCCACCCAGCATACTGTGCCCGTAGCTCATCTTCGGTGATCGCCTCCTGTCCGGCGATAATCGTTTCGACGAGGTGCACGCCGCCGTCGGCGGTCGCGAGCTGCAGTGCCGCAATCAACTTCGAACGCTCGCGGTCGGAGAGTCCGGCAAACGCCGCAGGTGTAAAAACCACGGCCGCCATCGGCCCCTCGGGGAGCCAGCGACTGAAATCGGTGGTCAGTCCGGTGACGCGCGATTGCAGTCCGGCCTCCTGCGCCGCGAGCAACACGCGTTCGACCACATCGTGCTCGGGTTCGATCGCCGTGACCTGACAGCCGTTGGCGGCGAGATACAGCGCTGATCCCTGCACGCGAGCGCCAGACACCACCACATGTGCACTCAATGATGCGGTGCCGAGTGCATGCGCGAGTGGCGTGTCGGAGCGCAGTCCCCAGTACTCTGGGTTCTTCGGTTCCGATGCATTCTTGAGCAGGCGGCGGCGCCACGTGGCAAACGACGGAATCTTGAGACGGCGCAAAATCAGGCGGTCGACCTCTGCCGCGAGAAGCACGTCGCGCATCCCCAGCTGCAGCTCCGTCTCAAAGACCGCCTGGGCGGCGTCGGCAATGCCGCACAAATGCTCGCGCGACACGGACTCCTTGTACGCCTCGACCTCGCGGTCGACGTACAACTCGTATTCGTGACGGAGTGAGCGTGGCGAGCGTGGCAGCATCGGGTGGCCGATCACGAGTGGACCTGCGTGAACACCCTCAACCTACACGAAATTTCCCTGCACTCAAAGAGAAAGTTGTCCACACAGCGACGGGATGGTCTCTGATGTGTGACGTCTCTTCCCGGCGTCACGTCACATCCCATTGGCGTCGCCGGAGCACGGCGTCCATTCTTCCTGCGCAGCCTATCTGGCGTTGCGGGCGAGTCCTCTCTCCGAATCCTGATGCCCGAGCTACCGGAAGTCGAAGAAGCCGCGGGCCGACTCCGCCGTGCCGC
This sequence comes from Gemmatimonadota bacterium, assembly GCA_947471365.1. Classification (GTDB taxonomy): domain Bacteria; phylum Gemmatimonadota; class Gemmatimonadetes; order Gemmatimonadales; family Gemmatimonadaceae; genus Fen-1231. Next base: position 13,351 of record CANIWQ010000052.1, on the reverse strand, counting down.
CGTGGGGCACCGCGTGCTTGCGTTGCGCGCCCTACACCCCTCCCAGCGGAAACAACTACCCCCGCGCCGAGCGCGGCGTGCGGTGGGGCGGCGCATCGTAGCGGTTGAGCGGCGCGGAAAGTATCAGACCATTCGCTTCGACGACGACTCCACGCTCCTCGTGCATTTTCGCATGGACGGCGATTGGCACATCGGGCCGTGCGGCGATCCACCAGCGCGCTTTGCGCGAGCCGTACTCGACCTCGACAACGACACACGCCTCTCCCTCGTCGACGCGCGCGCGCTGTGCACCATCACGTGGCATGAGCGCGGCGTCGATCCACTGCCAGCACTCGGTCCCGAAGCGGACGATCCCGCGATCACCGCAACGGCGTTACGCAACGCGCTGGCGGCTCGCCGTGGCCCCATCAAGGCGGTCTTGCTGGATCAGCGCGTCCTAGCAGGCCTCGGCAATATTTACGCGGCAGAATCGCTCTGGCGCGCTTCTATCCATCCTGCCGCATCCGCCGCCACACTGCGTGAGCCCACGCTGCAACGTTTGATCACCGCCATCCGCGCTTCACTCGCCGATGGCGTGCGCAACGCCGCGCGGTATCGCACCGGTGTGCGCGTGGCGCCGCTCAAGGTGTACGATCGCGAAGGCGAACCGTGCACGCGCTGCGGCGCCACGATTCGGCGCATCACGCAGGCGGGGCGCTCCACGTACTACTGCGCGGGCTGCCAGCGGCTCAAGCGCTAGCTGTTGTTGCGCGGAACGTTCGCCGGCGTGCGCGGTCGCGGTGCTCGGCGGGACCCATCACACCATCCTGATCAGTCACTAGCCTCGAGCAGCGCGCCCTTGAGGTATCCGGTCTCCGGTACCGTCATCACTTCCGGATGATCGAGCGGCTGGCCGGTGATCGCCCGCAGAACCATGCGACGCCCTGAATCGGCCGCTGCGTCCTGCAGCATGTCCAAAAAGCGCGTCTTGCTCAGGTGGTAGCTGCAACTCGCCGTGTACAGCAATCCGCCGGGCGCGAGCAGTCGCATGGCCCGAAAGTTGATGTCTTTGTAGCCGCGCACCGCACCCTCGAGTGATGCCTTGTTCTTGGCAAAAGCCGGCGGATCGAGCACAATCGTGTCGTACCGTGCCCCTTCTGCTTCGCGCGCCCGCAGAAAATCGAACGCGTCGGCTTCCACCAGCGTGATGTTCTGGCGCCCGTTCAGCACGGCGTTCTCGCTCGCCCGCGCCAGGGCGGGGCCAGAGCTGTCCACCGCCGTGACCGTCTCTGCCCGCTGCGCGAGATGCAGCGCAAACGATCCGTGATAACTAAACACGTCGAGCGCCCGCCCACGCGCCACCGAGCCAACCAGCACGCGGTTCTCGCGCTGATCCAAAAATGCGCCGGTCTTCTGCCCCGTGTGCGGCGCGGCAAAATATCGAACGCCATGTTCGTTTACTTCCACTTCCTGCGGCACCTCGCCCCACAACGGCTCCACCGTGCGCTCCAGCCCTTCGCGCGTGCGCACGGACACATCGTTGCGTGCCAATGCCCCCTCGGCGCCGGTCAGCGCGTGCAGCGCTTCAACAATCTCCTCGCGAAACGCCTCGACCCCGGCCGAGAGAAACTGCGCCACGAGCCAACGGTCAAAACGGTCGACCACGAGAGATGGAAGGCCGTCCCCTTCGCCGTGTACCAAACGGCAGGAGTCGGTCAACCCGGCGAGCGGGAGGCGGCGTGCGATCGCCGATTGGAGCTGTGCGTGCCACCAACGGCCGTCAATCACCGCGTCGGGGTCGCGGTCCAGCAGTCGCAACGAAATCTCGGACGCCGGACTCCAAAGCGCCCAGCCGAGTGCGCGGCCCTGTTGGTCGCGCGTCAGCACCGCGCCGGGCGGTGCCGCCGGCGGCTTCACGATGTCGGAACGGAAGATCCAGGGATGGCCCGTCTGCCAGCGGCGGGCACCTCGAGCGGAGACGACGGCGTGGGATTCTTTCATCTTCGGTCAAGCTAATGGTGGACAGGCGGTGCGGAAATGCGCAGAATACCGACTATGTCTCGCTACAAAGTCCGCGCCGTGCGCGGTGCCACGACGGTCGATCGCGACGAACCGGGCGAAATCCGGCTCGCCGTGCACGAAATGCTCGACGCGCTCCTCGATCAGAACGATCTGACCTCGCTCGACATCGTGAGCGCCCTGTTTACGGCGACGCCCGATGTGGTGAGCGAGTTTCCTGCGCATGCCGCGCGCCTCTACGGCTGGACCGACGTGCCGCTGATCTGCGCGCAAGAACTGCCGGTGGAAGGCGCGCTCACGCGCTGCTTGCGCGTGATGCTCCACGTCGAAACCGCCCGCGCTCGCCACGAAATGCGCCATGTGTACCTCCGCAACGCCGTGCTGCTGCGGCAGGACCTCCTCTCCGACTAAGGCTTGGTCGTGTCGCGCGCGGCTTTCTGCGCCGCCGCGTCCCGCTGAGCGGAATCGACGCGCGCGGCGGACCTCACCATCTGAATCGCTTCCAGATGCTCGGCGAATGTCCGCCGAAACTCGTGGTGGCCGTCCGGATGCGCCACAAAAAACCGATACGGCACCTTCGCCGGCGATACGGACGCCTGTAAACTCGCGCTCCCCGGCGACGCGATCGGCCCGGGGGGGAGCCCCACCACGCGATACGTGTTGTACGGCGAATCGACCCGCAGATCCTTGAAGTACACGCGCCCTGGGCGCTTGCCGAGTGCGTACTGCACCGTGGGATCTGCCTGAAGCGGAATGTGCGCCTTCAGTCGGTTGAGATACACCGCTGCCACCACCGGCCGCTCCTCACCGCGCCGCACTTCTTTCTCCACAATCGACGCCAACGTCACTATGTCATTGCGCGACATCGCCATCTCGGCGAGCCGCGCATTCCATTCGGGCTTCCACGCTTTCTCAAACCGTTCCACCATCAACCGCACGGCTTCGCGCGCCGTCGTACCGTCCGCAAAGGTATAGGTGTCTGGAAACAAATAGCCTTCAAGCGTCGGGGCGGGGGTGTCCACGCGGTGCAGCAACGCCGTGTCGCGCACGGCGGCATCCACAGAATCCGCAGACAGTTCGAGCGCTTCGACGAGGAGCGGTGTGATCTGCGCAATCGTGAATCCTTCGGGCACCGTCATGGCGTGCACAATGCCGCGACCGGCGCGCAGGGCGTCGAGCAGCTGCTCGTACGAGAGTCCCGCGCGCAACACATATGTGCCCCAACGCAGGTTCCGGTCGTGGCCACGCAGTTCGGCATACAGACCAAAGACGCGCGCCGATCGCACAAGCCCGTGGGCGCTCAGGGACTCGGCGGCTTCGCGGAATGACGAGCCTTTCCGGATGGTGAGATGCACTTCCGGGCCGGTCGCGCGACCGCAGGCGGTGAGCGCCGCGGCCATCAATACGCCAACCAGCCACGCGGCGCGGCGCGTGCGAGTCCGAGACGACGATTCACACCCCATCGGCTCCTCCGGCGTTCGCTTCGGGTGGTGCGGCAACCTCGGCCATGCGCATCGCGTGCTGCAACAATAATGTCGCGGCAATGGCGTCAACGTCTCCTTTGCGACCACGCGTTGAGCCACCCATCGCCGCAATGGCGCCGAGCGCGGCGCTGGTGGTGAAGCGTTCATCGACTAAGCGGGCGGGAAGTCCCGTGCGCATGGCGAGTTCCTCTGAAAGTCGACGTGCTTCGGCCGCGCGCGGGCCTTCTTCACCGGCGCCGTCGAGGGGCAGTCCAACGACGAATCCCTGCGCCTCGAGCTCCTTGGCCTTGGCGAGCAACGCCGTGAGTGGAGGACGCTTGCCGGCCCGCCGCTCGATAAAACCTGCCGGGCTGGCGATCATCCCTTCGGGATCGCTCAGCGCCAAGCCCACCCGGCGGTCGCCGAGGTCAATCGCCATCCAGCGCGCGAGCTTCGTGGGGTTGATCATTGCCCTTCGGCCATACGCGCAAAGAACTCGTCATTGTTCTTGGTCTGTTTGAGACGCTTGAGCAGAAAGGTGATCGCGTCTTCGGGTGCCATATCGCCAAGAAAATGGCGCAGGAGGAAAATGCGATTCCGCTCCAGCTCGGTGAGCAACAGTTCTTCTTTGCGGGTTCCCGACTTGAGCATATCGATGGCCGGAAAGACGCGCCGGTTGGCGATCTCACGGTCGAGCACGAGTTCCATGTTGCCGGTGCCCTTGAACTCTTCAAAGATCACTTCGTCCATGCGCGAGCCGGTGGTTACCAACGCCGTCGCGACAATCGTGAGTGAGCCGCCGCCGGCAATGCGCCGCGCCGCGCCAAAAAACCGCTTGGGTTTTTCGAGCGCTTTCGCGTCCACACCGCCGGAGAGAATCTTCCCAGACATGGGCGTGACGGTATTGTGTGCGCGCGCGAGTCGCGTGATGGAGTCGAGCAGAATGACAACGTCGCGTCCCGCTTCGACCAATCGTTTTGCTTTTTCGATGACCATGTCGGCCACCTGCACGTGACGGCTCGCTTGTTCGTCAAATGTTGAGCTCACCACCTCAGCACGAGGCACCGAGGCAATAAAGTCGGTCACTTCTTCTGGACGCTCGTCAATCAGAAGGACAAACAGCGCCACCTCCGGATGGTTCTCGGAGATGGCGTTCGCCATGCGCTGGAGTAAAATCGTTTTGCCCGCGCGCGGCGGTGCCACAATGAGGCCGCGCTGCCCTTTGCCCAGCGGGGCAATGAGATCCACCACCCGCATGCCGAGGTCCTCGGAGGACGACTCGAGGCGCAGGCGCGCGTCGGGATAGCGCGGGGTCAGATTGTCGAACGGAATGCGGTTCTGAATGAGCGCGGGATCGAGGCCGTTGACCGATTCAATCTGCAGGAGCGCGAGATACTTCTCCCACGCTTTGGCTGGGCGCACGCGGCCGCGGATCGTGTCGCCGGTTTTGACGTTGAAGCGTCGGATTTGCGTTTGTGAGACGTAGATGTCGTCTGGGCCGGCGAGGTAGCTGTAGTCCGCGCTACGCAGAAAGCCAAAGCCCTCGGGCATCACTTCGAGTGTGCCTTCCGCGCGTAGCGCGATGTCCGTCGCGAGCAGCGAGTGCTCAATCTGGTAAATCAATTCCTGCTTGCGCATGCCGGAGGTGACCTCAATACCGAGGCCTTCTGCCATGAGCTGCAAGTCGGAAATTGGCTTGCGACGGAGTTCGGAGATGTCCACGAAGTCTTGCGGGAGCGCGTCGCGAAAAACCGACAGCGCGAGGGAGAGATGGGAGAAAAAAAAGGGGGGGGACTACATGCGCGAGGAGGGATTCGAACCCACGACCTTCGGCTTCGGAGGCCGACGCTCTATCCAGCTGAGCTACTCGCGCGCACAACACTCGGGGTGGTTGGCCAAGCCGGCCGGACCGCTGGCGCGGCCCACCCCCCAGAGGAAAGAGAAAGTTACCCTTTGGCCGATGCCGAGACAAGGACAAAACCGAGACCGGGGGTGGTCTTGACGGGTGCAGCCCCATGCGCCAAACTCTGGCACAGTTGACGCGTACAACGGCGAGGCTCCCCCCGGTGCTTTTCGCTTCCCTCGATCCCATACATATGCGTATTCTTGCCGTTCTTCCGCCGGATTCACGGCGACGCTTTGAGCATTCGTTGGCGCCCGTGCACTATTTGCTCCCCGAGCAGGACATCAGTGCCGCCACGCGCGCGCTGACCGATGGGGTGAGCGATGCGCTGGTGATCGACCCCACCGTTATCCCCGACCCGGCGTTTGAAGCGCTGATTGCTGCGATGACGGTGCGGCCAACCACCGTGCTCGTGTACACGCCCCTGAGCACTGTCGGCGCGCGACGCGTGGTGCGGATTGCCGAACTCGGCCCGCATGAGTTGGTGTTGCGCGACTTCGACGACAGCCCCGATGAACTGCGGCGCAAAGTGGCGGCACTCGTGCGTCCCTCGGTGTCCGCGATGCTGCTCGCGAGCGTCGCCCCGCAGTTGCGCGGGCTACCGGAGCGTCTGCAGATCGCGACGGTTCGCCTGTTCAGTGCCGGTCAGCGCGTGCGCTGGGTGGATGAACTCGCGGAGTCCGCGCAGCTCGGTCGTCGGACGATCGATCGATGGATGAGTCGCGCTGGACTCAACGGCTCGGCGATGTTGCTCGACACCACCCGGCTGGCGCAGGTGTGGGAGCCGATCGTGGAGCAGAAGCGGCGCCCGTCGGATGTGGCGAGTGCGTACGGCTACAGCCGCTTGCGCTTGCTCGTGTCGCACACGCGGCGCATCGCGGGAGTGTTGCCTGCCGAGCTGGGGACGATGTCGCGTGAGCAGTTTGCGGTGCGGTTGAGTGGGGCGCTCACGACGCGATAACGTCGCACGGTGTGGAGGAAAGAGAGCGGCCCCGCCATCGCGAAGCGATGGCGGGGCCGCTCTCTTGACATGAGACCGATGGGACTACGGCACGTTGATCGTGAAGGGACTTCCCGACACATTCGTGCCACCAATCTTGATCGTCAGCGACGGTACGCTCGTGGCGTTCGGCGCCAGCCAGAGTGCCGTGCACACGCCCGTGTTCGCGCAGGTCCATGTCCCGAACGTGCCCGTTGTGGTCGTCGCTACAAAGTCCGTGATCGCCGCCGTGAGCACGGGGTTGCTGTAAACATCCTTTACGGTCACCGTAATGGTGGTCGTGTTGCCCTGCGCGATGTTGCCGCCCGGGTAGCTCGCCGTCGTCGTGGTGGCGGACGGCGCCGCCGCTTTGGTCGTAACGTAGAGCGGGCTGCCCAGCGTCGCCGTGCCGCCGATCGTGGCGGCGATCGTGTCGCGCTTGATCGTCGTCGCGGCCGTGTAGGTGGCGGAGCAGATATTCGTCGAGCAGGTCCACGTTCCAAAGCTGCCGAACTTTTTCGTCACAACGAAATCCGCCGGCACAATCGACGCCACGGCGTTGCCGTACGTGTCTTTGGCCGTCAACGTGTACGTCGTGGTGCCACCTGCTGCCAACAGCGTGTCGTTACTCGCCAGCGTCGATGTACCGGCGACTGCGGTAGCGCTGGTAATCCGCACCGTGCGCCGCGCCAGAATCAGACCCGCCGAATCAGCCACCGTCGCCGGCGCTGTCGTGCCAGAGCGCTGAATGGCCGTGAAGCGATACGTCCCCGCGACGCCGGACGGCGTCCACAGAGTGGACGTTGTCCCGAGCGATCCGGTCAGTGCCGAATCCGGGGTGAGTACGCCCGACGATCCCACGAACCTCACCCACGCACCCGATACGACCGTGCCGGCGAACGTCTTTGCCGTCACGTTCACCGTGTGCTTCGCGGAGTCCGATCCGGCAACCGCCGTGATGATCGGAAGATGCGAGATCTTCGCGCTGTCCACCGCGATCACCACGGCGGGTGCTCCGGTGTTATTCGTCGCCAACGCCACACCACTGACGGCCGCCCATACGCTGCTGGTCGCGGCCGTCGTCGCCGCCGTCCCGACTTCCCAAATTCCTGAGAGCGTGCCGCCGACCGGAGTGAGCGTCAGCGTGGCGTCGGCAATGAGGGTACCGCGCGCGTCACGTGCTTGCGCTTTGAGCGGAATCGAATCGCCGTGCGAAATCGACGCCACCAGCGGGAACACGGTGGTGCGCGCCGCGACCTGGCGCACCGTCACCGTGAGCGAGTCCGTGTCAAATAGGGCATTCTCGCCATTGAAGGCCTGCACGAGCACCTTCGCGGTGCCGTTCTTCAACGCGATGAACTTCGACACTGCCATCGTGCCGTTTGCTGGCTGGTTCAGCCCGGAGAGCGCGGTGGTGGTGATGACCAGGGAATCGGCCGCCGTTCTTGGCGTGAACTTCAGATACGTCCCCGACTGCCCGAGTCCGCGGCGATCCTTCACCGTGGCGCTCGTGAACACCGTGTCGCCAAAGCTCCACGCCGAGAGTGCCTTGGACGTCAGCGCGAGCTTGAGCGACTGCGTCACACGCACCACGGCGGTGTCGGCGCAACGCGCGCCAGCCAAGCAGTACGGGTGACGAATGATGAGAGAGTCCACACCGAGCGTCTGCGCTACGAGCTTTGCCGAATCACCGGACTGTGTGATACCGCTGGCGCCCGCAGTGATCACCGACCAGGTGAGCCCGAGCAACGGACGAGACGTCGTGGTGGCGCCGTTCTTCACATATCCGGTGGCGCGCACGACAATCGTGTCGCCAATCGCGGTGATCGTCGTGTCTTTCGCTGTCAGGAACGCAATGCCGGAGATCACCGACTTCACCGACTTCGCAACGGGTGAAATCACAAAGCGCGGGTCCAACATGTTCAGCGTGACGTTTGCAATGCCGGGCTGCTTCGCCACGAACGTGCGCTGCCGGAACTTGGCGCTGTCCGATGCGCCGAGTCCGAGGACGGTCGTGTCGTTCACCGTCCACGTGTAGGTGAGGCCCGTGACCAGATTGTTGTCGGCGTCCTTGATCGCCGCCGTGGCCACCTTGCTGTCGCCAATGGCGATCGTGTCAGGGAGTCCAGTCATGGAGAGAACCGCCGCAAACGTCGACGGGCTCACCGGGAGTTTTTCTTGGCACGCGGTGACCACAACACCCAGTGTCATCGCTGTAGCCACAAGCGCGGAGGCCCGAAGGCCGCGAATCGGGCGGCGCATTACGGCGTCCTCCCAGCGGCAGGCTTCAGACCGCCAAAGGGAACGGTCAGTCCAGCGCCAACAGTCGTGCGAGTCTTCACGTTACCGAGCGGCGCACCGGTAAACGACCAACTGCCGCCCGTCACGCGCAAGCCGAGGTATTTAAAGAAATCGTATTCCATGGTTACCGTGCCGCCAAAGCCGTTGGCAGAGGTGCGTGAATAATCCCACCGCGGCGTGTGGCCAGTCGTGCCGCCGGTGCTGACGTACTGATATCCCGTGGTATCCATGGAGGCCATCGCCACGCCAATCATCGCATTGGCGCCGAGCGAGAGGCGGAAGCGCCCGGCGCGAAAGCCGGTCTCGACTCCGAGTGTTCCACCTTCCACCGAGTTCAGGTCGCGCGCAATCCGCAGAAACCCAGCACTGGCGCCGAAGTACTGCCCTTCGTAGGCAATCGCCAGCGCGTTGCTCGGTAGCGTCGATCTCGTGAGCGCCGAGTTCCCCTGCAGCCAGTCGGCGCGGAGCGCGAACGGCGAGTGGGTGTACGTGGGAGCCGTCGTGGTGCCTTGGGCCTGCAACGAAAGCGCACCGCTCAGCGCGAGAACGAGCGCGAGGGTGCTGGCAATCGAGCGGCGTGGCAACACTGACGAACGGGCGAGCGCAAATCTGCGCATGCGGGGTGCTCCGGTGTGAGAGCCTTCGGGAAGCGGAACCATTAGCGCGAGGCGTAACCTGTACAGTCCTTGAAATTAGGCAAAAGCGAGCGCTCGGAACAGACTCCGTGCCGGAATAATCAGTAACCGGTGAGGAAAATATTCCCCATTAGGGCGGCGGTGGACCCCCAAACCGCCATTTTCCGGGCAAGAGGAAATCCGGAGGTGCGGCGAGCCGGCCAAGCTTCAGGTAGCTGCCATCGTGCGCGAGGTCTGCCTCCGGCGGCATTCCGGCCTCCCGGGGAGCCGGGTCTCCCGCGCCAGAACGAGGCGAACGATCCTTCCCGCGTCCTTGCCTCGGACCGCCGCCAGGTGATGGGGGGCCACGGCCGATCAACTTGGGCAGTGCCTCGGGCTTCACCGACAGAAAGAGGACCTGGTCGTAGCGCCCCCAGTCCTCCGCTCGGAGGGCCTCAACCTGCGCGATCCTTGTGCGAAGGAACCATGCGCTCCACCACTCGGCGCCGTGTGGGGCCACGATGAGTGTGCGCTCTGGCACCAAAATGAGCGGAGCAAGCCCCTGCAGTTCAGTCAGTGCGGCATCGGTCAATACGGCCTGACCTGCTTGAGGCAGATATGCAACGCCGCTGCCGACGGCGACGAGCCACACCACGCCTAAAGTGAGTCGTCGTACCCAGGGCCTCGCCGCGTGCAACAGCGCAAACGCCCCAGCGAGGATCGCTGGAATCAGAGCAATCAGTGCGAAGCGAATCGTTTTGTCGCCGCCAAACCATGGGCCGGTAAGGAGAAGCACGGTGGTGGCGCTTCCAACAACGACGGCGACGTCGGCGGCGGGAAGCGATGCCCGCTTCAGCCACGCGACCACAAGCGCTGGAATCGCGACGATGGCAAAGGCGAGCCAAGGGAGGAGCAACACAATCGGCAGGGTGATAGGCATGGGTCCTGGCGGTCGCTTGCCGTCCGTCGCGAATTTTCCAGGACTCGAAAGCGCTGTCATCAGGCGCTGAATGCGGGCCGCGTCGAACTTCCACATCACGAGCGCTGCACACAGCGCGATCAGTGCGGCGCCAGCGACGATCCACGGCAATGCGGCGCGCCAGTCCACTTGATTGCCGCGCTGCCCGAAGTACACGACCAGTACCGTCACGAGCAGCACCAGCGCCGCGCCGAGGACGCCAATATGCGTGAGCCCGAGGAGGAGGAGCGAGGCCATCACCGCGAGCCCACGCTTCGTGGTTTGTGCGCGGAGCCACTGATGCAACGTCATCATCAGGAGGGCGAGCCAAACCAGCGCCAGTGAGTTCTTTTGCAACTCGCCAACAATGGCAAACCACGGTACCGCGATGCAGCTCAGGGCGGCCGCCGCGAGCGGCACGGCATCGCCCTGCCCACAGTCTTGCGCCCATCGGCGCACCAGCACGAATACCGGCCACGCGACCAGCGGCGGCAAGATTGCATCGCTCCCTTTGACCGCCCACACAATCGCGTCAGTCGACGCCATATGAAACAGTTGGGCCAACGTCCAGGCGACCGCCGCGTGGACGTAAAACGTCAACGGCAAATCCGGAATGCCCAACCCGCCACGCTCAAGCAGCGCGCGCGTCTGCACGAGATAGTAGGCCCCGTTCACCCCCGGTACATACGGCGAGCGAAAGAGCAACCACGCCCGTGCCACGATCGCCGTGCCGATAATCCAGGCCAAGGGATGTGCCGCCGTTCGCGCCAGCGGTGTGTCCGCGACGACGCGCCATGCGCGACCGCCCATCGGCGGGGTATCAGGCGGGGGAGTGACAACAGCGCTATTCATGATATTCCTGCCAAGCAGTGAGAGCGTCAGCTTCGGTATCTTCCTGACGGCGTACAGGCCAGCCACTCCCGATTTGACGGTTGTAAAGCTCCGCGCATTTCACATGGAATGGACCACCACCGTGCATCGTCTAACCCATGTGAGTCCTCCACACGCCGCCGATTTCGAGCTACTCCAGCGCGCCTCCGACGGCGACGACTCCGCCTTCCGCGTGCTCGTCGAACGGCACGAGTCTGCGGTGGCTCGCGTCGTGACGGCCATGCTTGGCCCCGGCGACGATGCCGACGACGTGGGGCAGGAGACCTTCGTTCGACTCTTTCAGGCCAAACAGGATTTTCGCGGCGACGCGCAACTTCGCTCTTATCTGATACGAATCGCGATGAACCGTTGTTGCGATGTCCTCGACCGTCGCAAAAGGCAGACCTCCTGGCTCCGCCTCACCGGCAGCGATGACGACGCCACGGTGCACCTCGCCGCGCCGGAGCCCACGGACTCCATGGAAACCGCCGAGCGGAATGAAGCGCTCCGGGTGGCCGTCGAATCGCTAGACGCCAAACACAAGGCGGTGGTGGTGCTCCGCATGCTTGAGGATCGCTCTACACGGGAGACGGCCGCGCTCCTCGGCGTCCCCGAGGGCACGGTGATGAGTCGATTGACCCGAGCACTCAGCAAACTCAAAGTGACACTTGGCCCGGAGTTCGCATGACCGATAAATCCGATGACCGCGCGCGCTTGCAACAAGTGCTCGGTGCGCCCCAGCGCGACCAGTTCTCGCCTGGTTTTTCTGAGCGGGTGTTGGCCCGCGTGCGCGCCGCACAGCGCGCACGCGCGCAGGGCACGACGTCGTTTGATGCCGCCGTCGCACACCTCTCCACGCGACTGCTCCCGCTCGCGGCGGCTGCCGCACTCGTGCTGGCCGTGATCGACATCCTTCACACGAGTGAAGGACAGTCACTTGCGCGCTCCCTGTTGAGTTCGAACGTCTCGCGCACCATGCCATCGTCGCTCAACGACACCTATGGACTCGGCACGATCGCCGTGTCGAACCCGGAGTAACTCGATATGCGCATCGATGCCAAAGCCCGCATCGCCATCGCGGTCACCTTCGTGCTCGGCGCCGCGATTGGCGCTTTTGGAGCGGCCGAAGTGTTGCGACCGCGCGGCCCCGGTCCGGAGGGCGGTTCACCCCCCGGCGAGCTCCCACGTTTTGTGGTCGACATGGAACGCTATCTGCAATTGCGTGACTCCGCGCAGCGGCACGCTATGCGTCCACTGCTGCTCAGCTCTGATTCGGTGAATCGGGCGACCGTGCTGCACGCGGAGGAGATCATGCGCGATCAGTTGAAGCGGCTTCGCGCGGATGCGGTCCCCATTCTCGACGCGCAGCAGTTACAGCGGCTCGACCGGTTTATCGAAGATCGGGCGGTCAACCACAGGCCGCGCCCACGGTTGGGCGCTGGCGGTCCATTCTAAATCAGGAGTCTGGTTTGTCAGTTCGACGTAACGTGGCAATGCTAGCCGTGGGCGCATCGGTCGCCTGTGCGGCGACCGTGCGAGCCCAAGCGCCCGGCGACCGAGTTCGCGTGCACCTCCTCGGCCTACGCCTAGTGGAGGACACCGTGATGAGCTGGACCAGTGACTCACTTGTCGGACGGCATGGGCTGGCCGTCTCACGATCGCAGATCATGTCGCTCGACGTCTGGCGTCCGCGTCCATTTCTCAAGAGTTGGATGCGATTCGGCGGTTTGGGAATCGGCGCCACCAGCTTCCTCGAGCGAGTCTCGCAATCTCGGAGTTCGGCATCGCCTGCCGCACCCCAGCAGAAGTCGATGGTCGCCACCATTGCCATCGGTGTCGGCGTGGGGCTCGCGGCCGCCATCGTCGAACGCGTGCTGCACCTCGGTGAGTGGGTGGCGATCGCGGAAGAGGGTGCGCCACACGGCCCACCATCAGGCGCGCCACCAGGCGCTCGGCCCTAAGCGCTCCGCGCGACCCGTGTCCAACAAAAAAACGGCCACCCCGAGCAATGACGGGTGGCCGTTTCAGTCGGGGCGAGAGGATTCGAACCTCCGACCTCCTGCTCCCGAAGCAGGCAGTTGCGTCCGGTCGAGCCCGGTAATCACGGTCTTCTATATAGTAGACGTGCCGACGCCGAGCGCCCACGACACCCGAACTTTGCCCGAAGTGTGGGGTCAATTTGACCCACAAATTGAACCACGTCCTGCTCGCTCCGGTCGAGCCGCGCGTGCCCCCCGCGCGGCTCGCCGTGGCGGTGACGTGCCG
>CANIWQ010000051.1 GCA_947471365.1 Gemmatimonadota bacterium | reverse complement strand
TTATCGCCCGATCCTGCGCGCCGCGGCCATTGTGGCTCTGGCCTCCCGTTGCCTCGCCGCCCAGGCGCCGGCCTTCACCGTGGCCGACAGCGCCTGGGACTCCGAAACACTCGGCAACCATCGCGCGGTGGTGCAGGTGGCCGCCGGGGGCCGCTTTGTGCATGTGACCGTGCCCTGGCGCCGCCCGGATCGGCATCCAGAGCTCAAGGGCGTGATTATCATCCCCGCGCGTGGGGGATCCGCCATTCGGAATGTGCGTCGGGGCGCCATCACCCAGGCCGCCGGCGACTTCGATTTTGAGGCCACGGCAGGCGCGGGGCGCTACTACATCTATTATATGCCCTACAAATCGGGTGGCCGATCCAACTATCCGAATGTTGCGTACCTCCCGGTCACCGAAACGGCGGACAGCAGCTGGCTCGGCGAGTGGGCGCATGCGCCAACAACGGTGCAGGCCACCGTGCAGCGCTTTGAGGACATTGACGCCCTGAACGCCTTTGCGCCAATGGAAGTGATTGCTACACCGGAAGAAGTCGCGCAGCTCCACGCGGCACATGCGGCGGATGCGTTCCTGGTCTTTCCTGAGGATCGCCTGCATTCGATTCGGATGCGCGATCAGTTGCCGCAGCGCTGGATCGCGCGCGGCCCAACCCGCGCGTTCGCCGATCAAGCGCGGCGCGGAGAGTACCTCGCCTTTCAGCTCGGCGTGTATGCACAGCGCGCCGTAGCGAATGTGCGTGTGACCTTCAGCGATCTGCGCTCCGGCAAGGCCGTGCTGCCGGCCTCCCAGTTGAACGCGCTCAATAACGGCGGCACGAACTGGGATGGCGGTTCATTCACGAAGCGTGTCGATGTGGGCGCTGGCGCCGTGCAGGCCATGTGGTGCGGGGTGGACGTGCCCACCAAGACGGCGCCTGGCACCTATACCGGTCAAGCGACCGTGACCGCCGACGGCGTCGCGCCGGTGACCGTCACACTCTCCATTGTCGTGCGTGCCGATTCCGTGCTGGCCGGCGGCGCGAACGAGCCGGAGAAAATGACGCGCCTCAAATGGCTCAACTCGTCGCTGGGGCAACGCAACGATGTGATCAAGCCGTACACGCCGATTGTGGTGCGCGGGAACACGCTGCGCTTTCTTGGTCGATCGATCACGCTCGCCGCCACCGGTCTCCCCGCAAAGATCGAAACGTTCTTTACGCCGGAGATGACGGGGTTCTCAAAAACCGCGACCGCCGTGCTCGCCGCGCCGATGCGGCTCGACGTGCAGTCAGCGGGCGCAACCACGGCGGCATCAGGCACCACGCACGGCGCCCTTCGCTTTGTGCGACGCGAGGCAGGAACCGTCACCTGGACGGCCACCACCGACGCCGCTGCGTATGACGTGGACGTGCGTGGCTCACTCGAGTTTGACGGCACCCTCACCTACGAAATGCGCCTCCGAGCCAAGCGCGCGGTGGCCTTTGACGACATTGCGCTCACAATGCCGTATACGCCCGCGGCCGCCACGTACGCGATGGGGCTCGGGCTCAAGGGGCAAAAACGCCCCTCCTCGTTTGCCTGGCAGTGGGATGTGGCCAAAAAAAATCAGGACGGCGCGTGGCTCGGCGGCGTGAACGCCGGACTGTTCTTTTCGCTGCGCGCGGAGAACTACGTGAGGCCGCTCAACACAAACTTCTACTTGCAGAAGCCGTTACTGTTGCCGCCCTCGTGGGGCAATGACGGAAAGGGCGGCATCACCTGGCGCGAGGAGAATGGCGCGGTGATGGTGCGTGCAGCCAGCGGCGCTCGAACGCTCGCCGCCGGCGATTCGCTGCGGTTTGACGTGCACTTCCTCGTTACCCCATTTCACCCCATCGACACCGACGATCAGTGGAGTCATAAGTACTACCACAAGTTTGCGCCGCTCGACACAATAGCTGCCGCTGGCGCCAATGTGGTGAACGTCCATCATGCGACGCCGATCAATCCGTACATCAACTATCCGTTCATTGCACACGATACCATGACGCGGTACATCGCGTCCGCGCACGCTCGCGGCCTGAACGTGAAGATCTACAACACCGTGCGCGAGCTTTCCAACCGCGCCTACGAAACCTTCGCGATGCGAAGCCTCGGTCACGAGATTTACTCCCCGGGCAAGGGCGGCGGATATTCGTGGTTGCAGGAGCACCTCGGCGACGATTACATCGCCGCTTGGTTCGTGCCGGAACTCAAGGACGCGGCCGTCGTGAACAGCGGGATGAGTCGCTGGCACAACTACTATGTGGAAGGAATCAACTGGCTGGTGCAGAACGTCGGCATCGACGGACTCTATCTCGACGATGTTGCCTTTGACCGCACCACCATGAAGCGGATCAAGCGCATGCTCGTACAGAACGGGCGCCCCGGCATTGTCGACCTCCACTCGGCCAATCAGTACAACGTCAATGACGGCTTCCAGAACAGCGCCATGCTGTACATGGAGCACTTTCCGTATCTGAGTCGCCTCTGGTTTGGCGAGTACTTTGACTACGAAAAAAGCTCGTCCGACTTCTTCCTCACCGAAGTGAGCGGCATTCCGTTCGGTTTGATGGGAGAAATGCTTCAAGACGGCGGTAACCCGTGGCGCGGCATGGTGTACGGTATGACCAATCGCATGCCGTGGTCGGCCAATGCCGATCCGCGCCCGTTGTGGAAGCTCTGGGACAGCTTCGGCATGAAAGGCTCCAAGATGTTTGGCTATTGGGCGCCAACGGTTCAGGTGAAGACTGGGCGTGACGACGTGAAAGCCACCGTCTACCGGCGCAATGGGCGTTCGCTCGTGGCCATCGCGAGTTGGTCGCCAGACACGGTGACCGTGAAGCTCGCGGTGGACTGGAAGGCGCTCGGGTTGGACGGTGCCACCTCGTCTATCGACGCTCCCGACGTGAAGGGGCTGCAAGCGGCACGTACGATTGCAGCCGGCGAATCCATCACGCTCGCGCCGGGCAAGGGCATTCTCCTCATCGTACGGTGATGGCCATGCGATTCCCCAGCGTGCCTGTCTGGCTGCTACTCGCCGGTTCTGTGGGCGCACAATCAAAGCCAGTGCCCGCCGAAGTCGCGAAGGTGGCGAAAGTCGCCGAGGTGGTGACCGGCGCGCCGACGGCGACGCGCGTGCGCGAATACCGGCAGACCTTTCCGACCTATCCATTTAGCGATCCCAACCCGATTCCGGTGGTTGGGCGCATCTATCCGTATTTCCGGTTTGATGGATTTACCGACCGGGCGGAGTCGCGCGAGTGGAAGGTGGTGGAACTCGAGAACGAATACCTGCGCGTGCTCATTCTTCCTGAGATCGGCGGCAAGATTTGGACGGCGATTGAAAAAAAGAGCGGGCGCCCGTTCATCTATTACAACCACGCCGTGAAGTTCCGCGACATTGCCATGCGCGGGCCGTGGACGAGCGGTGGCATCGAGGCCAACTACGGCATTCTTGGCCACACGCCGAACGTCTCCACTCCGGTGGATTACACCACACGTCGAAACGCCGATGGCAGCGTGAGCTGCATCACCGGCGCGCTGGATTTGCTGACGGGCACCACATGGCGCGTAGAGACACGACTGGCGCCAGGCGAAGGATCTTTCACTGCCGCCTCCACCTGGTACAATGGCTCCGCGCTCGAGGAGCCCTATTACCACTGGATGACGGCGGGGATTCCCACGAAGGGCAATCTGCAATATGTCTTTCCGGGCACCAGCTACCTCGGTCACGACGGCGAGCACGGTGACTGGCCCATCAACACAGCGCTCAATCGTGATGTGAGCTGGTACGACCGCAACGATTTCAAAGGCTACAAGTCGTATCACGTGTTTGGCGGCGAAGGGGATTTCTTTGGTGCCTATTGGCACGAGCAAGACTTTGGTATGGCACGCGTGGCGCCGCGCGACGAAAAGCCGGGGCAGAAAATCTGGATCTGGGGGCTCTCGCGGCAGGGGATGATCTGGGAAGATCTGCTTACCGACACCGACGGGCAGTACTCCGAGTTGCAGTCTGGCCGGTTGTTCAACCAGTCCGCCGAAGGAAGCACCTTCACGCCATTCAAGCATCGCGGTTTTGCGCCGCGCGTCACCGATCGATGGACCGAGCGGTGGATGCCGGTTGTGGGCACCAAAGGATTTGTGGCAGCCACGGCGGCCGGTGCGATCAACGTGCGGCGTGACGGTGACAAAGTCATCGTCGCCATTTCTCCCGCGGTGCGTCTCGACGACACACTCATCGTGACGATCGGCGGTAAGCGCGTTGCGTCGCGCCGAGTGGTGCGCGGACCGTTGCAACCGTGGGCCGATACCATCGTTGCGCCTGGTGCTTCACTGACCAGTGTCAGTGCGGTACTCGGTGATCATCGCCTTGAGTATCGCGGTGATCCGGCACTCGCGGCGCTCGATCGCCCCCTCGATACGCCGGCCGCATTCAACTGGACATCAGCGTACGGGCTGTACCTGCAGGGGAAAGAGTTGATGCGCCAGCGCGAGTACGACCGCGCCGTGCCGTTTCTGGACAGCTCGCTTGCCAGAGAGCCGAACTTTGTTCCCGCGCTCGCCGACCGTGCCGCCCTCGCGTTGCGCGCGATGCGCTATGCCGACGCGCGCCAGTGGGCGAAGCGCGCACTCGCGGTGGACAGTTACGACGGGGCGGCCAATTATTACTACGGTCTGGCTAATCGACGGCTCGGCCGCGTAGCTGATGCGCGCGACGGGCTTGAGCTTGCCACGCAGTCGGCGGAGTATCGCGCGGCGGCATGGAGCGAACTCTCCAAGTTGTGGCTCTCACTCGGGGATGTGACGCGAGCGGATTCGTACGCGGGCAAGGCGCTGGCTGCGGATTCGGGAAATCTCGATGCGCTTGCTGTGCGCGTTGTGGCAGCGCGTCGGCGCGGTGCGAACGCGTCTCTCACCAAACCCACGCCGGACGTTCAGCCTACGCCCGCTTCGCTCGAAGCCGATGCCGCGTACAACGCGCGCGTGTCCGCGCTTGAGGTTGCTGATCCACTGAGTCAACTCTCTCGCTTTGAACGACTGCTCGCCCGCCGCACACCCAACGCAGGCAAGCGACTATTGGAGAACGTGCGCAGCGAACTGCCGGAGCAAGCGCTCTTTCAGCTCGCTGCGTTTTATCAGGATGTTGGCGAGCGCGCTGCGGTGCTGCAACTCCTCGAAGGGATTGGCAATCACCCTGAAGCGCTCTACTGGCGCGCATCCATAGTCGCGGGGCAGCCGCCTGCCGGTAGCGCCGCGCCAACCGACAGCACCGTGCGCGCGCTTCTCACGCGAGCAAATGGCGCATCACCACGTCTGGTCTTTCCGAATCGACCGGAAGTGATTGCCGCGCTCGAGTTCGCCGTCGCACAGTCGTCAGCGTGGCAGCCGCGTTACTACCTCGCGCTCGGCTACTGGGGCACGGGGCGTTCCGCCGAGGCCGCAGCGATGATGACCGCGCTCGGCAACACGCCAACCTACGCGCCGTTCTATGCAGCGCGCGCAACGCTCCCGGGCCGCGCGATCCGTGAGCAAATTGCCGACCTGACGACTGCGGCCACCCTCGATCCCGCCGAATGGCGCTACGGCAAGCTGCTCGCCGAGCGCAAAATGGAGTCAGGCGACGCGGCGGGCGCCGTGGCGACGGTGCAGGCCTACTACACGCGCATGCCCGAGCGCTACATCCTCGGGCTGACGCTTGTGCGGGCGCTCGAGGCCGCCGAGCGATATCAGGAGGCGAACGATGTGCTCGGTCGTCTCAAAGTGCTGCCATATGAAGGCGCCGCCGAAGGGCATGCGTTGTACCGCGAGGCCAAGCTGATGCTCGCGGTTGATGCGATACGCACCAAACAGTGGGATGCGGCGCGGCGGTTCATTGCCGACGCCCGCGAATGGCCGGAACGACTCGGCGCGGGGAAGCCGTACGATGCGGATATTGACGTACGTCTTGAGAACTGGCTGATCGGTGATATTGCGGCCCGGAGTGGCGTTGCCGGAGCTGCGGGTGTCACCGCTCAAACATTCCAGCCATCGGCCGGTCTCGAGGCTCGCGTGATCGCGCGTTGGCAAGCAATGAATCGATGACATGACGCAGACGGCGCGGGGGCATGGTTCGCCATGCTCGCCGCCGTCCAGTCTGCCGCCGTCCTTGGGATTGAAGCGTACGCTGTCACCGTCGAGGTAGACGTCGCGGCGGGGCTACCCGCGTGGACGATTGTGGGGCTTGCGTCGAGCGCCGTCAAAGAAGCGCGCGAACGCGTGACGGCCGCACTGACGAACTCCGGCTTCGCGCTGCCGTCGCGACGCGTCACGGTCAACCTGAGTCCGGCCGATGTAAAGAAGGAAGGCACCGCCTTCGACCTTCCGATCGCGCTCGCGCTCTTGTGCGCGACCGGCCAGCTCGCCGCAGATTGTGTGCTTGGCCTCATGGTAGCCGGCGAGCTTGGACTCGACGGATCCATACGTCCCATTCGCGGCGCACTGCCGCTCGCGCGTGCCGCCGCACATCATCGTGCCCGTGCGCTCATTGTCCCGCCGGCCAACGCCGCCGAGGCGGCGCTCGCGTCGCAGGTGCCACTCGGGGCCGCGCCTACGCTCGCGGCACTCGTGACAGCACTCCGCAACGGACAGTTGCCCACGCCGCCTCCGTTGGGCGCCGCGCTGGTCGCACCGGAGTCGATGCTCGACTTCTCTGACGTCGTCGGACAGGGAGTCGCCAAGCGCGCACTCGAAATTGCCGCGTCGGCCTCGCACAACGTGTTCCTCCTTGGCCCACCAGGGGCAGGGAAAACCATGCTCGCGCGCCGCCTCCCCGGCATTTTGCCTCCGCTCACCGAGGATGAACTTCTCGAAGTGGTCGCCGTGCACTCGGTCGGCGGCGTGCTCCCAGCGGGCACGCTTCCGGCGCGCACACCGCCTTTTCGGGCACCGCATCACACCATCTCACTCGCCGGATTGATCGGCGGTGGCTCAGGTCCGCGTCCCGGCGAAGTGAGCCTCGCGCATCGCGGTGTGTTGTTTTTGGACGAGCTGCTCGAACTGCCACGCTCCGTGCTCGACGCCATGCGACAACCGCTGGAGGACGGTCGCGTGGTGATTGCGCGCGCGGCTCACGCCGTCGCCTTTCCGGCGCGTTTTCAATTGATTGGTGCGGCTAACCCGTGCCCGTGCGGCCGCGCCGGCGACCCCGCGCAACTCTGCCGCTGCTCCGCCGCTGATATCGAACGCTACCGAACGCGGCTCTCGGGACCGCTCGCCGACCGCATCGACCTCCACGTGCATGTGGGCGCGGTGCAGGTGAGCGCGCTTGGCGCGCCGTCGCAGGAAGAGTCCTCAGCCGAGGTGCGGGTGCGCGTGGCCGCCGCGCGCGAACGGCAGCGGGTGCGCTATCAGGACGTGGCCGGCGTGCGGACGAATGCCGACGCGCCCGGACGATGGCTCCTCGCTCACGGGAGCTACACCACCGAAGCAAGAGCTACACTCGAACAAGCCGCTCGCACCCTGGGTATAAGCGCACGCGGCTATCACCGCACGTTGCGCGTGGCGCGCACCATTGCCGATCTCGACGGAGCGGAGCGGGTGGACGCGTCGGCGATCGCGGAGGCGCTGCGGTATCGCGCGCCGCGTCCGGCGGCATAGCGGCCGCTCGGTGGCGCAACAGCAATGTCACCGTGTGATGGCGAAACACATGCAACCACCTCGCCCGCGTCGGGCCGCACGCCGTCGCATCAACTCCGCAACAGCGTCTCGAGATCCTCGCGCAACCGCTGCATCTCCAGCCCGAGACTTCCCGCGTACACGCCTCGAATGCGTCCCGCGGCGTCCACGAGCACCACACTCTCCGTGTGGGCAATGCTCGTGACGCCATACGTCGCACCGTCGCCGACTCGCACGAAGTACGAGTCGCGCGCGAGTCTGGCCATCTCGTCGTGATTCCCGGTGAGCAGGTGCCACCGCACGTCGGTGATGCCGTGCATGGTGGCGAACATTTGCAGCGCCGGCACCGAGTCCCGCTCCGGCGTTACCGAGTATGAGAGCACCTGCACGCGCGCGTCGGCACCGGCGGCCGCGAGGACGCGCGCGACATTCGTGGTGGTCACAGGGCACACATCGCCGCACGCGGCAAAGAAGAACTGCACGATCGTCGCTTTGCCTTGCAGTGCGCGCTCAGTCACGGCAGCGCGGTGCTGGTCGGTCATGCGAAAGGCGGCCACACGGTGCACGGTCGGGGCGTCGGCCTCCCGCGTGGTGAGCCACTCGGGGGTCAGCGCGGCGGTGCGATAGAAGGGGAGCGGTTCGATTCTTCCGCTGCACGCCACGAGGGATGCGAGGAGCAGCGCGGCGAGCGCCGCCGAGATCGTGCCCGCCAGCACCAGAATGGGGCGTCGCGAAAGAAATGGTTCACGGCGCGTCATGGCGTTGCCTCCGTGGAGTCATTCTTGCCGGTGCAGCCCATCGAACCGAGCAGTCCAAAGCGTTTGCCGTCGCGAATCACGTAGTTCGAACGGATCGTGCCATCCGCGTTCCACATCTGCTGCTGGCCCACCTCGTGCCCCGTCATGTGATGGAAGCGCGTCAGGAGCTGTCCGCTCGCGAACCACTGTTCCTGCACGCCCTCCGTAATGCCGCGCCGGAAGTGATACACGAACATTGGCGCGCCATTCGGGTGCCAGCCGCGGTGCTCGCCCTCCTGCAGTCCGTCGCGATACGTGCGTTCATATTCGCGAGCGCCGTTCTCGTACCAGCCGCGCACGATGCCGTCGAGTTGGCCTCCTCGATACGTGGACTCACGCCGCACCGTGCCGTCGGCGTAGCGCTCCATCACCACCGTCGCTGGCGGCCGCGCGGGCGCGGTGAACGCCGTGAGCGCGACGCTTGCGGAGAGTACCAACCGGCGCAGCGAGATCACTGGCTGACCGTTCCCGGCGTGCCGGCAAAGCCGCTGCCGTTGATGTAGGGCGCGTCGCCGGTGGTGTGGTAGTGATAAATGCCCTGCGGAAACTCGCGCGTCACGGCGGTGTGCCCGTGCGCGGCGTCGAGCGCGCTCGAACTCACGAACACGCCATTTTCCATTGGGCCGTACACCGGGTAGCCGTCGAGCAGCACGCCCACGAGCGCTTCGCGCGAGGTGCGCGTGAGCCAGGTGGGCTCCACGTGATAGTGATACTGCCCGGTCTGCTGCGGATGCCCGTTGTACTGGTCGAACGAGTTGATCTCGCCGGTGAGTGGCTGATTGGGTCCGGCGTATTGATTGAAGATCGGCACGCCGTTGATGGCCACGCCAATCGGTCCGAGTGGCGTCGGCGACGGCGTGCCCAGCTTGGTCGGCGTGATGGGCATGCGGAACGTCAGCGTTTGCGCCCGGATGGAGTTCGGGTTCAGCTGAAACGATGGGTTGCTGCCGTTGTACTTCTCGTACTGGGGACTCGTGGTGCCGTAGTACGGACTCTTGTGGTCTGGGAGTCCGTTGCTGGTGATCACCACGAAGTTGCCGGACACCGTCACCGTGGTGCCGTTGCCGAACGCGGCGTACCAGGCGGGGGCGGTCCCCGACGTCGTGCCGGTCGTAGTGCCGGTGGTGGTCGTGCCGCTGGGGCTGGTCGTACCGGAGGCGGTCGGCGTCGAGGTGGCGCTACAGGCCCAGGCGAGGGCGGCGACCGGGATAAGCAAGCGAGCGGTCACGAGTCTTTCTCCTTGTGGTGGGGGGCAGCCTGAGTGGCGACTCTATGCGGATTCGACTGGGTATCCCCCGTCGCCATTCCAAATGGAAAGATTCGGGATTCTGAATCGAATAATGTATGGCGTGCTGGCTTCCCTCGGTGACCTCTAACTCCTGCAGCGCGCTGCGGTGCGCCCATGTCGGCCCCTGTCGGCCCCCTCGGCCCCCTCGGCCGCCTCGGCCCGCGGGGCAGTGGAGCGGGACCGCTAGTGGCCGGGTCGCCGCAGGATGATCGGCGGCCGAAACATCGCATTAAACGACGATGGGGGCGGACCTGAACTGCAGGTCCGCCCCCATTTTTTCACGCCGTGTCTACTGCTTTTCTACCTGCCACCACATCTTCGGCGCCGCCAGCTGCCGCGGCCATTCCTCAGCCATGGTGCTGCCGTTGTACAAACGCCCGTTCTTCATCACCTTCGAAATGGTGTTGGTGTTCTTGATGTCGTCGAGCGGATTCTTGTCGAGCACCTGCAGGTCGGCCAGCTTGCCAACTTCGATGGTGCCGAGGTCCTTGCCCACGCCAATCGCGTCGGCGCCATAGGCTGTTGCAACACGCAGCACATCGTAGCGCGGCATGCCGCCGCTCGCGATGCTCCAGATTTCCCAATGCGCGCCCAATCCCTGCAGCTGACCGTGGCTACCAAAGCCCACGCGTCCGCCCGCAGCCACGATCTTCGCCGCCTGCGCCGCAAAGAGTGAGAAGCTCCACGCCGACTCCGACCACCAGCCGGGACGACGCATTCCCTTCTTCTCCACCTCGTCGCGCGGCGTAAAGCGATTGAGCTTGGCGTCACTCAGAATATCGGTGTGCTCGTACCAGTAGTTCTCCGCCCACGGGCCGCCGTACTGCACGACGAGTGTCGGCGTGTACGTCGTGCCACTCTGCGAGAAGAGCTGCACGGCGTCGTTGTAGAGCGGCGCAATCGGGAGCGTGTGCTCGCTGCCAGAGTAGCCGTCCATCGCTTCTGTCATGTTCTTCTTGAAATCGAGTCCGCCCTCGAGCGTGGGCGTGAGCCCCTGCTCGCGTGCGGCCATGACGATCCACTGGCGAACCTTGCGATCACCCGCCTGATACTGCTTGATCGTGTTGGTCTTGAAGAATTCGCTGTAGCGCTTGAGTACATCGCGCGCATCATCGAGCGAGCGGATGTTGTCCGCCGCAAAGACGCCAGGGCCGGTGGCGTAGATGCGCGGGCCAATCACATCGCCTGTTTCAACGAGATCGCCATAGGTGACGACGTCGCTGGTGCTCGTCTGCGGATCGCGCGTCGTGGTGACGCCGTACGCCAAGTTCGTCAGATATTCCCACGGCTGGTTGCGGTGCACGCCGAACGCGGGCCACATATGCGCATGGACATCCACGTAGCCGGGGAGAATCGTCTTGCCGGAGACATCAATCACCTTGGCGCCAGCCGGCACCTTCACGCTGCCACTCGCCCCCACGGCGACAATGCGATTGTTCGTGACCACCACGTCGCCCTTCTCGATGATCTCCTGGCCCTTCATCGTCAGAATGCGTGCGCCGCGCAGCACGACGCTGCCGCTCGGCTTGTCCTTGGGCACGATGACGGTGATGTCGGTGCGATCCGCTTCATACGCCGCCTTGGCCGACGTACGTGCGGCCCCGCCGCCCGCGCCGCCCGCGGCACCAGCGCCACCGCTTCGCCCAGCGTTCCGTACCGAATCCGCGCGCGACGTCGAGTCACGCACGAGTGAATCGGAGAGCGCGAGGTCGTAGTGGAAATACGAACGGCCCAGCGCGAAGTGCACGCTCTTACTGTCCTTGCTCCAGCCCGGGAAATCCGCGCCGATGCGCGTGATGCGGCGCACGGGCACCGCCGCCGTCGCCGGCGTGCTGAGCGAAATCTGTGGCGCGGTGGCGCCAGCTTCGGGCACCGCGGAGATGATGTACAAGTTGCTGCCACCAAACGCGAGCGCGCGCTCACCGTCTGGCGAAATCAACAACTCGCTCACCTGGCCCCCGCCCCCACCGCCGCCACCCGCGGCGGCACCGATCGTGGCGCGCAGAATCTGCTTGTGCTCGGTGCCATCGTAGCGCATCGAGATCAGTCCATCACCAGGCTCATAGATGTAGACGCGCGACGTGTCGGGACCAAAGTGCGGCTGGCCATACCGCGTGAGCGACGAAATCACCGTCGCCGCGCCGCCGCTGGCTGGCACCCACACGAGTTCCACGCCGGCGGCTTCTGCGTTGTTGCCGCCGAGTTCGTCACGGTCGCGGCGCGCTTCACGCGGCCCGCGTGCCACCACCAACCGCTTTCCGTCAGGCGACCACGCGAGCTTGTCGTAGAAGCCCGGCTGCGTGCTGAGCTTTTCTGGCTTGCCCTTGCCGTCGGTGGCAATGCGATACAGATCGCCGCCCGTGAGTTCGGCCCACGTCACGTAGGCGATGGACTTGCCGTCCGGCGACCACACGGGACTGAACTCGCCGCCGTCCTTGCTCGTGGTCACGCGCTTCGGCGTGCCGTTGGGCAGATCCTGCAGCCAGAGTTTGTCGAGTGCCACAAAGGCGAGCCGCTTGCCGTCGGGCGAGGGCACCGCGCTACGGATCTGGCGCACGGTGAGCGACGAGTCGTTGACCGGATAATCCACCTTGATTGCACCGGCGATCATCTGGTCCACATCGGCCTTGAACGGAAGCATCGTCTGCTTGCCGTCCGGCACGCCAATGCGCCAGATCTTGCCGTGGTGCGCAATGACAATGCTCTTGCTGTCGGGCGTGAAGCTGAACGGCGGTACGAGATCGCGCGAGAAGCGCGATTCCTGATCGTCGCGCTGCACATTTGGCGCGAGCCAGCGTTCGTCGCCAGTGGCGAGGTCGCGCAGCTTGAGTGCGGTGAGTGAGTCGCGGCGCGTGGCATACACGAGCCACTTGCCGTCCGGGCTCAGCTCCGGGCGCATTCCCGAACCAATGGCGTGCGTTTTGGTGAAGGTCTTGCCCGTCTCACGATCGAAGGTGCCAATCTGCCAGCCGAGCGAGGTCTGGTTGTAGCCGCCGCCGCCGTTGCGAATGGCGCTCCAGATGTAGCGCGGGTTTTTGCCGAATGCCGCGCCCACATAGTTGTTGATGGCCGCTCCACCGCCGCCGCCGCCGCGCGCGGCCGTGGCCGGCGCCGGATCGTTGCCGGTCACCTGAATACCGGCGCCGCCGTCCTTGTGGAACATGAACAAGTTGTTGCCCGCGCCAGCCCCGTTGCGGCTCACCACCACGTACTTGCCGTCGGGTGTCCAGGTGGGCGAAATAAACGTGCGGTTTTCGTCGCGCGTGAGCGCGCGCGCATTGGTGCCGTCGGCATTGATCAGCCAGAGCGATTCCGACCCACTGCGATCGCTGGTAAAGGCGATCGTCTTGCCGTCGGGCGAGAACTTGGGCTGGCCGTCAAACGCCTGACCGCTTGTGAGGCGCTTGGCCGTGCCGCCATCGATTGGAATTGTATACAAATCACCGAGGAGGTCGAACACGATCGTCTTGCCGTCGGGCGACACGTCGAGTGAGAGCCACGTGCCCTCGTCCGTGGTGAACTTGAGCGCCTTGGTGGGCTGGAGCGGGAGTTCCCGCAGCGGGCCACGGGTGGTGTCGCCACCACCGCCGCCGCGCTGCGCGGAGAGGGGACGCGCGCCAATCGAAGCAACGGCGAGCAGGGCAAGTGAACATGATGCCGCGCGAAGGGCGGCGGAGCGAAGCAGGCGCATCATCAACGGAGACCTAGCCTAGGTGGCGGCGAGCACGGCCGGGAGAGCCGCGCGGGAACAGAGGCGCGTCCAACGCAAAGGGCGCCGAGGGATTGTGCATCCGCCGCCGTCTCTCGGCAAGTATGCCGAACGTCGTCACATCCCCGCGCCGCGCCGCGGTCGCACCTCACCGAGGCGCGCCGCGTGTTGGGCGTTGACTACTTCAGCACGCGGTTCAGGAGGCGTGCCATCCGGTAGCCGGCGAGCGCCATCCGCCGCTCCGTGACCTGCGCGGCGTTGTTGCGGTACGCGTCCGATGGCCGGTCTCCCAGTGCGAGGGTCGCCGGATAGAGCTCCTTCTCGGCGATGGCGAGACTCTCACGCCCCCAGACCTCGGGGGTGGCGTCGAGCTCCGCTGCGCTAAAGCCGGTCATCGGCAGCTTCTGCTCGATGGTCGTCGCCCACTTCTGCACGGCGCCCGCGAGATCATCGCCATGCGGCTCTACGAGGTCGAGCACCCCGTCCCAGTACGCGTGCAGGTTGCTCGGGTTGCCGCCCAGCTTGAAGTCGTTGCCGCCGCGATCGCCCTTCGGGCCATCGGGTGTCACGCGCGCGCTGAGGTGTAGCGGCTGGTGCACATCGCCCGTGAGGTGCTCGATCCACGCGAGTGCGACCGCCTTGCTGGTGTCGGGCGCATTGCCGGCGAGCAGCTCCTGCATCACCCGCAACGACTCGAGGGCGTTTTCCTTGTCGGGACCCATGTCGGGGAGCGCCACGGGCTTTCCGTCCTGCTCCTTCCAGAAGAAGTCCGCATAATGCCAGTTGCCGCGGTCGTAGACGTGCGACGGAATCTGCCGGTTCTTGATGACGTCGGCCCACACGCTTGTCATCACGAACAGGTTCCGGTCGCGTTCGGCCGGCGTCGTGCCGACGTCGGAGTCCGTGAGATGCGCCTGCCCGGGGCCTGCGCGAAGTAGCGCGACAGCGCGCGCCTTCGCCGTGGGGGTGAGGTGGCTCCAGGCGATGCTCGCGATGACCTCGTGGCCGGTCGCGTTCCAGCGGCGGGCTGCGGCCGTCGGCGCGCTGGGGGTGGGCGCGGAGTTCGTGAACATGGTGCTGGCAACTACCACCACGGCGAGCGTACGGAGCAGGGGAAACGGCATGGGAGTTTGATGGCTGAAAGGAGGTTTCCTACCCCCGAAAAATGCATCCGGACGAGGCGCTCCGCACCACCATCCGCTAACTTTTCGTATCATATGGTTGCGACCGACCCCCTCCTGACCTCCCCCAGTACCAACGCGCGTGCACGCGAGTTGGCACTCATGGAGTGGTTCCGGTCCCACGGCTCGGCGCTCGTGGGGTTCAGCGGCGGCGTCGACTCTGCCTACCTCGCCTGCGTGGCGGTGAGCGCCCTCGGCGCCGACCGCGTGCTGGCGGTGATCGGACGGAGCCCGAGCTACCCCGCCGAGCAGTGGGCGCGCGCGCGGGAGGTCGCAGACCAGTTTGGGGTGCCCGTGCTCGAACTCGACACCCACGAACTCGATGACCCGCGCTACGCCGCCAATCCGGTGAACCGCTGCTACTTCTGCAAAACGGAACTCTGGTCGCAGCTGCTCCCCGTGGCGCAGCTGCGCGGGCT
This sequence comes from Gemmatimonadota bacterium, assembly GCA_947471365.1. Taxonomy (GTDB): domain Bacteria; phylum Gemmatimonadota; class Gemmatimonadetes; order Gemmatimonadales; family Gemmatimonadaceae; genus Fen-1231. The sequence goes on along the minus strand of CANIWQ010000051.1, from coordinate 5,309 downwards.
CGCCGTGGTCGTGGACGGCACCAATGCCGACGACCTCAGCGATCACCGGCCGGGGCGCACCGCCGCCACCGAACACGGCGTTCACTCGCCGCTCGCTGAGCTGGGTTTTACCAAGGACGACATTCGCGCGCTCTCCAAGGCGCGCGACATCCCCACGTGGGCGCAACCGTCGTCTCCCTGCTTGTCGTCGCGTTTGCCGTATGGAACTGCCGTCACGCCGCTCCGTCTGGCCAAGGTGGAAGCGGCGGAGCGGGCGCTGCGCGAGCTCGGCGTGACAGGAAACCTGCGGGTGCGTTTTTACGGTGACACCGCCCGCGTGGAACTCGACGAGCCGGAACTCGTACACTGGAGAGAGGGCGTGCGCGAACACTCGTTGCGCGCGGCCGTGGCTGGCGCGGGGTTTCGCGTCGTCGAACTGGACCTACGCGGTTTCCGTTCCGGCTCGCTCCATGGGGCTGCCGCGGATCCGTCCACTGTTGAGGTGCTTGCCTGATGTTCGGCTGCCTAGGGCGTTTGGGCTGTTTGATTGTGCTCGCCGCCGTCGCGGCGGCGGGGTGGTTCTCGTACGGCTGGTGGTCGCCCAAAGTGCGCGGCTACTTCTCGTCGTCGGCGCCTGCGGCCACCGCCACCAGTTGGCAACCGCTGACGCCCAAAGGCGCCGAGCGTGCGCGTGTGTCGGTGGCGAAGCTCGCGGCCAAGAATGGCCCAGTGTATGTAAACATCGCCCCTGCCGATCTCGCCGCCTTTGTGCTCGACTCGGTGCTGCACGGATTCAGTCCGGCCGCGTCGGGCGCTGTGGCCATGGCGCGCGACGAGCGGATTTATCTGCGCGCGCAAATCAGTGTGGGCGACTTGGGTGGCCCCAAGACGCTTGGCCCGCTCTCGAGCATGATCCAAGGCAGGCAGGAAATGACCGTGCGGGGCACGCTCGACGTACTGAAAGCTGGGCGCGCGCAGTTGGTGGTCGATGAAATCTCGCTGGGCGAACTCAAGCTGCCCGCCGCCGTCATCCCCAAGCTCGTGTCGCGCATCGGGATGGCGCAGCGCGATTCCACCTATGCGCCCACCGGCATTCCGGTGCACGTGCCACGTGAGCTGGGCGATGTGCGCATCACGAAGGGCAAAGTGACGCTTTATAAGGTTGTGCCGTGAGTCGCCGCGTCTTGGTGGTGGACGACGAACCGGGCATCCGCGCCGCCCTCGCGCAGCTACTCGAGTTTGACGGCTACGAAGTGCGCACCGCCGCCAACGGTACCCAAGGTGTCGCCGAATACCAGCAGTGGCGTCCGCACCTCGTGTTCTTGGACGTGAAAATGGCCGGCATGGACGGCCTCGAAACGCTCAAGCAGCTGCGCGCCTACGACACGGCGGCCATCGTCGTGATGATTAGCGGGCACGCCACCATTCAAAATGCCGTCGAGGCCACGCAACTCGGCGCCTACGACATTCTCGAAAAGCCGCTCGACACGGACCGCATTCTCGTCACCATGCGCAATGCGATGGGGCGCATTGATCTGGCCGAGGAGAACGAGCGCCTCAAAGCCACCATCGAGAGCCGCTATGAAATGGTCGGTCGCTCGTCGGTCATCGGCGCGCTCATTGACAAGATTGACAAAGTGGCCGAGACCACCGCGCGCGTGCTGATTACGGGCGAGAATGGCACGGGCAAAGAGTTGGTGGCGCGCGCGTTGCATCGTGGATCGTCGCGCGCCAAGAAGCCCTTTGTCGAAGTGAACTGCGCCGCGATTCCCAGTGAACTCATTGAGAGCGAACTGTTCGGCCACATGAAAGGCTCGTTCACCGGCGCTATTGCCGATCGGGCGGGGAAGTTCGAGCAGGCCGATGGCGGCACGCTCTTCCTTGACGAAATCGGCGATATGTCGTCATCGGCGCAGGCCAAGGTGCTGCGCGTGTTGCAGGACGGCGAAGTCACGCGCATTGGTGGGCAAAAGTCACGCAACGTGGACGTGCGGGTTGTGGCCGCGACCAACAAGAAACTCGAAGACGAGATTGCCGCCGGCCATTTTCGTGAAGATCTCTATTACCGGCTCAACGTCGTGCCCGTGCACGTGGCGCCGCTGCGCGAGCGACGCGAAGACATTCCGCTGTTGGTCGAACACTTTCTGTTGCAGTTCGCCAAGCACGATGGCGTGGCGCCGCGCACCATCGACGCGCTGGCCGTGGACCGACTGTCCGCCCTCGACTGGCCGGGCAACGTGCGCGAGTTGCGCAACACGATCGAGCGGTTGGTGATTCTCGGCGCAGGATCTCGCATTACGGTGGCCGACGTAGACCGCCTCGGCGCCGCGCGTGCTGCGGCGACCGGCGGACTCGGCGGGCTCGAGTCGTGCAAAACGTGGGACGAGTTCAAGCTCGCGGCCGAGCGTGTCTTTTTGGAAACGAAGTTGCGCGAGAATGATTGGAACGTCACCGAGACGGCACGACTGCTCGATATGCCGCGCTCCAATCTGTACCGAAAGATCGAACGACACGCGCTACAGAGGGACAACGCATGACCGAGCGCGACTGGGACGCCGAAATGAAGAAGATTGACCGACAGTTGGAGTCGGTCTCCGACGAAGCGTTGTTTCCGTCAAAAACGGCGCGCTCGCCGGTGGAGCGCGCGCAGGTGCAGGAAACGCAGCGCACCACCTCAACGCTCGGCGTGTTCTTCAGACTCTCGCTGAGCGTGGCGCTCGGCGTGGCGCTGGTGTTCTGGCCGTACAGCGCGCGCTGCGGGCTCGGTCTGGCCGGGTACCTCGCCGCCACGACGGTGCTGGTGGTGGCCGGCGGATGGTCGGCCATTTGGACCTGGCGGCATCGCACAGCCCGCGGGCACATGCTCTCGTTGTTGCTCTTGCTCTGGGGGTTGGTGCTCACCGGCATCGACGTACTCCCCCGCGTCGGCTATGCCAGGCCGACGGCGAATCATCCGGCCTTCTGGGCCTGCTCCTAACTTCCCAACATGACAACGACTTTCAAGAATTTTATCGGTGGCCAGTGGGTGGCGCCGTCTACCGGCGAGTATCTCGACAACGTGAACCCCGCCGACACGCGTGACCTCGTCGGCAAGTTCCCCAAGTCCGGTGCGGCTGATGTGCAGGCGGCAGTCGAAAGCGCCAAGCGCGGCTTCGAACTCTGGAAGCGCACGCCGGCACCGGCGCGCGGTGACATTCTGCGTCGCGTGGGCGACATCCTCGCCGCACGCAAGGATGAGCTCGCCGATCTCATGACCCGCGAAATGGGAAAGCCCATCGCCGAAACCAAGGGTGATGTGCAGGAGGGGATCGACACGGCATACTATGCCGGCGTCGAAGGTCGCCGTCTCTTTGGGCACACCGTGCCCAGTGAACTGAAGAACAAATGGGCGATGAGTTTCCGCCGGCCCATCGGCGTGGCCGGGCTCATCACCCCGTTCAACTTCCCGATGGCGATTCCCACCTGGAAGATGTTTCCTGCGCTCGTCTGCGGAAACGCCGTCATCTTCAAGCCGGGCGAGGACGTGCCGCATGCCGGCACCGTGCTGGTGGAAGTGTTGCTCGAGGCCGGACTCCCGCCCGAAGTCATTCAGCTGATTCACGGCGACGGCGTGGCGGGGAAGGCGATGGTGGATCACCCCGACATTCCGCTCATCTCATTTACGGGCTCCACAGAGACGGGAAGTCGGGTGGGTGAAACGTGCGGGCGCATGCACAAGCGGCTCTCGCTCGAGATGGGCGGTAAGAACGCGCAGACCGTGCTCGACGACGCCGACCTCGACTTGGCGCTCGAGGGCGTCCTCTGGGGCGCTTTTGGCACCACCGGCCAGCGGTGCACGGCCACGAGCCGTCTCATTCTGCAAGAAGGCATTCATGACGCGTTCCTCGCCAAGCTGCAGGCCCGTGCCGCCAAGCTCGTGCTCGGCGACGGCCGCAAGGCGGGCACTGACGTGGGCCCGCTGGTGCATGCGGAGTCGCGCGCGAAGGTTGAGCGCTACGTGGAGATCGGGAAAAACGAAGGGGCCACGCTCTTGATGGGCGGCGCGCGCGCCACCGGCGGCGCGCTCGATCACGGCTTCTTTTTTCAGCCTACGATCTTCACCAACGTGAAGGCCGGCTCCCGCCTCGACCAAGAAGAAATCTTTGGCCCGGTCCTCAGCGTCATCAAGGTGAAGGATGCCGCGGAAGCGTTCCGCGTGAACAATGGTGTGAAGTACGGGTTGTCGAGCTCCGTGTACACGCGCAACGTGAATATCGCCTTCCAGGCGCTCCAAGAGCTGGACAACGGCATTACCTACATCAACGCCCCGACGATCGGCGCCGAGGCGCATCTGCCCTTTGGCGGCGTCAAGCAGACCGGGAACGGTCACCGCGAGGGTGGGTGGGAAGTGTACGAGTTCTACTCGGAGACCAAGGTGGGCTACGTGGACTACTCCGGCGCGTTGCAGCGGGCGCAGATCGACAACTACTAAAGCATCGCGAAAGCATCGCGTGGCGCGGGCGCGCCGGATTGACGGCGCCGCCACTGTTGCGTACTTCTATGATTATATGACGGCCCCGACACCCGATTTCGACCTCGTCACACCGGACCGAGAACGCCGCCGGAAGCATCCGGCGGTGGTCGCGCTCCGCGCGCTGTACGACTGGGCCAAATCATTGTCGCTCGCGCTCGTGCTCTTTTTTCTTGTGCGCGCGTTTCTGGTCGAGGCTTTCAAGATCCCGACCGGAAGCATGGAAGGAACGCTCCTGGTGGGCGATTTCCTGCTCGTGAACAAGCTCGTGTACGGCGCGGAAGTGCCGCTCACCGGTCGCCGACTGCCGGCGCTCCGAGAGCCCACCGTTGGCGACATTCTCGTTTTTCAGTGGCCGGTGGACCCCGCCGTCAACTTTGTCAAGCGACTCGTCGGGGTGCCAGGTGACACGCTGTCGATGGTGGACGGGGTCCTGTTCCGGAACGGCAAGGCGCAGTGGGAGCCCTATGTGTCGCGCGTTGATCCTGACGCGGATCCAGCGGCGGAAGAATTTCGTTGGCAGCGCGAGTTTTTGGTGCGGCACGCCACCGCCTCTCCGTCGTATCATCCCTCGCGGAACAACTGGGGCCCGCTCGAGGTGCCCACCAAGCACTTCTTCGTGCTCGGCGACAACCGAGACAACTCGCTCGACAGCCGATACTGGGGATTTGTGGCCGATTCGCTGGTCCGCGGTAGCCCGATGATGGTGTACTACAGTTTTTCGCCAGACAGCGCGACGAACTTTGACTGGTTCCGCCGCGCCCGCTGGCAACGGATTGGCGAGCGGGTGCACTGACCTTCCGCTTGCGGGGCGCACGCT
>CANIWQ010000050.1 GCA_947471365.1 Gemmatimonadota bacterium | reverse complement strand
GCCCGTGGCCCCACGCCGCTAGTGCTTCGCAGCGCGGGGCCACACGACTACGGTGTGGGTTCGCCGAACGGATCGCCTGGCGGCGGACGCAGCGCCGGCGTGAGTACGGGGAGCTCTCCCTTCTCGGCGTAGCGTGCGATCGCTGTGGCAATCGCGCGCCAGTGCGCACGGCCGTCGTCGGTGGTCGCCGAGGCGCTCTTGGTCGTCGCGGACGCCCGCAACTGTACGAGTTCAAACTCCGCGATGGCGCGCACTTCGGGTGACGCTTCTTTATCGGCCGCGAGCAAGATCATCCGATCGGCCACGGCGCGCTGCGTCACGCGCTGAATGGCGGCGAGCTTTCCGCTCGCATTGACCGGCGCATCCCACGTGCCTTTGACGAGCGTGCGCATCGCCTCTTGCAGGCTAAAGCCATTGGGCGTGCGCGCGGCATATTGCACCATGCGGGCAGCGCGCTCGCGCTGCAGCATGCCATCCACAATCATCTGGGCGAGCGAACGCGCAGCGCCGAGTTCGTCGAAGGCTGGCTCGGTGCGCTCGCCAATGAGTTCCACATTGCCGCCCGCATCGAGCCGCGGCGCAAAGAGGGTGAGGAGCGTGTCGGGAATGGCGAGTTCTCGCGGGTCGAGTGCCGCGAGCAGCTGCTTGATGGCGTCGCGCTGACGCGCCGGACTGATGATGCGCGTGGCCTGTTGTCCGTCGCCCTTTAGGGCGTTGGCATACTCGAGGCCGCCGAGCGTTTTGGTGACCGCGTTGATGGCGAAGCGGTGAAAGAAGTAGACGAGCGGAAAGCGGTCCTGCAGAATGGCGAGCGGCTCTCCCGCGCGAATATTGCGCAGGCCAAACCGACTGATGGCCACGCGGCGTGTGTCGCTTTGGTTGCGCAGAAAATCACCCGCGGTCGCGGCGTCGTCCCACAGGTTGGTGCGCGGATCGGCGGCGCTTTCGGGGCGCGCATCACCGTCGCTCAAGTACAGATAATTCTTTTTGAGGCCGTCCGCGACAATGGCGGCGAGCGTGTCGCGCTCCGAGGCCGGCGGAAAGACACCGTAGCCCCAGTGGATGGCCCACACGTCGTACGCGCCTGGTCCAGAGGCGTAGGCGGTGCTGATGTCGACCTCTCCGTTTTTCAGCAGCACACGCGGTGCGGGATAATCCATAACGGAACCGCGTTCGTACGTGCTGGCGATGTAGTTGTGCTGCAAGCCGAGCGTGTGCCCCACTTCGTGCGCACTCACCTGGCGAATGCGTGAGAGCACAAAGGCGGTGTCGGCTGCGGCCGCATCAGCGCCCATGAAGGCGGCGTAGATGTTGTAGTCGGTGCGATTGCGATGGGAGTCCATACGCGCCATCCCCTTGATCATCTCGCCCGTGCGCGGGTCGGTGAGCGCGCCACCGACGCTCCAACCGCGTTCGTTGCGATTGATCCACTGCACCACGTTGTACCGTGCGTCCATGGGATCCACGCCCTCGGGGAGCAGCTCGACCCTGAAGCCGCCCTTTAGACCGGCGCGGTCAAAGGCTTCGGTCCAGAAGCCGACGCCCTGTAGCGTGGCGGTGCGCAGCGGTTCGGGAATGCCACGGTCCACGTAGTAGACGATGGGATTCTTAATGGGACTCGAGGCGTCGTTGGGATTGACGCGCTCCAACCGATGGCGTGCGGCCCACGTTTGTTCGAGCGGTGCCTGAATGGGCTGCGCATAATCTTTGAAGGTGACGCCAAAGAATCCGACACGCGGGTCGGCCACGCGGGGACGGAACGCGGCGTCGGGCAGGCGCAGGAGCGTGATATGCTGGCGGAAGTTGAGCGCGCGCGCGTCTGGGGCGAGTCGGCCGAGTCCGCCGCCGGCGTCGCCGGTGGCAGCGAGGGTCAGCGCCACGTCGATCTCGGTGTTGTCGGGAAACGCCTTGGTATACGGCTTGTAGAAGCGCGAGCGGTCTCGTGCCACGACATACGTGCCTTGGCGATTCCGCGCGAAGGTGCCGGCAATCTCATTCCAGTCACGCATCACGAGATCGGTCGCATCCACGAGGAGTCGTCCGCCTTCCTCGGCGATAATCGGGAGCGCCGCCACGGTGCTGTTCGAAAACGCTTCGGCCACTGCGCGCTGCTGATCGGCATTGCCGCTCGAGCGGAACTGCGTGTTCTCGAACACGACGAACACGCGCTCTCCGGCCTTTTCAAAACGCGCGACGCGCACGCCGCCGCCTGAACCGCGGTCGAGGCCGAGCGCGTTTGAGCCGAAACCCGTGGCGAGCGTGGTCATGAAGAGCACGCGCGTGGAGTCGCGCGGAATCTCGAGGTAGAGCGCGCCGGTGCGGTCATTGAGATAGAGCGGCACGAAGCCGTCGCGCTTTTCGAACCCGGCGGTGCGGGCTGCAATCGTCGTGGCGGCGGGAGCGGCCGTGGTCGCGGCCGCAGGAGCCGGTGGGGACGCGGACTGCTGTGCGACGAGTGGCGAGGCGAGTGGCAGTGCGAGGGCACCGGCGAGGAGCGCCACCACGGTTGAGACACGACGGAACATGAGCAACTCCCTGAAGTCCAGAGTGGAGGCCAACGCGCGCGGGCCCGCGAAGACATCAGTCGGCGCGGGCCCGCGGGGTTCCTGCATACGCGTGAAGCTTACGGCTTGACGAGCGCCTTGATGGCGTCGGGGAGCGCAAAATTCGCGGCATCCACCTTGTCGAACTCAACCGCGGTGAAGCTGAGCGTCATATCGAACTGACCACCCTTCGTGGCGATTTTGGTCGGCATTTTGACGCCGCCGAAATCTTTGTAGTCGCTGATCACCTGTGTGGTGGTCGTCTTTCCACCGTTCATGGGATCCGGCATTTCGCGTACGACGCCGGCGGTGAGACCAGTTTCCACGTCGAAGTACTCAAAGCCTTCGCCACCCGCTTTGCGGACGAGCTTCACCTTGTAGCACTTGTGCCCCTCGAAGTCGGCGATCTCCACCGTCTCGGCGCTCGTAAACTTGCTGGCGTCGTGAAAACCGCCGTAAAAGTCGCCCTGCGCGATCAGCTCTTTGGCCTGATCGCCGTCGAGCAACACCGGACCCATGCCCGGCTGCACGGCCCACGCGGTCTTGCCGTCGTAGCCCTGCTGGACTTCACCCATCGGACCGAGGACGATCTTCTGGAGGAACTTGCCGCTCTTTTCCTGCAGCATTTCGAGCGAGGCTTCAAGGCCCATCGCCGGAATGGCCATGGCGCCAACACGGCGCATGGTGGAGTACTTGTCGAGCGACGCGCGGCCACCGATCGCCGCGTCGTGCTTGGCCATGAGATCTTTTGCGGCCGGAACCGTCTGCGCGCGCAGGGGAGCCACCGCAGCGCTCAGCGCGAAGAGGGTGACCGCCGTGGTGGCGGCTAGGGAAAGTCCTGCACGACGCATCGGATCCTCGGGAGGCGAAAGGAAGAGGGCCGCGGGTCGCGGCCGATGGTGCAATATCGCGGGGTCGGAGGCGCAACGCCACGCGTCCGCCCCCTATTCAACACCGGCGCTGCCTCAGCGGTCCGGCGTCGCGACCGGTAGACCGGCGCCGATGGCCAGCGAGACGCGCTCCTGCTGCCGGTCGCTTCCGCCGACCAGCACGGCGGCCAAGTTGTTTTGCACGATGAGCATCCGCGGAATCCCAAAGGGGCTCGCGTTGCCTTTGGGGGCGAGGGTGGTGGTATCGAGCGTGGCCGTGGCCTTTTGGCGGGCGAGCGAATCCGGATAGATGAAGGCAAACAGGGTGGCCTGCCCCACCTGATAGCGCACCGCGACGGGCGCGGCCCAGTAACGCTCCGGCTTGTATTCCGGCAACGATTGCGGGGCCAGTCCACTGCGCACCAGTCGGTCCACGAGGTGCGCGTCGTCCCACCGACCGGTATTGGGGGCACGCGCCGCGACGGATGCCTTGGTGGATTCGGCAGAGACGGCGGCGCGCGCCACGGCTTGCCGCTTGGCGTGCTGCGTGGCGGGGGAGTCGCACGCGGCGAGAAGCGCGGTCGCGCAGGTGCAGAGAGCCAAAACTGTCCGCATATTAGAGCACATGAGCCGCGAGCAACGAGGAGATGGAGCGCAGCCGGCGGAGCCGGTGCGGATAGACAAATGGCTGTTTGCCGCGCGGTTTTTCAAGAGCCGCTCGCTGGCGGCCGAGGCGATTGGCGGCGGCAAGGTGCAGGTGAATGGGGATCGCGCCAAACCGTCGCGCGAGGTGAGGCCCGGCGACACGGTGTGGCTGCGGCTGGGCCCCTATGAACATACGGTGGTCGTGCAGATCGCGACGGAGCACCGAGGGCCCGCGAAAATTGCGGCCACCTTGTACGAAGAAACCGCGGATTCCAAGACCGCCCGCGCCAAGCATGCGTGGACGCTCAAACATGCCGGTCCGGTTATCGAAAGCGGTGCCGGACGCCCGACAAAGAAAGACCGCCGCATTATCGACAAACTCCGCGGCTGAGCGCGCGCGACGCGCGCGACGCGCGCTTTCGAGCGCGACGGCCGCGCTGGCGTGCAGCGTTATGCCGGCGTGGACACGATGGTGCGCAGCGTGTCGTCGTCGAGCCGATGCCCGCCCTCGAATGACACGAGGCGATAGCGCAGCTCGGCCGCGTCGAGTCGCGCGCGTTCGGCCGCGACGATTTTGGGGGTCGCATACTGGTCGCGCGTGCCAATGACGAGCCATGTGTCCGGGCGGTGTAGCGGCGCCGGTGCGGCGAGAGTGACGTCGGGCGGAAAGGTGGAGCCCCAGACGATGTGTCGGTGTACCGGTGCGGTGCCGGAGGCCACCCACCGTGCGGCGGTGGCCGATCCCTGCGAGAAACCCAGGACGGTGAGACGCGCGTCGGCGGCGAGGCGCGGGGCACACCAGGCGTACACCGCATCCAAGTACGCCAGATTATCGGCAATATCGTCGAGCCGTGCTTCCATGGTCATCCAACTCCCGCCGACGACCGCCGCGCTCCGATTGCGGACGCGCTCCTCAATGCGCCCTTCGTAGTAGCGATTGAGCGCCTCGGGGGCCACGATCAGCCGAGACCCGTCGTCAATGGCGGCAAAGGACTCGAGGAAGGGTGCGGCTAGTTGGCTATATCCGTGCAAGACGATCCAGAGGTCGGGCAGGAGGCCGGTGTCGGGACCGCGGATCGCAAGACGGGCGGTTCGTCGAACGGCGAGGGAAGCCAGGCGAGCGGATGAGGTCATTTGGGAGTCGGATTCGGGTGATTACAAGTAACAAATGCTCCAGCGGCTCAGCCAGTAGGCGATTGCCCCGACGGCGCCGTCCCGTTACAATCCCACTCATATTCTTGGAGTGTTTCTATGAGCAATGACACCGTTAATCCGTCGTCGAAAGGCTGGGGCGTCGCCGCCTTTATTATCGTGCTTGCCATCGTCGCGAACGTGACGGCCTACACGATCCACAAGGCGACGTACCTCAAGCCGGACAAAGCCCCCGCCGCCGAAGTGACGCGATAGTCGCCGTTGGTATTGGGCCGTTACCACCGCGCACGCGACCGGAACCATCCCGGACGCCGCGCACTACAAGGCATGGCATACGGTGCAGACGCTTCCCCCCAGCCCACAGGTAGGGACGATGACCTCTTGGATCTTGCGGATCTCGGAATCGAAATCGAACTACTGGGCCACGTACGTCACGGATCTTGTGCTGATGACGTTTTTCCTCGCGTGGGACGCCTCGCGTCTTAACGTGGGCGGCAGCACGATGTTCGCGCTGTTCGTGGTTGGCGCCATCGCGTGGACGCCGACAGAGTACGCCTTCCATCGCTGGTTTTACCACGATGGGATGGAGCTCACGCGCAACGGACACGAAAAACATCACCAGGACCCGACGTCGACCATTGCGATGCCGTTCTTCGTGACGCCCTTACTCTTTCTACCGCCGCAGCAGCTCGTGGCCAACTACTATGGCGCGGGCGGCTTCTCGTCGTTTCTCGCCGGTTGGTTCTTTGGATTCATTGCCTACAGCTTCGTGCACCATAGTCTGCACCACTACAAGCTGCCGTTCGCGTGGTACCGGCACCTGCAGTCGCAGCACCGGATTCACCATGCGGTGCCAGACAAAAACTTTGGCGTGACGATGCGCTACTGGGACCGGGTGTTCGGTACCGAGTTCAAGAAATAGGCGCGTGTCGGGCCACGCGGCGAAAAAAAAGCGGGGAGCGCCAGTTGGCGCTCCCCGCAGTGCGTTGGGCTGCAAATCAGTTCTTGTGTCGGAACGTGATGCGACCGCGCGAAAGGTCATAGGGCGAAACTTCGACCGTAACTCGATCCCCCTGCAGCACGCGGATGCGAAACCGCCGCATCTTGCCAGCCATCGTCGCGAGGACGTCGTGTCCGTTCGTGAGGTGGACGCGAAACGTGGCGCTGGGGAGCACTTCGGTAACCGTGCCTTCGAGTTCGATCGCTTCTTCTTTCGCCATAGCAACCTGGTAAGGGGAGTGGGCCAGAAAGCGGCCACAACCCCATAAATCTAGTCGACCTAGGGTCAGACAACCAGCGTTAGCGCCATGGTAATGTTGGTGTTGAACAGCTTGGACACAGGGCATCCGGCCTTGGCGGTAGCGGCCAGTTCCTCGACTTTGGCTCGGTCGGCGCCGGGCACCGAGGCGTCAACGGCGAGGTGGACCCGGGTGATGGCAAAGCCGCCTTCCAGCCGTTCCACCGTGACGGTCGCGGTGGTCTCGATCTTGTCGGGGACGAGATTGGCGGCCGTCAGCTGCCCGGAGAACGCCATGGAGAAGCATCCCGCGTGGGCGGCGCCGAGGAGTTCCTCGGGATTGGTGCCGGCGCCGTGCTCGAAGCGGCTGGTGAAGTTGTACTGGGCGTTCGTGAGCGTGCCCGTTTCGGTGGAGATGGTGCCCTGCCCTTCACGAATGGTCCCGCGCCAGACGGCGCTGCCTTTGCGATCCATGTGTTGCCTCGAGTTCTGGGGTTCTGGCCTCGCGCCCTGATGCGGCGGCCGTTAGCGTCAACGCACAACCTCTTTGAGGATATAACGCCGATGTCCAGAAAATATATCCAAGTCGCCGCCTGTGCCCTGTTGCTCCTGCCTCCGTGTGTGCTGCTGTCGCAGCAGAACGGGGCGGACGATCTCGACCGTCGCGTCGGTTTGGTGATGCCCAAGGTGATTGAATGGCGGCGCGACCTCCACGCCCATCCCGAGCTGTCGACCGAGGAAGTGCGCACCGCCAAAATGGTGGCCGCTCAGCTGCGTTTGCTTGGCATTGAGGTGAAGGAAGGGGTCGCCACGACCGGCGTGGTTGGTGTATTGCGCGGCGGCAAGCCGGGACCGGTGGTCGCGCTCCGAGCCGACATGGACGCGCTTCCGGTGACGGAAGAAGTGGACCTCCCCTTCAAGTCCACCGTGCGCACCATGTACAACGGACAGGACGTGGGGGTGATGCACGCCTGCGGGCACGACGCCCACACCTCCATGCTCCTTGGCGCGGCGACGGTGCTCGCGGGGATGAAGGCGCAGATTGCGGGGACGGTCGTGTTCTTGTTCCAGCCGGCCGAAGAAGGGGGCGGCGCCCCCGGAGTCGACGGTGCACGCAACGGTGCCGGCGGCATGATTGACGCCGGCGCGATGGATAATCCGAAGGTAGATGCCGTGTTTGGCATTCACGTGTGGCCGGACGAGCCGGGCTCGCTCTCGTACAAGCCGGGCGGCGCGATGGCGGCGTCGGACGCGCTGTCGATTACGGTGCATGGCAAGCAGACGCACGGTGCGCAACCTTGGCGCGGCGTAGATCCGGTGGTGGTGTCGGCGCAGATCGTGACGGCGTTGCAGACCATCACGGCGCGTCAGACGGACGTGACGGCCGCGCCTGCCGTCGTGACGGTGGCCACGATTCATGGCGGCGTGCGCGGCAACATCATCCCCGACAGCGTGGTGATGACGGGCACCATTCGCACCTTTGATGCGGCGATGCGCAAAGACATTCACCTGCGCATCACGCGCATTGCCGAGATGGTGGCGCAGGGCTCGGGCGCGACGGCGACGGTGACGATCGGCCTGGGCACGGACGTGGTGTTCAACGATCCCGCGCTTACGGCGAGAATGGCGCCGACGATTCGCCGTGCGACCACTGCTACCGTGCGTGACGGGTCGGTGTGGATGCCATCCGAAGACTTCTCGTTGTTCCAGAAGAAGGTGCCCGGGGTGTTCTACTTCCTAGGCGTGAATAAAGCCGGCGTCACAATCGAAGATGCGGCGGCCAATCACTCCACGCGCTTCTTCGTGAACGAGGACGCGCTACCCACGGGCGTCAAAGCGTACACCTCGCTCGCGCTGGATTACTTGAAGGGCGGCAAATGAATTGGCTCGAAGCGACGGCCGTCGCGTTCGGCATTGTGAGCGTGTACCTGAGCGTGCGCCAGAATATTTGGAGCTGGCCGACGGCCATCGTGAATGTGTTGTTGTATGTGCTCGTCTTTCGCGATGCCAAGCTGTACGCCGACATGGGGCTGCAGGTCGTGTACTTCCTCCTCTCGGTGTACGGCTGGTACGAGTGGTTGCACGGCGGCGAGAACCGCACGCAGCTCAAAGTGTCGCGAGCCACCTCGCGAATGGCGGTGACGCTCACGGCCATTGGTCTCGTGAGTCTCGCCGTGCTCGGCACCTTCCTCGCGCGCTCCACCGATGCGGCCCTGCCCTATGTGGATTCGGCCACCACGAGTACGAGTCTCGTGGCGCAGTGGATGATGACGCGCAAAGTGATGGAGAACTGGGCGGTGTGGATGGCGGTGGATGTGGTGTACGTCGCCATGTTCATCTACAAGTCGCTCTATCTCACGGCTGGGCTGTATGCCGTGTTCTTTGTACTCGCAGCGATGGGACACCGCGAGTGGAAGGCGTCGTGGTCGGCCGACCGCGCAGTGAAGTCGGCGGCGGCGACGGCGGCGGAGGCGGCGACGGCGTGATGCGGCGCCTCGTGGTGACCGGCCCAGAGAGCACGGGCAAGACAACACTTGCGGCGCAGTTGGCGCACCGACTCGGCGCGCCTTGGCTGCCGGAGACCTCGCGGGCGTATGCCGAAGCGCGAGCGCGGGAAGGACGATTGCTCACGGCGGCGGACGCCGAGCCCATTGCGCGGGCCACGATGGCCGCGGAGGATGCGTTGTTCGCATCGGCGCCTCCGGTCGCGGTGCTCGACACCGATTTGATCAGCACCGTGCTGTACACGAGGCACTACTATGGCAGCGCGCCAGAATGGATGGAGCGCGAGGCTCTCGCACGGCGCGGCGATCTGTATGTGCTCTGCGACGTGGACCTGCCCTGGGCGTCCGACGGCATTCGCGACCGGCCGACGGGGCGCGAGGCGATGCACGCGCGGTTCGTGCAGACGCTTGAGGCGTTTGGGTGCACCGTGGAGCTGGTACGTGGCATGGGAGACGCCCGACTGGCCGCCGCCCTCGCCGCGGCGGCGGCACCGGCGTCGGTGTTCGCGGGGAAAGCGTCGTGATACAAACCGCGCCCGCGTCGCTCACGAGCGAATTTTCCGCTGCGCTCCTGCAGGCCACCATTACGGCAGCGCTGTCGCTGCAGTGCTTTGTGCTCTGGCGCCGCTACCAGCAGAAGTACTTTGCGTGGTGGGCGGTGGCATTCGCGTTGTTCTTGGCGCGCATCTCCGTGATCGTGGTGTTTCTCGAGACCAACAATCGTGCGTGGCTCTTTTGGCACCAGGTGATCACCGGAGAAACGGCGCTCGCACTATTGTGGGCCGCGGTAGTGTTCGCACATGCCGCCACCTGGAAGCGACGGTACTACGCGGTGGTCGCCTTTCCGCTGGCGTGGAGTTATGTGGCCGTGATCCGGCTCGAGAATTTCAATCTCGCCGCAATTCCCGCCGTGCTCTTTCTCTCGGCGGCAACGCTCTGGACTGGCGCCGTGCTCCTGCGCCACCGGCGCGCGGAAACGTGGGGCGCCAGTACGCTCCTCGGTTGGACGTTCTTGCTGTGGGGGCTCCATCACCTGGATTATCCGGTGCTGCGGGCGCGCGGCGCGTGGAATCCGTGGGGCTACTATATCGACATTTTGTTTTTGCTCGGCGTCGGCGCGGGCATTCTGTTGCTGGTCAACGCGGATCTCGCCACGCGCCTGCAAGGGCGGACAGTGGAACTCGCCCGGCTCTCGCGCCGCATGGTGCAGCAGCACGAGGAGGAGCGTCGCCGTCTGTCGCTGGAGTTGCACGACGAAACGGCGCAGATCTTTACCGCCGTGAAGATGCAGCTTGGTGTGGTGCGCGAACGGGTAGAGCCTGCGCTTGCCGCGCAGGTGGCGCGCGCACTCGAGTTGGTGGATGAGGGGATGCGCGGCATTCGGGCGGTGACGAACGACCTGCGGCCGTCGTTGCTCGACGATCTCGGCCTCGTGCCAGCGCTTCGGTCGATGGTGGCGGACTTCAGCGAACGCCGCGGCGTCCGTGCTACGCTCGACACGCCAGAGCACATCCCACCGCTGAGCGAAGAAGCCGAGCTGGCGCTATACCGCGCGCTGCAGGAAGCACTGTCCAATGTGGCGCGCCACGCACCGGACGCCCCCGTCCATGCGGCACTCACCGTGCGCGACGGCCGTGTACAGTTGCAGATTGCAGACAGTGGCCCTGGCTTTGCTGGCGAGCACGCGCTCGCCAAGGCCGAAGCGGACGGTCATCTCGGTTTGGCCGGGATGCGCGAACGCATCACCGCGCTGGGCGGTGAGGTGCTGGTGGATTCCGCACCGGGCCGTGGCGTGACACTCACTATTCGTATTCCCGTGACCGAAGGAGGGGACGCGTGACCGCAAAGGCTCCGATTCGCGTGTTGGTCGTGGATGACCACGCGATGTTGCGCGAGGGCATTCGCCATGTGCTGGCTGGCGCCGCCTTTGCAGTGATCGGCGAGGCCGCGAGCGGCGTCGAGGCCGTGCAGCAAGCCGCACTATTAAAGCCCGATGTGGTGGTGCTCGACATTTCGATGCCCGGCGGCTCAGGGCTCCATGCGGTGCCGGCCATTCTGGAGCGGACGCCTGGCGTTCACATTCTGATGCTGTCGGTGCACGAAGATCTGGAATACGTCTTGGAGAGCGTGCGCGCCGGCGCGCACGGATATTTGCGCAAGGACAGTAGCCCAGAAGAACTGCGCACGGCGGTCACGACGGTGCACGGTGGCGAGGCGTACTTCTCGCCGCAGGTGGCGTCGCAGTTGGCTGATGCCGTACGGACCGGCGCGTCCACGGAGACGGTGGCCCGCGCACCGCGGGCGAGCGACGTGCTGACGGGGCGCGAACACGAGATTCTCGTGCATATCGCGCAGGGAAAGACCAACCGCGAGATTGGCGGCGAGCTGGGCATCAGCACCCGCACCGTGGAGGCGCACCGCGACTCGCTGATGCGGAAGCTCGGCATTCGGACGGTGGCCGGACTGACGCGACTCGCGCTCGAGCAGGGGCTGCTGTAGGGCGGCTGTGGGTCGAGCCGCGCCACAGGGCCTCTCCCGCCAAGCGGCGGCGTCAGGCAGACGCGCGGGGCGGTGAGGGCGAGGCCCCGACGAGCGGACACGTAGAAGTTCGTAGGGGTTTTGCTTGCGTAACTCTCCGAATTGTTAGGGTGGCAACCGAGCCGTAACCTGCTCGCACCACCTTTAGCCCCCAAACGGCAATGATTCGGATCTCCTTCACACGCGCCGCGACTGCGGCCGTGACGCTCGCCCTCCCGCTGGCGCTGTTCGCGCAGCAGGGATCGGCGAATAAAACCAATACCGATTCGACCACGTCGCGGGCGCGTGCCCTGCAGGCCGTGACCGTGACCGCCACACGGCAGAAAACGAATGTCCATGACGTGCCCACGCCGGTGAGCGTCATTGACAGCGCGAGCCTCCGTGAAAAACAGCCCAATACTGCGGCCGACTTGCTGCGTGAAATGCCGGGCACCGATGTGATCGGCGTCGGCACGAATCAGCAGCGACCGAGCATTCGCGGTCAGCGCGGCCAGCGCATTCTGCTGCTCGAAGATGGCCTTCGGCTGAACAACGCACGTCGTCAGCAGGATTTCGGCGAACTGCCCGCATTGGTCGATGTGTCGACGGTGGATCGTGTGGAAGTCGTCCGCGGCCCGGCATCGGTGTTGTACGGTTCCGACGCCATCGGCGGTGTGATCAACCTCATTACGCGCACCCCGTCATTTGCCGGAGCCTCGGGGCTCTCGGGGCGCGCGGGCTACCGTTTCGGTAGCGCGGGCGATCAGAGCCGCACCGAAGCGCTGTTGCTCGGCCACAACGATCACTGGGCCTTTGAACTCAACGGAGCGGCGCGGGTCGCGGGAAACTACGACGCGCCGGCCGGTTCCTTTGGCAAAGTGACGCTCAAGTCCAACACGACGATGCTCGACGGTGGCGTGCGCGACCACAATGTGCGCGCACAACTGGGCTGGCGCGGCGAGAAAGGCGCTGGTGCGTTTCTGCGCACTGAGCAGTACGCCGCTGACGACGCCGGTTTTGGCTACGTGCCGCCCAGTATCCTCGGCGGCGATCCGACGCAGATTCGCATTCGCTACCCCCATCAGAATTTCCAAAAACTCACTACCGGTTGGCAGTCGGGCTCGGTCCAGAGCGCGTTGTTTGACCGCGTGGAAGTGCTCGCATACGGATCGCGCAACAAGCGCGATCTTGCGCAAGACATTCTTGTGCCCGCCGGTCCGAATGCCACCATTGGTATCTCCACCGCCAACTTCACCGACCTCGCCACGGTGGGCGGCCGTGTGGAGGCCACGAAAGTGCTCTCGCGTGCCGTGCTCACGTACGGCGTGGATTTCTTCAACGATCGGAGCGAAGGCACCGATTCGAGCTTGACGACGATCACCGGGTTTGGGCCGACGATGAGGATTGCGAGCAACAAGCCGCAGGTGCCGAACGCCTCGCTGACGAGCTACGGATTGTTCGTGCAGGCGAATACGCAGCTGACCGACCGCCTCGCGATCATCGCTGGCGGGCGCTTTCAGGATGTGACCAGCAACCCGCGCGAAACGCCGGGGCGCACCGTGAGCGTCACCAATCACAACAACAGCACGACCGTGTACGCCGTGAATAGCATCTATCGCGCCACGGACGATGTGTCGCTGGTAGCGAGCGTTGGACGCGGCTTCCGTTGGCCGAACCTCGTGGAACGCTACTTCGATGGTCCAACGCCAGAAGGATCGGCTTATCAGGTCGCCGCGCCGGATCTGCAGCCGGAAACGAGTGTCAACTTTGACCTCGGCGCCAAAGTGCGGATGGCTGGCATGAACCTCGAAGCGTTCATTTTCCAGAGCAAGATCACCGACGGCATTCAGACCGTCCCGACCGGCGCCAAGCAGAGTGGGCTGCCCGTCTACCAGAACACGAACGTGGCCGCGCTCCGGACCGACGGCGCAGAGCTCGCCGCCGACGTACCGCTGGGCAATGGCATGACGGCAGGCGTGAACTGGTCGACCGTCAAGACAAAGAACGTGCTCAACCCGACGGTGCCCGTAGGCGACACCTATTCACAGAAGCTGAATCTGTCCTTGGGCTGGCGCAGTGTGAGTGGCCGCTTCTGGGGCGAGTACGCCGTGCGTCACAACGGTGAACAGAAAGACATTCAGGTTGGGGCCAGTGCGATCGGGCCGGTGTTACCGGCCTTCACGACGCAGCTCCTGCGCGCGGGCGTTCGCGGCTGGGCGGTGGGCCATGTTCGTCAGGACCTGTCGCTCACTGTGAACAATGTGACCAACGTGCTGTACGCGGAGGCGGCGAACTCGACGTTCTTCCGTCCGGAGCCGGGTCGATCGGTGACGTTGTCGGTCGTCACGTCGTTCTAATCGAGCGGCAACGTGGCAGGGCGCTCACGCGCCAGTCAAACGACAAGCGCCGGGGGTCGTCGTTCACGACGCTCCCGGCGCTTGAGCATTTCAACACAGCTGAGCCGAGCGGGGCCCGGCGTCTACACCACTGAGGCTTTAGGGCGCCTTTGCTGCGGCGCGCACGGCGGCTACGCCATCAAGCCCCGCATCGAGCCGCCGCACAAAGTCCGCCACGGTGCGCGCCGCGCGCACAAAAAATGCCGGCTCGATGCGTGAGAACTCATCGCTCGGCTTGTGATAGTCCGGGTGATCCTCGACGCCAAAGTAGACCCACGGAATTTTCTTGTCGTTGAACGCGCCCTGGTCGGACTGATTCGTCCAGTTGTTCTGCCCAACACCGGAGTCGTGTCCGAGCAGGAGCTTCACCTCAGCGACCTTCGCCGTGGCCTCGACGAGCGGTCGCATCACAGGAAAGGGCGTCGCGCCAGCCGCGTAGAGTTCGCCCTTCACGTTGCGTCCCACCATGTCGAGATTCACGTTGGCCATGATCTTCTCGAGCGGAACGGGGGGATGTTCCACAAACGCCCGCGCGCCACGCTCGCCAGCCTCCTCACCGTCAAACCAGGCGAAGATGATGCTGTTCTCGGGCGGGTGCGCCTTGGCCCACGCCGCAATGGCGAGGAGCGCGGTGGTGCCAGAGGCGTTGTCGTCGGCACCGTTGTAGATGGTGTCGCCATTCACGCCGGGCGCGCGCACGCCGACGTGATCATAGTGCGCCGACGCCACGATATAGCGGTCCGGATGCGCCGTGCCTCGCACGATCGCCACCATGTTCACGCCGTTCGTCGCCGCGCCGCCGCGGCCAGAGAAGGTGAACGGCTGGGCAAAGCTGTCTGCTGCGGGCACCAATCCAATGCGCGAGATGGCGCGCTGGAGCCAGGCGCGGGCGCGCGCCCCCCCTGGGGTGCCCACGCGACGCCCTTCCATGGAATCGGCGGAGAGCGCAGAGAGGTCGGCCACGAGGCGTGCAGAATCGAGCGCGGGAAGTGCCGGCGTGCGCTGCGCGTGGGCGGCGGCGGGGGCGCCAAGGAGGCACAGGCTCAGGGAGACAGCACGCATGGCGCCCGGCCTGCGCACAACGAATCGAAGGGAGAGGGTCATGTGAGGGAAGCTATCACGGACCGGTGCGGAGTGCGATGTCGCCGAATCTGCGCTATGCTTCTGTCGCGGTGGACACGCCATGTGATGCCGCGCACCGCCGAGTTCCCACTCACACTGGAGTCTTCCTGTGTCCGTGTTCCGCGTCGCCCGACTCACTGTCATCCTCGCCATTATTGGCGCCTCTGGCGCACCCGTGCGGCCGCTTGCTGCACAGCAACGCACGCCAGTAGCCGCGAGTTATGACTCGTCGCTTTTTCGCGCGCTCCAGTGGCGCAACGTCGGTCCGTTCCGCGGCGGTCGCGCGAATGCTGTCGCTGGCGTGGCCGCGCAGCCCTACGTGTACTACGCGGGTTACACGGGAGGTGGCGTCTGGAAGACCGATGATGCCGGCCACACGTGGCGCAACATTTCCGACGGATTTTTCCGCACGAGTTCGATTGGCGCGATTGCCGTGGCGGAGTCGGATGTGAACGTGCTGTATGTCGGGACGGGGGAGCACGCCGTTCGCGGACAATCGTCGAGCTTCGGCGACGGGGTATACAAGAGCACCGATGCGGGCAAAACGTGGAAGCCCGTGGGCCTCGCGGCAACCAAGCAGATTTCGCAGGTACGCATTCATCCCCATAACCCGGATGTGGTGTACGTGGCCGCGCAGGGGGACCGCTGGAAGGGGACGGCGGACCGCGGCATTTATCGCTCCACCGATGGCGGCAAATCGTGGACGCTCGTGCTCAAGGGCGATAACGCCACAAGTGGCGCGAGTGATCTCTCGATGGACGCCACCAACCCGCGCATTCTGTACGCGGCCTTTTGGGATCACCAGCGTCTGCCGTGGCAGGTGCGCTCGGGCGGCCCAGGAAGCGGGCTCTGGAAGAGCACCGACGGCGGCGACACGTGGAAGCGGCTCACCGGCGGCGGGCTGCCCGCATTGATGGGCAAGATCGGCGTGGCGGTCTCGCCCGCGAATCCGGAGCGAGTGTACGCGATTATCGAAGCCGAGAAGAGCGGGATGTACCGGTCCGATGACGCGGGCGCTACGTGGAAGTTGCTCTCGGAACAACGCGACCTCGTGACGCGCAGCTGGTACTACATGAACGTGACGGCCGATCCGCAGAACGAAAACGTGGTGTACGCCATCAATGCGCCGATTATGAAGTCCATTGACGGCGGCTCGACCTTCACGACGCTCAACTCACTCCACGGCGATAACCACCAGTTGTGGGTGAACCCGCGCGACTCGCGCTACATGGTGAACGCCAACGACGGCGGCGCTTCGGTGACGCTCGACGGCGCCAAGAGTTGGAGCACGCAAGACAATCAGCCGACGGCGCAGTTTTATCATGTGATCGTGGACGACGTTTATCCGTACCGGCTCTACAGCGGCCAGCAGGACAACACGTCCGTCATCATCAAGAGCCGCACGGACGGTGTTGGCATTACGCCTGCCGACTGGACCGAAGGCCCCGGCTGCGAAAGCGCGAACATTGGCGTCGATCGCAAGACGCCGCGGTATGTGTACGGCGGATGCTATCAGGGCATTCTCGATGAATTGGATTCGCAGACGGGGCTCCGCCGCCAGATCATGCCGTGGCCCGAGCTCAACCTCACTGAGCCGAGCGACCAGACGCGGTATCGGTTCAACTGGACGTCGCCGGCGGTGGTATCGCGGCACAGTGCGAATGTGGTGTATCACGGCGGCAATGTGCTGTTCCGTTCGCCGGACCGTGGCCGCACCTGGACCCCCATCTCCCCCGACCTCACGCGCAACGACAAGAGCACGCAGGGGCTGGGCGGTGTGCCTTTCACCAACGAAGGTGCGGGCGGTGAAGTGTACGGCGCGATTGTGACCATCGCGGAATCGCCGCACGAGGCGAACACGATCTACGTGGGCACCGACGATGGACTGGTGCAGCTCACGCGCGACGGCGGCAAGACGTGGACCAATGTCACGCCCGCCGGGCTGGCTGTTGGTCTCTCGAACGAACTCGATGTGTCGCCGCATGATCCAGCGACCGTGTACCTCGCGTACCGCTTAGACCGTCGCGGCGATTACGCGCCCTACGCCATGAAATCCACCGACTACGGCAAGACGTGGACGCGCATCAACACCGGACTGCGTGATGGCGAGCCCGTTCGTGTGATTCGCGAAGACCCAGAACGACGCGGCTTGCTCTACGCAGGCACGGAAACCGGCGCGTACCTCTCGTTTGATGCAGGGGCGCATTGGCAGTCGTTCTCGCAGAACCTGCCGGTGACGCCGGTGACGGGGCTGGAAGTGCGCCACGGCAACTTGTACGCCTCCACCGAAGGGCGCGCCTTCTGGGCGCTCGACGACCTGAGTCCCGTGCGTCAGCTCAGCGAGGAGATTGCCAAGCGCGACGTGCATCTCTTTACGCCGCGCCAGGCGTTGCTGGTGCCGGGCGGCGTGATGCCGATGCCTGGCATCGGCAAGAATCCCGCAGCAGGGGCGAACGTGTATTTCTCGCTCGCCAAGGCGCCGGACTCATCCACGACCACCACGCTCGAGTTCCTCGACGCGCGCGGCGTGGTGCTGCGCAAATACGCGAAGGCCTCCGCCGCACCGCCAGCGAAGGGTCGCGGCCGCAGCGACAGCCCTGCGTTCAGTCCCAAGGCGGGACTCAACGCCTTCCAGTGGGATATTCGCAGCGAAGCACCGACGGCACTGCCCGGCAACATCACCGTGTGGGGCGGTGGCACGTCGGGCTATCAGTTGCCCCCGGCCCGTTATCAGGTTCGCCTGACCATCGGCACCACCGTGCAATCGCAGTCGTTCGACGTGCGCGCAGACCCGCGCTCGACTGCGACCGCCGCTGAGGTTGCGGCGCGTGACTCACTCTCGCGCGTCGTACACGCGCGGTTGACCGACATTCACGACGCCCTGCTCCGCGTGCGAGACCTCAAGGAACAGGTCCATGCCTTTGTGGATCGCGCGAAGGACGCACCGACCGCCAAGGCAATCGCCGAGAAGGGCAACGCGATCGTCGGCACCTCTGACGCTCTCGACCCGCGCCTCTCCACCAAAGCGGCCAACGGGCAAGATGTGATCAACTACCGCAACGGCATCAACGCGCAGTACGCCTTCCTCCTCGGCAACATCGAAGGCAACGATGCGCTCACCCAGCCGATGCGCGAGCGCTTTGTGGAACTTGAAAAGAAGTGGGCGGCGCTACGAACGGAAATTGACCGACTGGAAAACACCGACGTGGCCGCGTTCAACAAGCTGCTACAAGAGGCGCAGATCCAAGGGGTGATTGTGCCGAAGCCCAAGGTCGCGATGTAGTAGTCTGCGGTACGCACACTAGAAAACGGGGAGCCCGCGTACCATGACGCGGGCTCCCCGTTTTCTTGCGATGCGACTCATGCGCCTTGTGCACGTCGACCGTGTTACGGCGTACGATGCGCGCCGAACGTTGGCTACGCCGTAAAGAAGTGCGGCACGAACCGCGACGTGTTTCCCGTCACCCAACCGTCCGACTCGCGAATGCCCATGCCGGCGGCTTCCTGCCCAATAATCCAACTGCCGATCACTGGGCGCACGCCGTCGATCACTTGAATCGGGGCCAGCTGCTGGAACACAAAACCCTCGGAACCGTAGTTGCCGTGCCCCTCGAGGTGATCCTGCATCGTGTGCACGGTGACGTTTGCCCCTTCGCGCGAGAACAGCGGCTTCTTCACCCATTCGAACATGTCACGCGGCTCGTCGAAGTACGCGGGCACGAGATACGGTGAGTCGGGAAAGAGTTCCCAGAGGATGGGGAGAATTCCCTTATTGGAAAGAATCATTTTCCAGGGCGGCTCAATAAACATCGTGTCGCTCTGCGTCACGAACTCGCCGAACTGTTCCGAGAGCATCCACTCCCACGGATAGAGTTTGAAGAGCGTCGCGATTTTTTCATCGTCCACACCGCGAAACTCGCGGTCGGTGGGATTCCAACCAATGTCGGCGATACTGACGAGCCGCGTGCCCAGCCCCGCGTGCGAGGCCGTGTCGGCGAGATAGCCGACGGTCATGCCATCCTCGCGATCGTCCATCGCGGCGAAGTGCACGATGTGCCCCTCCGGTCCCGGCGTCGGCAGATAGGGGCCGAACGACCGCCACAGCTCCACGAGTCGCTCGTGCAGCGAGTTGAACTGATCTTTGCCGGCGAACACGTCCTGCAGCCAGTCCCACTGAATGACGGCGGCTTCGAGCAGCGAGGTCGGCGTGTCGGCATTGTACTCGAGCATCTTCGGCGGGCTCACGCCATCGTAGGCCAGATCAAAGCGGCCGAAGACCGACGGCGGCTCCTCTTTCCAGCTCCGTTCAATTAACGGCACCGCCGCCTCTGGAATGCGCAGCTCGGCGTAACGCTTTTCGTCGATCACGTGCTGCACCGCTTCGAGGCAGCGCGCGTGCAGGTCATTGGTCGCGCGCTCGATGCGTTCGATTTCATCGGCATCGAACGTGTAGTACGTCCCCTCAGCCCAATAGGGAATCTCGTCCGGCGTGTGCCACGAGAGTCCGCGCGCCTCAACTTTCTTCTGCCAGTCGAGGCGCGGCGAGCAAGACAGTCGTTTCATTAGGAGCCCGCGCCGCTGGCGTGCGCGGCGCCTGAGCCGCCGAAGCCCCCACGCACCGTGCCGGCGCTGCCGCCAATCGCCCCGCCACCTCGATATGTGGGGCTATAGTGCTCGGCGGCGATGGCGGTCGGGCGCCCGCCACGCGAGAGATACGTGCTGTATCCGCTGTTGTAGTAGAGCATCGGATACGGATAGACGTGCGGGAAGAACACGCCATCGTGATAGTAGCCGCGATGTTCGATGGCGTACTGACAGGCCTCCGCCGAATAGAACGACGGTTCGCAGGGATCCGGCGGTGGCGTGTGGCCGCACGACACGGCAACGAGCGACGGCACCAGCCCAAGCACCACATTGCGGGAACGCTTCAACGCTTGACCCTCGGGGATCGGGGACGAGTTTGCACGAGCAGGAGCGCATTACCGACTTCGCGCTCGCCGGTCGGATCGGTCGGCGAGTTTACCACGGTGCCCTGCACCCACATGGCGGTCGAGCCACCGCCGTCGAAGTTCAGCGCCTGCCACGCGCCGATATCCAGCAGGAGATCGGCGAGTTCGACGGTCGTCATGCCCACGCTCTTGGTGGAGCGCCCATCTACCGTCACAAGGTACAAGGTTGAGCTATCACGGGAAAACCCAACCACCGTACGAGGATGACGGGCCATCGCGTTTCGCGCGATGGTGCCCTCTTCGGTGGCGGAGTTGGCGGCAATATTGACGCCGTCACGGAGGATGCGCGGCCAGCCGCCCGCGAGCTGTGCGAGCGGGGTTTGCAGAGGCAGCGGGGCGGCACGCAGCGATACGTAGACCGTCTCCCCTTCCCCGACGCCGGCGATGTCTTTGGCGGTGGCGCCGTAGCCCACAAGCACGGCGCCTTGAGCCGGAATCTCGCCACCGGACACCGTGCGCACTGGGCCTTGGCGCACGTACACGGTAGTGTCGCCACGGCGCGCGGCGAAGCGCAACGGCGCCTCAGTCACCGGCCGGATGGTGTCACGCGG
>CANIWQ010000049.1 GCA_947471365.1 Gemmatimonadota bacterium | reverse complement strand
CCCCGGCCCCGTCAGGACAGAGTACAATGTCGCCCTTCAGGATGCCCTTTGATACCGTCCAGAGGGCTCCACAGGCAAGCCCGGCTCCGATCTTCGTTTTCTCTGGGCTATTTGCAAGAAGCACCGGAATGAACTGCTTGTTGAATGCCCGCCATTCGTCGGGGAGCCTGCGACTCAGATCTTCGTGAATGCTGAAGTCGGTACCCACGAAGCCGCCGGCCAGGCACTCAGCGGCGTGGGCGCTCTTCCTGCCGAGCATGACGCGGTAATAGTTCTTCATACGAGGCGTGTCCGACCGGTGAGGAGTTCCTGCATCATGGCCTGCTTGAGTGCGCGGGTCTTATCCCGCCGCTGCTCCAACAACGCGAGCTCGCAGTCCATCTCCATCAGCACCTCAGCGATGGCGGTTTGCTCGGGACGTTCAGCCGGGCAACGCACTTCCAGTAAGTAGAAGTATTTCTTATCGAGATGCTTAATCCCTGACCCCGTGAAACCATTGTCGTTGACTGTTCGCTCGATCGACTTGAGAACGTAGTAGAGAAACCGCGTTACCACACTCGCCTTGAAAACAAAGCAATCGGCCATGGCAGCGAATTTGCCGCGGCAGTAGTTGAAATAGGCCTCTCCCCCCGTGTTGGCTATGATCGCCTCAGCGTCAAAGTCAGCCTCATCCAAGAACCTATCAACGGGCTTCGTGGAGTTCGTGAAGAACGGATAAGCACCCTCCGCTTTTCCTGACGACGACGGGCGAGTTGTTTTCGGAAGTCGTTCGATAAGCTCGCCGAGCCGCCTCACCTCCCACTCGCCGTGGAAACCCGGGAGTCGTGTCTGGCCGGTGAGGAGTTGTTGCATAGCGGCCTGTTTGAGGTCGCGCTTCTTGGAGATGAGCCGGCCCAAGCCGCCCAGCAGCCCATCCACATCGCTCAACGCCGATGCTATGGCTCGTTGCTCGGGAAGGGGCGGAAGCGGCAGCTGAAGAAACCGAATATCGTCCACCTTTGCGTGCCCGACTGTCGAACCGCCTATCTTCCTGAAGAGGTTTTCTCTCACAGGTTCGGACATCAGTGAGTAGAGAAGATAGGTGCTGAATGTCCGCTCTGGTGACGGCCGATAGAGCATCATTCGTTGTCCAAGGCAGACTTTTCGACTCGCCGGCACAGCACATACCTCACCCAACGGGGCTTCCCTCGTAATCATGATGTCGCCGAGCTGCGGAACCGCACGCGCCGTCCACACACGATAAGAATCCTCGTCAGTGAATCGGAGATCATCGAGCACAAACTGCCCATTGCGGACATTCGGTGTGCGAACAACGGCGAAGTCGCTTTCAGCCACGACTGGCGGTGTTCGGTTCTTACAGTCCACCACCAACTCACATGCATCTGAGGCGGTGCCTACCTCCCACTCATCAGGGATGATGCCGACCTCGGTCTGCTTGTAGCCGAGTTTCACTTCCATTCCGCGCCCATCCTTCTTAGGTGTTCGTCCACGCGGGCAGCGAGCGCAGCCGCTTCGTCGTTGAGCTGCGGCAGCGGGGTGGCGTAGCGTTCGGCGAGCTGGCGAATGCGGCCAGTTAGGGTTTGCGAAACGCGGTCCAGCTCGCCCTGCACGACGGCTTGGATGCTAGCCAGCCATTTGTCGTCCACCACAAGGGTCTGGATGTCGGCCTCGGTCAGCGTCGGGTACTTGGCGGCGACCTTTTCGGTGAGGGCGTCTTCGGCGGCTTTTAGCCGGGTGCCGAGGCTGGCGGCTTGCTCGCATAGGTCGAGGTAGGCTTCGAGCGCCTCACGTTCTTCCGAGGCGTCCTTGTCGGCCTTGATGCTCTTGAGTCTGGCGGTCACCGACGGTTTGGTGAGCTTGTCCTTATCGTTCTTAGCGTCTTCCAGCAGGCCGCCCTCGCCGCCCTGTTCCTCGGCCTGATCTTCGAGCTGCTGCTCGATCTCGGCGACCTGCCCCTCCAACGCCTCGACTTCCGCCCGGGCCTTGGCAAAATAGCGAGCGATCACCAGCGCCGGCGGAATCAACTCGGCTTGGTATTTCTTCTTGCCGACAATCAAGTCTGGCTTGGACTTTGTCTTCTTCGCTTTGTCGTCGAGGATGATCCGAGGCTGAGCGGCCTCACGCCAGCCATCGGCGGCGACGAGGTAGCAGTCGTCCTGCATGGTCTCAGCCCAGTAGTCCATCAAGTGCTGGTAGATATCATAACCGTCGACAAGCGGGGCCTTCTCGAAGGTGGAGAGCAGATCCTCGGCTATCGTCTCAACGAGCTTCTTGGGGTGACCGGCTTTGGCGAAGCCCTTGAGCCTCGGAATGTTGGCGGTCTTCCACTTCGCGAAGAGCGTTGTGGCGGCAGAGTTGAAGGCGGCGAACTCTTCGTGACCAAAGATGGCGGGCTTGATTTCGTTCGCGGCGACGCGAAGCTCGCTATAGCCCGTGCGATCAGTCGCCTGGAACAGGGCCGCGCGCACGCCTAAAAAGACTGTCCAGTAGGGATTCAGCCTGTCGATGTCGCGATCGGGAATGCCGCCGTGCAGGTGGGCGGTGATGTCCTGCACGTCTTCCGCCTCGGTACCATCGATATAACGCGGCAGATTGAGGTTGAAGTCGTTCTTCGCGTCACTGATCTCGGCGACCGGAACCATACGCGAGTAGCCCGCGATCTCGACTTGGCGAGCGAACGTATCCACAATGCGATGAATGTCCTGCTCTCGTAAGCGGTTCTTCGGACCGTCCTTCACGAAGCCCTTACTGGCATCGATGATAAAGATGCCTTTTCGTGCTGCGGCATGTTCCTTGTCAAGCACGAGGATGCAGGCGGGGATGCCGGTACCGTAGAACAGGTTCGCGGGTAGGCCGATAATCCCCTTGATGAATCCACGCTGGACAAGACTCTTACGAATCACGCCCTCCGCGTTCCCACGGAAAAGAACGCCGTGCGGAAGAATGCACGCGCCCTTGCCGGTGCTCTTGAGCGAACGCAGGATGTGCAGCAGATAGGCGTAGTCGCCCTGTTTCGCCGGCGGCGTGCCATAGTGCTTGAAACGTTCATGGGGGTCGTTGACCGTGTCGAGGCCGGTGCTCCACCGTTTGTCGCTGAAGGGGGGATTCGCGACGACATAGTCGAACGTCTTGAGCTGGCCCGAAGCGTCGGTGAAGAGCGGAGTGGTCAGGGTGTTGCCCTGCTTGACCAGTGCTGTGGGGTTGTCGTGAAGGATCATATTCATTCGGGCCAAGCCGGATGTCGCGGCATCCTTCTCCTGCCCGTAAAGCGTGACCTTGGCGGTCGCCGTGTCACCGACCTTCAGCAACAGTGATCCCGAGCCGCACGTTGGGTCGTAGACCGTCGTGTCGTTGCTTGTCTTGGCGGTCGCGATGCCAAGGATCTGTGCCATGATCCGGCTGACCTCGGCGGGCGTGTAAAACTGCCCCTTGCTCTTGCCACTTTCGGTGGCGAAGTGCCGCATTAGGTACTCGTACGCGTCGCCGAGGATGTCGTCGCCCTCAGCACGGTTCTTTGAGAAGTCGAGCGACGGGTTCTCGAAGATCGCAATGAGGTTAGTGAGGCGGTCCACCATCTCCTTGCCGGCGCCGAGCTTAGTGGCATCGTTGAAATCCGGCATGTCGGATAGCTTGTTCGCCGCGGCCAGCGGTCCCAGGATCTTCTTGTTGATCTGGTCGCCTATGTCGCTCTTGCCCTTGAGCGCGACCATGTCCTTGAAGCTCGCGCCCGAAGGAATTGTAATCGGCGCGAAAGGCTGGCCAGCGTACTTGTCGCTGACGTACTTCACAAATAGCAGAACGAGGACGTAGTCCTTGTACTGGCTGGCATCCATTCCGCCGCGCAGTTCATCGCAGCTCTGCCAGAGAGACGAGTAGAGTTCAGACTTCTTGATGGCCATAGTTCTGTTCTGATGTGTGCTAGGGAGGGTGCTAACACGGAGAAACTAGGCCGCGCTCAGCAACCCGCCACCCAGCGGACCAGAATTAGGACACTTGGCACGATCGCGTGTCCGCGAGGAATCGAAAATCACGCCATCGTCACTCCGTGATCTCTGTTGGTCCCTGGCTTCGACCGCATCGCGATGTAGTTACCGCCCGCCGCGGGCGGCGAAGCAAAGAATGAAATGAATTCCACTGGATGCTACCCGGATGCTAACACGAACGCCGGCGTCTCTCAGGGAGACGCCGGCGTTCGATAAAACATTGCGGAACAAGCACTTACACCATCGGGACGGCGGGATTCGAACCCGCGACCCCCTGAACCCCATTCAGGTGCGCTACCGGACTGCGCTACGTCCCGTCCGCCGCTTTCGCGGACAGTCCCATAAACCTAGTACCCTGCACACCCCCCTTCAACTAGGGGGTGGGCTTTGCCGCCGCCGCAGCAGCCGCCGCCGCCGCCCGCGCCGCCATACGCTCCTGCCCAGCGCGCGTCAAATGCGGCACCACACCCACCATCCGCGACATCATCATCACCTGTGCGCGATGGTGCATCTCGTGCTCCTTGGCACCCAGCAGATTCTCGAACCGCGACTTCGGGTTCGCGCCCATCGGGTCGGTGTAGGTCTCGTTCAGGAACTCCGAGCTCAACCCCTCCACCCACTGCGCAAAGGCCTCGCCGTCCGCCTTGAGCAGCTCAATGATCTGCGCCTTGCTCCGCGGCTCCTTCACAAAGGCCTGCGCCTGCGCCATCAGCGCGCCAAAGTCATAGCCCTGCAGCGTCGTGATGCGGCGCGTGCGGTGAAACTCGAGATGCAACTGCGGGCCCCACACCATATGCGAGAGCATCGCGCGCACCGACATGCCGCCGGGCGCCGCTACAAAGTCGTAATGCTCCTCAGGAATTTCCTCAGCGGCCTGCACCGTGTTCTTCCGCACCGTCCGAAAACTCGCCGCTAGTTCCTTCGCGCCATACGCAATCATCCATCAACTCCGTGGAGGGGGAATCCTTCGCCTACGAGATCACTGCCGACGCATCCGCGTCTGACGCGCCATGCGCGCCCACGACACCATCGCGCGCGGCCTTGCGCGCCCTTCGCGTGACCCAATCATCAAAATACGTATACACCACCGGTGTCACGTACAGCGTAATCAGCTGCGAGAACGCGAGTCCGCCCACCACCGCAATGCCGAGCGGACGACGACTCTCCGCCCCTGCGCCATTGCCCAGCGCAATGGGTAACGTCCCCACCAGCGCGGCCATCGTCGTCATCGTGATCGGACGGAACCGCACCATGCACGCCTCAAAGATCGCGTCAAACGCGCCCTTCCCCTTCCGCTCGGCGTCCGTGGCAAAGTCCACCATCATAATGGCGTTCTTCTTCACGAGCCCCACGAGCATAATGATGCCGACCCACGCATATACCGTCAGCTCCGTGCGCGTCAGTAGCAGCGTCAGTAGCGCACCGAATGCGGCAAAGGGAATGCCGCTCAAAATCGTCAGCGGGTGAATAAAGCTCTCGTACAACACGCCGAGCACAATGTAAATCACGAAGATCGCAATCACGAACAGCACGAGCAGTCCCTTCTGCGTCTCCTGAAACACCTGCGCCGCGCCATAGAACCCGGCCGTGATGCCGTCGGGAATCACCCCGTGCATCGCCACGACAATCGCATCTTCTGCATCGCCCAGCGCCGTGCCCGCCGCGAGATTGAAACTCAGCGTCACGCTCGGCTGCTGCAGCGTGTGATTCACGAGCATGGGGCCAAGCTTGCGCTCCACGTGCGTCACGCTCGAGAGGGGCACGAGCCGACCGTTGCGCGCGCGCACGTACAGTAAGTCGAGCGCGCTCAGATCCTTTTGAAAATCGGGGAGCAACTCAAGAATCACCCAATACTCATTGTTCGCGGTGTAGATCGTCGAGACCTGCCGCGAGCCGTACGCATTGTACAGGGCCTGCTCAATCTGCTCCGGCGTTACGCCGTAGAGCGCCGCGCGGTCGCGGTCGAGCTCCACGCTGGCCTGTGGATTGGCAATCTGCAAATCGGTGGTCACGTCGGTCACACCGCGCACCGTCTTGAGCTTTTGCTCGACGTCCTGCCCCGCCTTGTAGAGCGAAGGAAGATCTGCGCCCGTCAACGTGTACTGATACAACCCCTTGGAGGTACGGCCGCCAATCGGAATCACCGGCTCATTGCGCCAATACACCGCCATGCCTGGCACGCCGCGCGTGCGCTTGGACAGGATCGGGATCAATTCGTCCGCCGAGAATCGGCGTTGGGCCCGCGGCTTCAATCGGACCGTAAAACGGCCTTGGTTGGCGGTGCCGGACGTACCACCCTGCCCCGTGCCGACGTTCGAGATCAGCGCGTCCACATTCTCCGTGTCCTGCAGCACGAGCCGCACGACTTCCTTCTGGTGACGCACCGTCTCTTCGTACGACGTGCCCTGCGCTGTTTCGGTGCTCGCCGTGAGTCGGCCCTGATCTTCCGAGGGGAAAAATCCCTTCGACACCATTTGGAACGCGACCGCCGTCATCACGAGCGCTGCCGCCGACGCCACCAGCGCAATCGGCCGATGCTGCATCACCCAAGTGAGCGACCGGCGATACGCGCGGAATGCCGCTTGATAAAGCGCTTCAAAGGCATCCAGCAACCAGTTCTTCTTGCCGTGCAGGCGCTCTTCGGTGAGAAAGCGCGATGCCAGCATGGGCGTGAGCGTGAGTGACACCACACCCGACACGAGAATCGCCACCGCAATGGTCACCGCAAACTCGCGGAACAAGCGCCCCACAATACCGCTCATGAAAAGCAGCGGAATAAACACCGCAACGAGCGACACCGTCATGGACAAAATCGTGAACCCGATTTCCGCCGCGCCGTCGAGCGCGGCTTGCATCGGCTTCTTTCCCATTTCCATGTGGCGCACAATATTCTCGAGCATCACAATGGCGTCATCCACTACAAAGCCCACCGCGAGGGTGAGCGCCATCAGACTCAAGTTGTCGAGACTGTAATCGAGCGCGTACATCACCGAGAACGTTCCGACGAGCGACATCGGCAGCGCCAAACTGGGAATGACCGTCGCCGACACATTGCGCAGGAACATAAAGATCACGAGCACCACGAGCACCACCGTGAGGCCCAGCGTGAACTTCACGTCGTGCACCGACTCGCGAATGCCCATCGACCGGTCATAGAAAATTTCAAACTCTACCGCCGGCGGCAACTGCGCTCGAATCTTGGGGAGCATAGCCTTGATCGCGTCCGCCACTTCGACCGTATTGGTGCCGGGTTGCTTCTGCACGCCAACCGAAATGGCGCGCGTGTCCCTGTACCAGCCGGCGAGGCGATTGTTCTGCACATCATCCACCACGCGGCCAACATCCTTGAGCCGCACCGGCGCGCCGTTGCGATAGGCGACAATCACTTCCTGAAACTGCGCCGCGTTCACCAGCTGCCCGTTCGCATTCAGCGTGAACGCCTTGGTCGGCCCCCAGAGCACGCCCGTGGGGAGATTCACATTCTGACTCGAAACAGCCGTCGCCACCTCGTCAATGCCGATCCCACGCGCCGCGAGCTTGCGCGGATCCACCTGCACGCGCGCCGCATACTTTTGCGTGCCGAGAATCGAGACCTGCGCCACACCACTCACGGTGGAGAGGCGCTGCGAGACTTGATTTTGAATCAGTTCGTCGAGCTGCGAGAGCGGCAGCGTCTTCGAACGAAAGTTCATGTACAGAATCGGCTGATCGGCCGGGTTCTGCTTACTCAGCGACGGCGGAATGATGCCAGGCGGCAACTCACGCAGCGTCTTACTGATGGCCGACTGCACGTCCTGCGCCGCCGCGTCAATATTGCGGTCGAGCGTAAACTGCAGCGTGATTGACGTGGAGCCGAGGGCGCTGGTGCTCGTCATGTTGTCGAGCCCAGCGATCGTCGTGAATTGCTTTTCGAGCGGCGTTGCCACGGCCGAGGCCATCGTCTCGGGGCTCGCCCCAGGGAGCGAGGCACTCACGGTGACGGTCGGAAAATCCACGGTCGGCAGATCGCTCACCGACAGCTTGGTATACGCGAGCGCGCCGAACACGAGTGCCGCCACGCTGAGGAGCGTGGTCATCACCGGCCGGCGAATGAACAGCGCGGTGAAGTTCACTTCGCGCCGCCCTTCAGCTTGGCGTCGGACTTCGCGTTTGCCTTCCCCTCAGTCTTGGCGGTGCCGGTTTTTACCTCGACCTTCGCCCCAACCGAGAGCCGCGACTGGCCGTCCACCACCACCTGCTCGCCTCCACTCAGTCCGGCATCGATCACCGATCGGTCGCCCACGGCACGCCCAGCCGTCACGGGCTGCATTTGCGCCTTGCCGTCCTTGTCGAGCACAAAGACAAAGAGGCCGTCCTGCCCCGTTTGAATGGCGGCGCTCGGTACAAGCACCGCACTGTTCTGGACAAACAGCTCCAACTGCGCGGGCACGAACTGCCCAGGCCAGAGCAGGTTCTCGTCGTTCTGGAACTTGGCCTTCAGCGTCACGGAGCCGGTGGTGGTATCCACCCCGTTATCGACAAAACTCAGCGCGCCCTCAATCGCCTTTGTTGCGCTCCCAACACCGACCATCGCGAAGGCTTTGAGTGCGCCGCCGCGCGAATACTGCTGCACCAGCGCAAGCTCACGCTCGGGCACCGAGAAACGCACGAGAATGGGATGAATCTGATTGATCACCACCAGCGGCGTGGAGGCGCCGGGCCGCACCAGATTGCCGAGCCGCACGAGCAGGCTGCCCGTCTTGCCGGCGACCGGCGCGCGCACCGTGGCATTGTCGAGATTGAACTGCGCGGTGGCCACATTCGCTTCATCCGATGCGAGCACGGCCTTGAGCGCGGCCGCATTCGACAACGCCTGGTCGGCCTGCGACCGCGTCACAAAATCGCGCTGCGCCAGCGCCGCATACCGATCGGCGTCGCGCTTGGCATTCTCATATTGCGCGCGATCGCGTTCGAGCACCGCCTGCACTTGCTGCAACGCGGCGCGATACGGAATGGGATCAATCTCAAACAACACCTGCCCGACCTTTACTTCGTCCCCTTCGCGGAAGAGCACGCTTTTGAGGACGCCGCCCACCTGCGATTGCACCGACACCGCCTGCAGCGGCTCAACAATGCCATTCGCATTCACGCGGTAGGGCGCAATTCCACGCTCGGCGGTGGCCACGGTCACTGGCACCGGCGGTTTGGAAGGCGCGGGGGGCTTACTGCACGCGGCGACGCCGCTCATGAGCGCCAAGACAACCACCGCCAGCACGCGCGGCACGGACTGCTTCATCACATTCATCGGTTTCTCCCCGTGGTATCGGGGCGTAGGGTCAGATTCGCATCACCACGCGGGCTCAACACACCTACGTCGCGCGCCAGTTGACTGAGCGCGAGGTACCAGGTCCAGCGTGACTGCACCGACTGCGCACGCGCGTCGGCGAGCGCATTTTGCGCGCTCAACAAATCGAGAATACTGCCAACACCCTCGGCATACCGCCCACGCGCCACTTCTTCGGAGCGCGTGGCACTGGTCAGCAATTCGCCGGCGGTCGCCACCCGCTGGGTCGCCGTGCGCAACGCATGGTACGACGTATACACCTGCGCCGCCGCCAACAACTGCGCCTGCGACGCTCTCGCAATAGCCGCCGTGGCATTTTCCTTGGCCGCGGCGAGGTCGTAGTCACGCGACGTGCCGGTAAACAACGGCACCGACATGCCAACAGTGAGCGCGAAGGTTTTTCCCTCGAGCGCGGGATTGTTCGAATACGCCTGCCCGGTGCTGCCACCGAGCGACACGGTAGGCAAGGTGTTGGAGCGCGCCGAACGCACCTGCGCCTCGCTCTGGCGAGCCAGCGCGCGTGCGGCCAATACATCCGGACGATCCCGCATCGCGCGATCAATCAATGAATCCACATTCTCGGCGAGCGCCACCACCGGTGCGGCGCCCGTATCGGCCACAACGTCAAACGAAATGTTGGCGCGTAGTCCCGCCGCGAGCGCGAGCTGTGCACGCGCCGCCTGTTGGTTGCCGTCTGCCGTCTGCGCGGCGAGCTGTGACTGCGCGAGCGCCGTACGCGCCTGTAACACATCGGCAATCGTCGCGAGTCCCACATCGTGGCGCCGTTCCGCCGCCGCAAGATTCGTCTGCGCCGTGCGCACCGTCTGCTGCGAGGCGTCGTACAGTCCGCGACTCGCCTGATAGTTGAAGTAACTCCCTTCGGCCGCCAGCACGACGGCCTGCACCGTGGCGTTGTGCGTGAAGTCGGCGGCATACAAGGCCTCGTGCGCCGCGGACTGCGCGCCCCCGCGAGCGCCAAAATCCCAGAGCAGATACTGCACGGAGAGCGCGGCCGTCGTGGTGGTACGATCGCTTGGAACACGAGCGGGGTTCGACGAAATGGCCTTGGCCGGCCCTCCGACCACGTCGATTGACGCGGTGGGCAACCAGCGACCACTCGCCGACGCATACATGGCGGCCGCGGCACGCGCGGTCGCCCACGACGCGCGGGTCTGCGGGTTGTTTGCGAGTGAGAGCGACACGACATCCGCCAAGCCGAGCGGCGCGGTGTTGGGTGTCATCTGTGAAGCCGGCGCGCCTGACCCAGACGCAGTCGCGGCCTCAGGAATGACCCCAACGGGCGCTCGGGCCGCGTCGGCCGGCGCCTTCCAGACGCTCGAGGGCGCCACCGCCGTTGACGGTGTCCCTCCTACCGTCGCCGGAGGGACGCACGCAACAAGACCAGCAGCCAGCGTCACCACACACGCCAGCTCGGCCATAACCTGTCCAACGGTTGTGGAGCTTCGGAACATCATTCGATTTCGCACCTGAGAGGCCGGCCGCCACGATGCTGCACGGGAGAGGGGGAAATTACTCGCCGTGCCATGAATACGCACCATCCTTTAACATCTTTGCCTACCCATGGGCCCCCTACCCTCCCGGGCAGGGGCGTCGGTCACTGCCCGGGAGCGCCGAGTTTCGCGGCCGGTGACGCCACGGCGCTCAGGATCTGATTGGCCAACTGCTCCAACGTCTGGAGCTCAAACGGCTTCTCCAACACCGGGACCTGCACCGAGGCGAGAAAATCGACCACATCGGGGGCCATCGTGTCCCCGGTCGCGAGGATCAGGCGCCCCATCATCCCCGGCGACTCCGTTTGTAGTCGGCCCACCAATTCTTGCCCAGAGAAGCCTGGCATCTTGAGGTCACACAACACGACGTCATACCGCACCACCGCGTCGTGGCGCATCAACTTGCCGAGCGCCTCCGCGCCGTCCGCCGCCTCATCCACTGTCCAGTCGCGCCGCTCAAAATACCGACGCAGCACGCTGCGGATTGGCGCTTCATCGTCGATCACCAACAAACTGGGTTTGCGCACCGGCAGCGCCCCAGGCGTGGACTCGAGCGTCAACTCGCGCACCACCGGCATCCCACGACTCGACCGTGCGGGCAGCACGGGCGCGGGATCGGACGACACCGGAAGGCGCATGGTGAATCGAGCACCCCCGCCCGCCTCGGCGGAGAGATTCTCAACCTCGAGCGAGCCCTCGTGCGCCCGCACAATTCCCATCGACACCGAGAGCCCGAGCCCCACCCCCTGCCCTGTTGCTTTCGTCGTGAAGAACGGATCGAAAATGCGTGCAACATCCTCGGCGTCCACCCCGGAGCCCGTATCCTCCACACGCACCACAAAGGCGTCGTTCTCACGAAACGCGTGCAACCGCACGCCCCCCCCCGCGCCGGCCGCATGTGCCGCGTTCGTCAGCAAGTTGGTCACCACCTGCTCGAATCCGGCGCGGTCGAGATCGAGCGGCGTGTCACCGTCCGTCACCGTGGCCGTGAAGCGCACCCCCTGCGTGTTCATTCCCGGCTGCACGGCACGTAACAGTGTTTCCAACACGTGGCCCGGCGAGTCGAGCTTGCGAGGACGATGATCGCCCTGCCGCACGAACGTCAGCAAATCGCGCACGATCGTGCGCGAGCGGAGCGCCTGCGACTGAATGACCTGCAGCGCCATCCGGTCCTCGCTCGGGCGCACATCATCCAGTAAGTCTTCGGTAAAGTTCAGGATAGCCGCGAGCGGATTATTCAATTCGTGCGCCACGCCCGACACGAGGTGGCCGAGCGCTTCAAGTCGGTCCGCCTCAGCAAGGCGCGACAGGAGTTGCTCACGGTCGCGCTCCGCGGC
This sequence comes from Gemmatimonadota bacterium, assembly GCA_947471365.1. Lineage (GTDB taxonomy): Bacteria > Gemmatimonadota > Gemmatimonadetes > Gemmatimonadales > Gemmatimonadaceae > Fen-1231. The sequence goes on along the minus strand of CANIWQ010000049.1, from coordinate 8,399 downwards.
CGCCGCCTCGGTGACATCCGCCCACACCGCCGCCCCGCCCGTCACGCGGCCATCGGCATCGCGCAAGGGGGCGAGCGAGGTGCGGAACGATCGCGTCACACTCGACCCCGGCATCGTCATGTCGAACTCGATGGTGACGTCTTCGCCCGCGAGCACGCGGTCAAACGCCGCTTCATGCAGCGCCGCCGCCTCACTCGGGAAAATCTCCGGTGCGCGTCGTCCAACCATTTCGCGCACATGGTCCGATTGACGGAGCGCCCACTCGCCGTACAGAGACGACACCCGCCCCGCGAGGTCAATCGTATAGAAGCTGAGCTTTACGGAACTGAGAATCAGGCGGAACCGCTCATCATTTGCCCGCAGGACGTCCGTTTGCCGTTTTTGTTCGGTGATATCGCGCGCAATCACGAGCGCCGCATCAATGTGACCCGAATGCTGAAATGGCGAACTGGTGAGGTCCACCCACCGCACTTCGCCATCCTTCCGCACATAGCGCACCTCCATCGCGGCCATTTCGCCACGCAAGTTGCGGGCGCGCGCGTCCAGCACCTTCGGCCAATCCTCGAGCGGAAAGAAACTCGTGTTCGGGAGTCGTTTGATCTCTTCCCACGTGTAGCCCGACTGCCGCAGCGTGGCCTCGTTGACGTCAACAAACCGTCCGTTGGCGTCAAAGGTCATCACCATGTCGGGGGCCGCACGCACGAGCAACTGAAAGCGCAGCTCGGCGGAGCGAATCGCATCCATCAGTCGCCCTTGCAGTACCATCAGCGTGGCAATCACGCCCGCGGCGGAAATGATCGACGCGATGGCGAAACCGTAGTTCCCGCGCACCGACGGCAGCCCCAGCGGGGATGCCACCTCCACGAGCCCGTACACCTCGGCAAGTACCACCGCCGAAAAGACCGCGACCACGAGCGCACCGAACGCGATGGCGCCACGACGCGGGAACGTGGCCACGGCCACCAGGGCGCTGTACACAAAAAACGGAGCACCCAGGAACTGCGCAGCGTCCAGCACCAAGTACAGCAAACCGAGAAACACCACGTCGAGCACCATCGTGAACGCGAACCGGCGCACACGATATGGAAACGCGTATGGCGTGGCTGCCCATCCCCCTACTGCGAGGGTCACGGCAATCCACAGTGCCATCAGGGCGTACGCGCGACGATCGACCTGCGCGCCGAGCGCGTCTACGAGCCCGATGCCGATGAGAAAGAACGTCAGCGTCACGACGTGGCGACGCACCCCGCGCGCTATCCAGCGCGAGGTGGAGGGCTCGGCGGTATCGAGGCCGAGGGAGGGCGTATTCGAACCGGGCACGAAGGGGGATTCGTTATGGAACAGGGGGCCGGCGAAAAAACGGCCCAAAGCGACCGTTCTTGTCAGGAAAGCTACTCCCAAAGCGCCACTGGCTCAAATTCCCCACGGATCGCTCCTCGGAGCACCATCCCGCCATCCGCCATCCCCCAGCCCCCCCGCCCCGCCCCGCCCCGCGCTCTAACACTTCCCCCCTGCACCCAGTCAATTGGATGTCAGTGTCGAATCCAGACCCTCTACTCTCCGACGCCGACCTCGTCGCGCGTACCCTCGGCGGCGACAGCGATGCCGCCGACGCGCTCGTGCGGCGGTACTACCGTGCCGCATTCGCGGTGGCGATGAGCGTGGTTGGGAACAGGCAAGACGCCGAAGATGTGTGTCAGGACGCTTTTGTGAAGGTGTTGGACCGGTTGGAGGACTGCCGTGATTCCGGACGCGTGGCCCCCTGGTTGTTGACGGTGGTGCGCAACCGAGCCCTCAGCCATCGGAGTTATTCCAAGGTTCGCGAGACGTTGGAACTGTTGCCGGAGATTGCCGAAGCGCCAGACTCTCCACTCAACGACGCCACGACGGCGGAGCTTGGCGACCGGCTCCAAGTGGCACTGGCGGTATTGAATCCCACGCAACGCGAAGTCGTGTTGCTGCATGATCTCGACGGGTGGACCCACGGCCAGATCGCCGAGGCGCTCAAGATGACAGAAGTCCGATCGCGGCAGCACCTGTTTGTGGCGCGCAAGCGCTTGCGAGAAGAACTCGGCACGCCGTTACTCCGGGAGTACACCCATGACTGACGACCCCATCGACTTCGGCTCTATCGACCCCACGCTCCCCGCCGAGGCATTTGAGCGACGCGTGGCGCAGGTGCGCTTTGCCGCAACGGCGGTGATGGCGCGCCGGCGAGCCGGAAAGGCAACGCCGCTCACGCAGCTGTTTCAGTGGCGCGCGCCATTGCTCGCGGCGCTGGTCCTCATCACGATCGTGTCGGTGGCCGCACTGCGCAGTGAGCGCGTGGACAGTGGAGCCGAAATCGAGTTGGCGTCCGACGAAGTGGCCGACGCGTTAGGCACAAGTTCCACGATGGGCACGTTATTGCTTTCGACCTCTACCTCGTCGGCCGACGCGCTGCTCGGCGAAGGAGTGCCACAATGAAGGTAGGGTTCAATGCACTGGGCGGCGCCAAGGCGCAGGCGGCGGTGTTGCTCATTCTGGCTTTCCTGGCTGGCGCGGTGGCCGGAGGCGCAACTGAGCGCTTGGTGATTCGCCGCATGCGCGAGCTCCGTGGCCCGATGGGTCGTGGTCCCGGCGGCATGATGGGCGGGCCGCGTGGCGGGATGGGTGGCTTCATGCGCCGCGGGGATCGTGGCCCTGGCGGCCCCGACGGCGCTGGCGGCCTTGGTGGCCCAGGTGGTCGCGGTGGACTGGGCGGCGTGTATGGCAGTCTCGATCTGTCCGACGCGCAACGCACCAAGGTGGAGGAGATCGTCACCAAGCGTCGCGCGCGCGTTGACTCGGTGATGAAATCCGCCGGAGACATCATGCGCGCCGCGATGGATTCAACGCGCGCCGAGATTGACGGTGTGCTCACACCGGCACAGCGGACAAAGGCAGACTCGCTCCGTGCCAACCGCCGCGGAGGGATGCGGGGAATGCGCGGTGGGGGCGGTCCGGGTGGAGATAGTGCGTCTGGCCGGATGGGGCCGCGGCGCGACCGGTAAGAGCGCCGCTAGCGGCGCTCCCCACTTTCGCGGCGCTCCCCACTTTCGCCGCGCTCCCGACCTTCGCCGTGCTCTCGTCCTTCGCTACGGCCGCCGCGGTGACAGCGCACGCAGTCATCGAGATTCTCGGTTCCCACGTCTTCGCGGTGTTGCGCCTTCACGCGCGCGGGTGAATGGGCATGACAGTTATAGCAGGTGTACTGTTTGTAGTTGTTCGGATTTTCGTGACAGACTTTGCACGCATTCGTGCCGCGTGTGCCGTGGTTCACGGGGAAGGCCTCGTGAGCAAAACTCGCCCCGCCCCACGTGCTGGTGTTGTGGCACGCGCCACAATCCGCGCCGAACTGGCCGCGATGTTTGTCCTTCTCTTGATGGCACCCGATGCAGCTTTTGGGCGCGTTGGCATAACCGGCTCGGTCTCCCGCCCTGCGGTGGCACGCGTTGCACTTGGTCTTGGCGTGTGCCCCGTCGAGAGGGAACGTGCCGCTCCCCAGCCGTCCGTGAACACCCCGGAAGCGTTCCAGGCTGGCGTTCGGCGCTGATGCTCCCGCATGCTCGGTATGGCAGATCGTGCAGCGGTGCACGTCGGTCACGCTGCCGTGCAACGAGGTGCTGTCGGCAATCGCCGTGCGGATATCGCTGTGGCAACTGAGGCATCGGGCATTCATCGGACGCGCGCTCAACGGCCGTGCGTGACAGGATCCACACCGCCCACTGAGTTCCGCATGCGACGTCACCCCGCCGAGCACGGTTGGTGTACTGTCGGCGCCGCGGAGGTCGCCTGGCGAGAACATGCTGCCGCCATTGGAGGCGAAGGCCGCCACCACGCCGGCGAGCGCGAACATGCCGACCACCAGACTCAACCGCGACACAAGAGATCCACGCATGCTCGCGGCTACCGGGAGAGGGTGGCGTAATACAAGGCGCCCGCGATGTGCGCGGCGGCTAGCACCCAGAGCGCCATGCTCAGCGGCACGTGCAACAGCCACCAGACACTCAGTAGGCGTCGCCACAACACCGCCGCACCGCGCGCGCGCCACACACGGCGCAGATGTTCGCGTTCATGCTCCAGTGTGACCATCTCAATCCGGAACTGCTTTCGCACCGCTGGATCATCCGCCCCGCTCCGCGCGAGTTCGGCGGCTCGCGTTTCGAGCTTCACAATTTCGGCGTCAAGCATCGCATCGCGCACGGCGTCGCCTGCTGTGACGTGGCGCGGCACCGCGGTGAACAGGCCGCGTCCTACAACGCCACTTGCCACGACGAGCACCATCACCAGCACGAGCACGCCAGCCAGTCCGCGAAACGCGAACCCCGAATGCAGAATCACCAGATAAGGGCCAACGAGTCCGGCAATGATATGGGTCCACATCGACGTCCGCATGGCCGACGAGCCGGCGGCCACCCGTCGCTTGCGCAGCGTGTAGCCGAATCCCGCCCAGAGCATGAGCGCCACGCCCAGCACGCCCAGCACGTGGCCAGTCCAGCCACTCGCCCAATGCACGGCCCGTTCGCGCCAGAGCACGAACGCCAGCGTCGCGACCACGGCGGCCCCGAGGCCGCCGATCATCTCAGTAGTGGTCCGCGGTTCGGTCGCTGACATGGGCGTCACAGAAAGAGAGCAGGAGATCCATTGCGTCGTTGGGATTGGCGTCGAGCATAGGGCGCAACTGCGAGATGTCGACCGCTTCGCCGACGAGATGCGCGAGCGGTCGCGACACGCGCTGGTCACCCACGACCACGGCGCCAACAATAACGCGTCCACTCACAATCACCCGCAGGCGATCGCCGGTTCGGGCTCCGCTCACGCTCCAGGAGTCGGTGTCGGTCATCCAGCGTTCACTCTGCCCGCGCGTGAGGGTGAGCAGGTCCGGATCTTCTGATGCCCCCACCTGACCGACGATCGTCACCGTGATGCCGCCGAGGCGCGTGACGTTCATAGGCGCCCGTTTGCGGTGCGCCACGCGAACGCCGGACATATTGAGACCGGCGGTGGTCCCCTGCGCGAGCGCGCTCGCCCAGAGCGTGTCGAGTTGCGCCATGCGCGTCACGGGATCGTATATCTGCGCCACGTCACCAGCGGCGTACACATCGGCGGCGCTGGTTTCGAGGTATTCATTGGTGAGAATGCCACGTTCCGTGGCAACGCCGCCGGCGCGCGCGAGCTCAAGCCGCGGACGAATGCCTACCGCAACGGCGAGGAGGTCGCAGGGAATATGCCGGCCGTCAACGGTATTGACGCCGGTGAGCACACCCTTCGCACCCACCGCCTCCCGCACCGTGCAGCCGCGATGCAACTGCACGCCTTGCTCGATCAACTGTGCCTCGATGATCGCCGACTCCACGGCATCGAACACTTTTGACCAGTAGCGCGAGCCGCGCATGAGGTAATGCGTTGCCACGCCGCAGGCCTGCAGTGCTTCCACCAGTTCGAGCGCCGTACTCCCGCCTCCAACCACCACGGCCGCGCGCGCGCGCCGTGCGCGCGCCACAAAATCCCTCGCCTCGCTCAAACCGTCTACGTGCACCGCGCCATCGAGCGCAGCACCCGGGAAGTCCGCTTGAATCGACGCCGCACCGGTGGCGATGAGCAACCGATCGTACGAAATGCGACGGCCGCCAGACAGGGCAAGTTCGTGAGCGGCCGCATCCAGCCCTTCGGCGAGTCCGGTCACGCGCTCAATCCCCAACGCCGCAACCTCACGCTCGGACCGGATGCTGAGCTGCGACTCGGGCAGTTCGTTCGTCAGCAGATACGCCAGCGCCGGACGCGAATAAAAAGGCACGTCCTCGGCGCTCACCATGGTGATGGTCGCGCGACTATCCGCTTGCCGAATCGACTCCGCCGCCGCCAATGCCGCTACACCAGATCCCACCAACACGTGGCGACGCGTCACGTCCACTGCCGTAACAGCGTAAAGCTCAGTGTCCCTCGCGGACAGCGCGCGACGCAACTGCCGCAGAGCACGCACCGGGCATCGGTGACCGCGCCGGCAACACGCGCGAAGGCGCGCACGTCAATGCCGCAAGGACAGTTGTGCGAACAGATGCCGCACTGCACACATCGGCCGGGATCTGCCACCACGAGGCCAGTCGCCAGCAGGCGCACGCGTTCCGCATCCATCGGCAACTCACTGCCAGCGGAGCCGAGCCAGCGTGAGAGGGGAGAACTGAGTGGCGATGTTCCGGTCATGGCGCGGTGTTGAGTGCACGGAAGGCAACCCAACATACGGTACCCATCGCCGCAGCCACCTGCCATCAGACGTTCCCCTACATTGGGGAATCATCTGTTCGGCGACCCTTCTGCCGGAACGGTTGCAACAGGGCATATTGTCCCTCGGCGCGCACACGGCCAGCAGCAGCCGTCGAAATATGGACGCAGTTTCGCCACATTCCACCAATGACAACTCTCGGAAGCTTCCGTGTGCACCGGGCGACCACACGCCTGACCACTGGTCTGTTGTGCTGCCTCGTGGCGTCATCGCCCGCAATCGCGCAGTCCGTCGCTTCGGCGCCTGACTCGGCCACCATCTTCATTGCCAAGCAGTTCCACACCATGGAACGCGCCGCCCCCACGGCGCAGGCGGTCGCGGTGGTAGGCAAACGCATTGTTGGCGTCGGGTCACTCGCCGACGTGCGCCGTTCGCTCGGCGCGCGCGCCTACCGAGTGGACTCCACCTTCCGCGAGAAAACTGTCCTCCCGGGTTTCATCGACCAGCACCTGCATCCTATTCTCGGTGCGCTGACGATGACCACCGAAATCATTGCGCCCGAAGATTGGGTGTTGCCCACCCGCACGTATACAGCCGCTCGGACGCCCGCCGAGTACCGTGCGCGACTGCGCGCGGCGCACGTGGCATTTACGGACACCACGCGCTGGCTCACCGCGTGGGGCTATCACGCGCTTTGGCATGGGCCCATCAGCCGCGCCTTTCTCGATTCCATTAGCACCACGCGCCCCATCTTGATCTGGCAGCGGTCAGTGCACGAGTTCTATCTCAACACGGCGGCCATCAACACGCTTGGGCTCACGGATTCTTCAATGCGCGGGCACGGCCGCGCGAGCGAGATGTATGACTGGGCGCAGGGCCATTGGTGGGAGAGCGGCACCAATCTCATTATGGCGCCCGCGCTCAAGGTGCTCGCCGCGCCGTTCCGCGTGACCGCCGGTCTCAAACAGATGATTGCAATGCTCCACGCGCGCGGCGTTACCGCGTTCAACGAGCCGGGGATCATCGTGACGCCGGAGATGTGGAAGCTGTATCAGTTCATGCTCGGCGCCGCGGATACGCCGTTCTATTCGTATTTCTTTCCCGACGCGCGGCAACAGGTGGACAACGGCATTCCCGTAGAGCGCGCGATTGCCGACGCCGAACGGCAAGTGGCGATGGCGCCTGAGGGAAAAGTGAGTTTTTTCCCCAAGACCATCAAGCTGTTTGCGGACGGCGCGATTGTGTCGCAGTTGATGCAAATGAAAGACGGCTACCTCGACGGCCACAGCGGCGAGTGGATGATGACGCCGGCGGCTCTCGAGGAAAGAGCGCGGCTGTACTGGAACGCCGACTACCAGCTGCACATCCACGTCACCGGCGACGGCGGCCTCGACCTGGTGCTCGGCGTGCTCGAAAAACTGCAGCGCGAGCATCCGCGCACCGACCACCGCACGGTGATCGTGCACTTTGCCAACAGTACCGAGGCGCAGGTCAAACGGATCAAAACGGTCGGCGCCATTGTGAGTGCCAACCCGTACTACCCCGTGGGCTTTGCCGACGAATACACCAAGGTGGGACTCGGCGGTGCGCGCGCGGATGTGATGTCGCGCGCCAAGTCGGTGCTCGACGCCGGCATCCCGCTGAGTTTTCACTCGGATTTACCAATTGCGCCCTCCGATCCGCTCTTTCTCGCCTGGAGCGCAGTGAACCGAGTGACGGCGAGCGGGCGGGTGGCGGCGCCGGAGCAGCGGATTTCGGTGATGGACGCCATGCGCGGCATCACGATTGAAGCGGCCTACTCGTGGCGCAAAGAAGCTGATCTGGGGAGCATTGCCGTGGGGAAGATTGCGAACTTCACCGTGCTCGATCGCGATCCATTTGTGGTGGATCCGATCACGCTCAAAGACATCCCCGTGTGGGGGACGGTGTTTGAGGGGCGGGTGTTTCCGGTGCCGGTGCGGCGGTAAATCGTAGCGAGCGCGCGCAACGCGACCCACCGCGTGGTCCTCGGCCCAGCGGGACTCGTGCCAATGGACCTAGCGTGCCCCCATAAACCCAATAGCGCGAAACAGCGCCGCGCTCTCGAATACCACACCGCGCGCCATCACCAGACGGACCGTGCGAATGTTTGCAATGTCGTCGAGTGGATTGGCGT
>CANIWQ010000048.1 GCA_947471365.1 Gemmatimonadota bacterium | reverse complement strand
GTTGCGAGGAGTACCTGCGAGCGGTCACCGCGTAGCGCGGTGCGCCGCCGTCGGCCCCTCAACTGACCGTGACCGACGCGGCCGCGCCCTGCTACCTTTCGCCGTACGATGAACACCGTCCTTGGCCGCATCGTCGCCACTGAGCGACGCCCGAATACTCCGCACGAGTTCCACTTCTGGACCGCCCTCGACTCGCCCGTGGGGATCGGCACCATTGTGCGCGTGGAAGGGGAGCAGCCGGTGAATGGCGCGCTCCCGCGGACGTATGGTGTGGTCACCGAAGGGTTCGCCTATACCGATCTCGAAACACCACTGCACGACGTCCTCGGGCACGACGGCTCGCCGTCGTCCGCTGGCGCTGCGCCCACTCGGCGCACGGAAGTCCGGCTCTACTCCGCGGCGGTACTGCGACACATTCCCGAAGAGCCGCTCCAGCCGGTGGGAAGCGGCACGGTGCATCTGGCGACAGACGATGACGTCGCCGTCGCGTTGCGCATGGACGGGTACCTCAAGGAAGGCGAAAACACGGGGATCCCCGTGGGGATGTACCGCGCGGGGGGGACGCAGTCTCCGGTATTTCTCGACGCCGATTTTTTGTTGGGGCCCGAAGCGGCGCATCTCAACATCAGTGGCGTGTCGGGGCTGGCAACGAAAACGAGCGCGGTGGAATGGTTGCTCTCGTCGATCTTCGCGCACTTCCCAGAAAAGAAGGGACGCGTGGCGGCCGTCTGTTTCAATGTGAAAGGCCCCGACCTCTGCTTTCTCGACCAGCCCGCCACCCGGCTCGACGATTCCGACCGCGCCCTCTACGAGGCGATGGGTGTGCCGGCGGAGCCGTTTCAGCAGGTGGAGTACTTCGCGCCCTATTCGGCGCGCGGCTACGCGCTCAACACGCTGCGCTCCAACGAGGCGCTCGCGCACAATGTGCGTCCGCTGAGCTGGGGACTTCGGGAAGTGTTGCAGTACGCCGAAGTGCTGCTCAATAAGGACGACATCGACGCCAAAGCCGACGCGCTCATCGACTTCATCAAGGAGCGCGTGGTCGACCAGCCCTTTGCCGCCGACGGGGTGCTCTCGGTGGAACACCGCGTGCAGTCGTTCACGGATTTGGAAGGCTGGTTCCGCGATCTCCTGCGCGGCATGGAAGCCAAGAATCACGAATCGTGGCGCACGCATCACGTGGCCACCATCCGCAAAGTGCGCAACCGCCTCACAAACATCTCCACGCGGTGCCGCGGGCTGGTCACCGACGACGGCACGGTCAGCGATCTGCCCTTTGGTGCGTTCCGCGACCGCGGGGTGTATGTGGTGGATGTGGCCAACCTTGAGGAAGACGCGCAGGATTTGATCTTTGCCCGTGTGGTGTCGCAGTTGCGCGAGCATCTCGAAAAACGCACACTTGGCGTGGAGCACGTGATCGTCTTTGTGGACGAGCTCAATAAGTACGCGCCGAGTGATGGACCGGAGACCTATGTGCGGGCCATGCTGTTGGATATTGCCGAGCGAGGGCGATACCTCGGGCTCGTGTTGTTTGCCGCGCAGCAGTTTCGGTCGCAGGTGCACCGTCGGGTGGTGGGGAACTGTGGCACCGCGCTCTTTGGCCGCATGGACGCCGACGAGTTGGCCACGCCCGGCTACGCGACGCTCTCGCCAGCCACGCGCACCAAGCTCTCGACGCTCGAAAAAGGCCAGTTGATGGTGCGCCATCCGCACTTTGCGCAGCCGGTGTTCGTACGCTTTCCGCGCCCCGCCGTGTTGTCCGGGCGCGAGGGGGTCGAACGGTTCCCGCAGGCCGAGGAAGCCACGTTAGAGTCCGCCATCACGCGATCGCTCCGCGCCCTCGATCCCAGCGTGACGCTGGACTGGGTCAAGGAGACGATCGCGCTGGCCGAAGAGGACGAAGTGCTGCGCGCCCGCAATCGCACGCTCCAGGCGCGCCCAGAGGACCCCAAGAGCTATTTCCGCGCCCAGCTCAAGCGTCGGGTGGCCGGGGAGCGAGTGCCACCGGCCGCACCGCGGCCTGCCCTCCGGACCAACCCTGGCGACGATCCCTACGGATTCTAGCCGAAGTCCGGAAGTAGCCTGCAGGTTTGACGCGCCTCGCGTACATTAAGTGTCGTGCGACTGGTTCATCTCTCCGACCTGCATCTCGGCTTCCGCCAGTTCCAGCGTACGACGCCCGCCGGCATCAATCAGCGCGAGGCCGACGTTGCGCTCTCGTTCACGCGCGCTATCGACCGAGTGATTGAGCTGCGGCCGGAGCTTGTGCTGATTGGCGGTGACGTGTTTCACACCGTCCGCCCTACCAATCCTGCCATTCTGCATGCGTTCGCGCAGTTCTCGCGATTGATGCGCGAGTTGCCCGATGCGATCGTTGTGATGGTGGCGGGCAATCACGACATGCCGCGCTCGAGCGAGACCACCTGCATTCTCCGGCTCTTTTCGCCGCTCGGGATTCATGTGGTGGACAGCGAGCCACGTCGCCTGCGCTTTCCGGAGCATGGGCTCTCGATTCTCGCGGTGCCCGACATGCCGCCAGGAAGCGTCGCGCTCGAACCGGATCCTGACGCGCTGACCAATGTGTTGGTGCTGCACGGGGAAGTGGCCGGCGCCATTCCACAGCATCTGGAGCACACGGATCGTGCGTCGCTGCAAATCCCGGCGGCCGATGTGTCGTCGCCGAGATGGAACTACGTCGCGCTCGGGCATTATCACGTCTACAAGCGGGTGGGGCCGAACGCGTACTACAGCGGGGCGCTCGACTACACGAGTTCCAATCCGTGGGGCGAAATCGAGGAAGAGCGTGAGCAGAAGCTTCCCGGCAAGGGGATGATCGAACGTGATCTTCTCACCGGGAAGCAGACGTTCCACCCGCTGACCGTGGCGCGCCCCTTGGTTGATCTCACGCCGATTGCTGGGCGCGGCATGTCGGCGCCGGATCTCGACGCGGCCATCGCGGCGGCCGTCGAAAAAGTGCCCGGTGGCATCGACGGCAAGGTCGTGCGCCTCGTCGCGCGCGACGTGCCCCGCCACGTGTTGCGCGAAGTCGACCACAAAGCGTTGCGCGATCTGCAGCGCCGCGCGCTGCATTTTCATCTCGATACGCGTCGGCCGGAGATGGTGCGCCCTGCGACGAGTGGGGCACCGGGCCGGCGTGCCTCGCTCGCGGACACGCTCCGCGAATCGCTGCGCAGCCGCACGCTGTCCTCGGACATCGACCGTGACGCGCTGGTGGAGCTCGGGCTCCACTACCTGCGCGAGGCCGAGTCCATGGGTGCCATCCGCGACTCCGCTGCGGCGGCGGAGGACGCGTGAAACTCAATCGCCTCCGCCTCACAAACTTCCGTCAACACGCCGACACGGACCTCGGCTTTGACACGGGGCTCACGGGAATCATCGGGCCCAACGGTGTGGGCAAGTCGACGATTCTCGAGGCGGTGGCGTGGGCGCTCTACGGCGGTGACACGGCGCGCGGCGGCAAGGAATCCATTCGGTTCACGGGCGCTCCGCCGCGCGCGCAGGTCAAAGTTGAGCTCGACTTTGAGTTAGCCGGCCATCGCTACGTGGTCGTGCGCGGCCTCACGATGGCCGAAGTCTATCTCGACGGTGCCGAACAGCCGATCGCGAACTCGGCGACCACCGTCGGCGATTTGCTGCAGCGTCGGCTTGGCATGACGCGCGCAGAGTTTTTCAACACATATTTCACCGGCCAGAAAGAACTGACCGTGATGGCGTCCAAATCGCCGAGTGAGCGGGCGCACTTTCTCTCCCGCGTCCTCGGCTACGAAAAACTGCGGTCGGCACAGGAACTCGCCGAACTCCGCCGACGCGAACTGCGCGCCGAGATTTCGGGGATGATGACCGGCATGCCGGACTCCGCGGTGGTCCATGCCGAAATCCTCCTCGCGGAAGCGCGGTTGCGAGAGGCGTCGGCGCGGCTCGCGGAGTCGGAGTCGCTACGCGCGGTGCTGCAGTTGCAGCTCGACGGATTCGCCCCGCGCTGGATGGACGCGCAGCGCCAGCGGGACGAACTGCAGATTCTCGACGCCGACCTTCGTGTGCTCGAAATGGAACTCGGTGCGCAGCAACGCAATGCGGAGCGCGTGCTGGTGGAGTTGCGGCAGATCGCCACGGCGCGTGAGGCGTTATTGCCGCTCACGGCGCAGTTGGTGCCCTTTCACGACGTGGGCGTGGAACTCAACACGCTTCGCGAACTGGCGGTGCACGACGGCCGGCGACAGGAGCAGCTCAAACAGGAGCGGGAGTTGCAGGCCGAAGTGGCGGCGCTACGCGAACAGCGCGACCGCGTGCAGACGGCGCCGGTACACGAAGAGCAGATCACGCTCGATCTCGAAGCGAAGCGCCGCGCCGTAGAGGCCGCACTGGGTGCGCTTGAAGTGCGACGTACCGAGTGGGTGCGCGACCGGCAAGAAGCCGAGACACGGCGCAACGCGTTGCGCACCCAATATCAGGAACTCAAGGAGCAACGCGACAAGCTCGTGAATCTCGGCGACGCCGGGATGTGCCCGACGTGCCAGCGACCGCTGGGCGACCATTATCGGCAAGTGCTCGACTTGCTCGACGGCCAGATTGAGACGGTGTCTGCCGACGGTTCGTACTTCCGCTCGCGTCTGGAACAGCTCGACCTGATGCCGGAGGATGTGGCGGCGCTCGACGAAGAGCGCCGCAAGCTGCAGGCCGACGTCGCGGCGCTCGAGCGGAAGTTGGAGCGGGTGAAATTGGCCGTCGGACAGCTCGCGCATTTCAGTCGGGATCTCACGTCCAAAGAGCAGCGCGCCGCGTCACTCGCGGCCGAGCTGGCCAATATTCCCGGCGGGTACGACTATGATCGGCACAAACTGATCGAGAAACAGTTTGAGGAGCTGGCAGCTGTGAGTACGCAGACGAACCGGCTCAACATGCAGGTGGAGCGCGAGCCCGTCATGCGGCGCGAGCAGGAGAGTGCCGCGCGCGAACTGGTGGTGCTCACCGCCAAGCGCGACACCGTGCTCCAGCGTCGAGCAACGCTGGCCGTGACGGAAGAAGAATTCGGGGCGCTGCGTGATCAGCACGCCGCGCTCGTCGACCAGTTGCAGGGGGCCACGCTGAGCGCGATGGCGCACCAGACCGAGGCCGCCTTGGCGCGGGCAGCGCTCGACCGCTCGCTCTCGCAGCGTGAAGATCTTGTGCGCGTGGAGCAGCAGCTCGAACGGCTGGAACGCGACAAGCGCTTGCACGACGAACTGCACCGCGCCTATGGCGATCTGCGGACGGACCTCAACTTTGCCATGCGGCCCGAACTCTCGGAGCTGGCGAGTGCGTTTCTCACCGAACTGACCGACGCGCGCTACACGGAACTCGAACTCGACGACAAGTACCGCATCGTGGTGCTCGAGGACGGCGTGCCGAAGCCCGTCATCTCCGGCGGCGAGGAAGACCTCGCCAATCTCGTGCTCCGCCTCGCGATTTCACAGATGATCGCCGAGCGGGCGGGGCAGGCGTTCTCGCTGCTGGTGCTCGATGAGATTTTTGGATCGTTGGATGAGACGCGCCGCCACAACGTGGTGGAGCTCCTGCGCGGACTGCAGGACCGCTTTGAGCAGGTGATTCTCATCACCCATATCGAAGGGGTGCGGGACGGCCTCGATCAGGTGATCGAAGTCGGACTCGACGAACGCACCGGTGCAGCGGTCGTGCGGCGCGGCGCGGCCGTGGAAGCGCCGACCGACAAGCGCGGATCGGCGAGGGGCCGCGCGTGATGTTCGGCGACGATGCGCACCCCGTGCCACGCGCCATGCAGGGGCCGTTCCCCATCGAGGCGCGCGATGTGGGGCCGCTCAATATCCTGTTCAGCGATGCGTTCACCGAGCGGTATCGTCGCGACGGGCTCGTGGGCGTGCGCGTTCCGCCACTCAACCCGCTCATCTGGCGCTATGCGATTGAGGATGCCGGCGACGGCGCCATGTGCTGGCGCGATGTCAACGGTGATATGGCCGCATTCAACATTGCGCACACCTCTGGCGTCGAAGGGTGGATGGGCCCTCTCGCGGTTCGCGACGACCTGCAGGGAGATGGCAACGGCAAGACGATTGTGCTCGCTGGCGTCCGGCATCTGCAGCAGCAGCGATGCCGGGTGATTGGCCTTGAGACGATGCCGCGCACCATGGACAACATTGGGTTCTACGCGACGCTCGGCTTTGTGCCTGGCGCGCTGACCACCACGCTCACGGTCGAAGCCGCGGCGGAGCTCTCGCCGGTGTTACTCCTGAGCACGTGTGGCGCCGCGAGCCGCGATGACATGCTTCGCGAGTGCGCAGCGCTGGCTGGATCCATCTGCGGGGGCTACGATTTTACGCGCGAAATCGAACTCACCGAATCACTCCGCCTGGGCGACACGCTCTTGGTGCTTGAGGGTGACGAGCTCGTGGCATTTGCGCTCTGCCATTGGGCGCCGCTCGTCGAGGGGCGCCCACGGGATGAGTTGCGCGTGCTAAAACTCGTGGCGCGCAGCGAGGCGTTGCTCGACCGACTCGTTCTGCAACTCGCCACGCTCGCGCAGCGGGCGTCCACCGCGCGCGCGGCGGTGCGTGTGCAGGGCGCGTACCGGGGCGTGTTCCGCCGCTTTA
This sequence comes from Gemmatimonadota bacterium, assembly GCA_947471365.1. Classification (GTDB taxonomy): domain Bacteria; phylum Gemmatimonadota; class Gemmatimonadetes; order Gemmatimonadales; family Gemmatimonadaceae; genus Fen-1231. The sequence continues at coordinate 14,427 of CANIWQ010000048.1, read as the reverse complement.
TGGCGATGGGTGCCCGGGTGCGATGGACCGACCTGCGCATGGTGCTCGCCGATTTCGAGGAGCGTGGCCCAGCCAATGGGGGCGTGGTGCTCTCGAACTGGGAAATCTGAGCGATCCCGTGTGCGCGGCGGCCGTCCTTGCGTGCGGTGGGCTACCCAGCACTCCGCTCAGCGGCGAGCAAGCCCTACTTCGCCTTGCCCTGCTTGCCGATCTTGCCGCCCGTGGCTGGTGCGGTGGAACGCGCGACCACGCGCTGCACGATCAGGAACACGCCGACCGTCAGGAGTGCATGAATCCATCCTGGCGCTTCAAAAAAGAAGGTGCCGGCCGCCCATACTACGAGCATCGCCACTGCCGCTACAAGTCCGAGATCCATGGGGCGCTCGTAAAGGGGTGAACTACTGATTGACTCGCCTGCTGCCGAAACCTACATTCGAACAGAGCAGGAACGAAGAGGCCTATCTTTTGAGCCGATAAGTCCTTCCGGGTGGGTTCAATATCTCGGTTGACGTCATGCCCGCACGGCGGGAAGGCGGAAAGCTGGGTGAGGGCCTCATACATTCGACAGGGCTTCAAAAAACCTCTTCGTTTCCCCCTATAGAGAGCTCCGTCCCACTCGGGGCGGGGCTCTCTGTTTCTTCTCCCGTGGTCGCCCATGCCCCTCCTCACCGTTACCCGACGCATCACCTTCAGCGCCGCCCACCGGGTCCATAACCCGGCCCTGAGCGACGCCGAAAACACGCGCCTGTTCGGCAAGTGCAACCACCCGAACTGGCACGGGCACAACTACGTCCTCGAAGTCTCTGTTTCGGGTGAGCCGGACTCTGCCACGGGGTACGTGATTGACCTCGGACTCGTCAAACGCATCGTCGAGTCCGAGTTTGTCCAGCGCGTCGATCACAAGAATCTCAATCTCGACGTGCCGTTCCTGTCGGGAACAAATCCGACCTGCGAGAACATTATTCTTGCGTGCTGGCGCGTGCTCGAACCCGCCCTGCGCCCGAGCCGCCTCTCGCGGCTCCGTCTCTGGGAAACGGAGAACAACTATGTCGAATATGAAGGGCGGTGATGCGCCGCGGCGCATGAGCACGGGGCGTATGGATGGCGCTGATGATCCGTTCGAATCGGGTGGCGACCTGAGCATCGGGCGCGAGCTCGAGTTCGAAAATCTCATCCGCCGCGAACTGGAACTGCTCGGCGAGGACACCCAGCGCGACGGGCTCGCCAAGACGCCGAGTCGCGTGGCCAAGTCCATGACCTGGCTGACGCGCGGGTATCAGATGAACGTGCAGGATGTCGTCGGCGATGCGGTGTTCGAAGAGTCGCACCACTCGATGGTCATGGTGCGCGATATCGAGCTGTATTCGATGTGCGAGCACCATATGCTGCCATTCTTCGGCAAGGCGCACATCGCCTACATCCCCAATGGGCGCATTGTGGGATTGTCGAAGCTGCCGCGCATCGTCGAAGTCTTCGCTCGCCGGCTGCAGGTGCAGGAACGCCTCACCGAGCAGATCGCGCAGGCCATCGAGGACGTGCTGCACCCCGTGGGGGTCGGCGTGGTGATCGAGGCCTACCACCTCTGCATGATGATGCGCGGCGTTGAGAAGCAGAACTCCAAAACGCTGACCTCGTCGCTCAAAGGTTCGTTCCGTGACGATGCCATGACGCGCGACGAGTTCCTGCGCTTGGCCTACGCTCCTTCTTCTCCTATGCGGTGATTACCACTCCGGGCGCCACCCTTCCGTCGTCTCTCGACGGGGTTACCGCCGTCGTCACGGGGGCCTCGCGCGGCATCGGTGAGGCCATCGCGCGGTCGCTGGCGGGCGCGGGTGCCACCGTGGCGCTCGTCGCGCGCGGTCGGCCGGCGCTCGAGCAGTTGGCGTCGGAACTTGGCATCCGAGCCCACGTGGTGCCGTGCGACCTCGCCGACGCCGCAGCGGTCGCACGTGCCGTCGAACAGATTGGCGCCGTGCTGGGCGAGTCACCACGGATCGTCGTGAACAACGCGGGAAGTTTTCACCTGGCGCGTGCCGCTGAAGAATCCGCCGATGCCTTCGCCGCCACGCTCAACCTGAATCTCGTGGCACCGTTCCGAATGGCCCGCGCGTTTCTTCCCGCCATGCTCGCGGCGGGGCGCGGCCACCTCGTGACCATCGGCTCCATTGCGGACCGGCACTCTTTTCCACTCAATGCGGCGTATGCCGCGTCCAAATTTGGGCTGCGCGCCGTGCACGAAGTACTCCGTGCCGAGACGCAGGGCACCGGCGTACGGGCCTCGCTCGTGTCGCCGGCCGCGACTGATACCGACAGCTGGACTGCCACACGCGCGGGTGCGGCAGCGAGTTCCCCGACGAGTGAGCAAATGCTACGCGCCGAAGACGTCGCGCGCGCCGTGCTCTTTGTCGTGAGCCAGCCCGCGCACGTGACGATCGACGAATTGCGCCTCTCGCGCAGCTAAGCCGCAGGCACTTCGTGCACGTCGATCTCCTCCAAACCCTCCGTTGCCCCGGCGACCATCCGTCGTCTTGGCTCGTCGCGTCAGCGGTGCGCAGTGAAGGGCGCCATATCATGGAAGGCGTGCTCGGCTGCCCGGTGTGCTCCGCCGAGTATGCGATTCGCGACGGCGCCGCCTGGTTTGGAGAGCAGGACCACGCGGCGGATGTTGCCGGCGGCATTAGCGGTGAGGAAGAGATCACGCGCATTGCGGCCTTTCTCGCCTTTGACGAACGCGGCGGCACCTATCTGCTCGAAGGGCCGCTGTGCGTGTTTGCTGAGGCGCTCGCGGAAGTCGCGCCTGCACGATTTGTGCTGCACGCCCCGCCGCTCAACTGTCAGGGCCACGCTGTGCTCCGCGGGGCGGGCGACGTCGTGCCCGTGACGGCCCAGTCGTTGCGCGGCGCGGCGCTGAGCCGCCCGTCGGGCACACTGGCGCAGGAAGCGGCGGACGCGCTCCTCCCGAAGGGACGGCTCGTGGCGCCAGCCCAAACGCCGGTGCCACAGGGCATCACGGTGCTCGCGCGCGACGAGCGGCAGTGGGTCGGCGAGCGCGACGGTACCGTGTCAGCGCCGGTTGAGCTCCGCCGCCGCTAGAACGACGCAAGAACGACGCAAGAACGACGCAAGAACGACGCAAGAACGCCGCTAGTGCGCCGCTAGTGCGCCGCTAGTGCGCCGCGCCTTCAATGAACAGAGTGTCGATCAGCGCCTTGTAGTCCTTATCAATCACGCGCCGCTTCACCTTGAGCGTCGGCGTCAGTTCGCCGCGCTCGACCGAGAAGTCGTGCTCAAGGAGCGCGATCTTCTTGGGTGTCTCATAGTTCGCGAGGCCGACAAACTGCTTGCGCACTTCCTTGTCCATCTTGGCCTGAATCGTCGGCATCTCGAGGAGCTGCGCACGGTCGGTCCAGATGATGTTTTTCCGGCCCGCCCATTTCTCGAGGGAATCCCAGTTGGGAACCACGAGCATGATGCAGTACTTGCGCTTGTCGCCGATCATCACGGCCTGCGACACATACTTGTTGGTCTTGACCGCGTTCTCGATCGGCTGCGGCGCCACGTTCTTGCCGCCGGCGGTCACGATGATGTCCTTCTTGCGGTCGGTGATCCGGATGAACTCGTCCTCGATCACTCCAATATCGCCGGTGTGTAACCACCCGTCGGCATCAATCGCTTCGGCGGTCGCCTGCGGGTTGCCGTAATAGCCCTGCATGATGTTCGGACCGCGGGTGAGAATCTCTCCGTCGGCGGCGATGGTGATCTCCACGCCCGCAATCGCCTTGCCGACGGCGCCAATGCGAAAGTCTTTCGGCGTGTTCACCGTCATCACGGGCGATGTTTCGCTGAGGCCGTAGCCTTCGAGAATCGTTAACCCGGCGGCGTAGAAGAACTTGTTGATTTCCGGGGCGAGTGGTCCGCCGCCGCTCACGAAGTAGCGCAACCGACCGCCGGTACGCTCCTGTAACTTGCTGAAGACGAGTTTTTGCGCGATGGCATACTGCCACGCGAGGAGCCCGCGTGGCGTACCGCCCGCGAGCTTGATGTCCGCCCAGCGCTCCGCCACGGCGCGCGCCCAGAAAAAGATGCGTTTTTTGATCGCGCCGCTCGACAGCGCATTCTCCAACACGCGCGCGTACAACTTTTCGTACAGGCGCGGCACGCTCATCGCGAACGTCGGCCGCACTTCCTGAAGGTTGAATGGCACCGTGTCCATCGACTCGGCATATGCGATCGACGTCCCCGTGGCAAAATACAGATAGTCGCCCATCCGCTCAAAGCTGTGCGAGAGTGGCAGGAACGAGAGCGCCGTGTCCTGGCCCGTGAATGGAATCTTCTGCGTGCAGCCGATGACGTTCGAGTACAGATTGTCGTGCGAGAGCATCACGCCCTTGGGGAGGCCGGTCGTGCCCGAGGTGTAGATGATCGTGGCCAGGTCGTTTGGCTGCAGCGTCAGTGCCTCAGCGCGCCACGCCGCCGCGCGCTCGGCGGTGTCGAGAGCCGCACCGCGCGCCTCGAGCTCAGCGAGCGTCAGGTCCACACCGTCTGGCTTCTCGTCGTCGAAGATCACCACGTGCTTGAGCATTGGAAGCGTGCCGCGAATCTGCGCGATCTTCGCGGCCTGCAGCTTGGATGACACGAACAATGCCACCGATTCCGAGTTTGCGAGCACATGCGTGATTTGTTCGGCGGGCAGCGTCGGGTACACCGGCACGTCGGCGCAGCACCCCGTGAGGCAGGCCCAGTCGGCGAACGCCCATTCCGGGCGGTTCTCCGAGAGAATGGCGACTTTGTCGCCGCGGATAATGCCGAGCGTGCGCAGGCCGAGCGAGATGCGGCGCACATGCTCCAGCGTCTCGGCGTGCGAAATCGCCACATAGCGACCGTTGCGCTTCACCTGATACGCGTCGGGGCGGCTGTGCTGGTCGATGGTATCGAAAAACAGCTGAGTCAGGGTGCCGGGCGCTGGCCGGGCTTCGCCGCGAACGATCATCGGGACACTCTCCGCGTTACTTGGGTCTCGTATGAATTACGAAACGGACCGGACTTCCGCGAACGGCCGCGCCTTTGTAGCGGACCGTGGCCATCACCACCACCGATTCTGCCGCCGACGGGAGCCCCAGCGCGCGAATCCGCACGCGGCGCGAGGCGAGACCGTTGGCGTCCGTGGTGTCCACCAGCGATCCGTTCTGTGACCCCGTGTTCCAGAGGGACGCGACGGTCGTGTCGCTCTTGGCCACCACTGTTCCGGCGAACAGCAGTTGGTAGCTCACCAACCATCCCTGCGTGTTCTTGATGCCGCCCGTGGTGTCGAAGGTCGCCACGCGCACCCCGAGTTCGGCGGTCACGTTCTGCCCCGGATCATCAGGCAAAACGTAGCGCAACGTGTCCACCAGCTTCCCGGTGACGATCACCGAATCCGGCCGACGCGTGATGATGAGCGGCCGTGGTTTGGTCTGAATGCCGTTGGCCGACGCCACAATGTTCGCGGTGCCGCTGCGCGCCTGCGCCGTGACGATCCCGCCGTTGCCAATCGTGACGCCACTGTCGAGGAGCAGGTAGCGAATCGAGGGATTGGCAATGACCACACCGTTGCCATTGAACGCCACCGCGTGCAGCGGTGCCGCTTTGCCCAGCGAATCGCGGAGGGTGTCGCCCGTGACAATCGACGGATACGCAAGCGAGTCGAACTCCATCGCGGCGATGGTGGTGGGGCTCGTACTCACGGTGGTGCAGGCACCGAACCACGCGGCTACCACGACGGCGAACGGCGCACGCCAGAGGGACCGGCGGTTCATTTCGCGAATCGCTCGGCCAGTCGCGTCGCGAGGTTCACGTACGCCTGCGAGGCCACATCGGACGGCGCCCGCAACACCGCGGGCTGTCCCGCAGCAAAGGCATCGCTCAGCGCAGAGCTCCGCGGAATCACGAGGTCGAACACCAGATTGGGCGGTACATGGCTACGAATGTACTCTGCCGTCCGTTCGCACGCAGGATTGCCCGCCTCGTACATGGTCAGCAGGATACCGTCAAAGGTCAGGGCCGAATGATGGGTCACCACATCCTGAATACCCCGAAGAATCTGCGGAGTAGTCTGGAGGGCCAGCGGCTCGCACTGCAACGGCACCAGGACGCGGTCACTCGAGGCGAGCACCCGACGGGTGATGGCGCCAAGCCCCGGTGGTGTGTCCACCACCACGATGTCGCACCGCTCGGCGGCGGTGGCGAGCATACGGGGGAGGAGGTCCCCTTCGGCGATGTCGTGCGCGTACTGCGAATGATCGGCCTCTTCCGACACACTTCCGGCGAGCATCACGCGGAGCCAGGGAAGTGCCGTCGGGAGAATAACGTCGCGCAGTGAACGTTCACCGCGGAGGAAATCGGCGAAACCATACGGGGGGTGTCCTTTGCGGAGCCCGGCGCCGTACTTCACGGAGCCCTGGGGATCCACGTCCACGATCAGCGTCTTGAGTCCGCGTCGCGCAAAAGCGGCACCGAGATTCACCGCTGTCGTGGTCTTTCCCACTCCCCCCTTCTGACTTACCACTGCGAGGATCTTGCCCACGCTATCCCTCGTGCGCCGACGGCTCGCCGCCAGCGGGGTGTTGCAACTGTTCGAGCGTGGCCTGCGCGTGGCGAATCCAGCGTTCGGATTCTTCCCCCGCCGGCGGCTGCGCCAGGAAGGCCCGCAAGTGCTTTTCCGCGCCGGCGGGATCGCCGCGCTTGATCAGCAAAAAGGCCAGCCCGTAATGCGCGCCCGAGAGTGTCGGGTCGATTTCGAGCGAGCGGCGGTACGCGCGCACCGCCTCTTCGAGTCGCCCCGTACGGGAGAATGCGATGGCCATGTTCTGGAGCACACGCAAGTCATCCGGCTTATCGCGCAGGGCAAGACGGTACGACGTCAGCGCGGCGTCGTAGTCACCCTGACGCTCGAGCACCAGCGCCTCGTTGAGATAGTCGAGGCGCTGCGGCTTGACGTCGCTCTCAGACCAGCCGCCGAGCAGGCGACTCAACCAGGACATCGGGGTGTTTGGCGGATTGGAGAAAAGGAGGCTTCGTGGGGGTGTTTTCCCCCACACAAGGACGCGCCGCGCCCCCTCGAAGGCACAAGCTATGCACCAACCAGACAGGGGGGAACCGAAGGTTCCCCCGCGAGAGCCCCATACATAGCTTCCGAAGACAGGACTGGCTACTCCAACCGAGCCTCCCGATGCCTAAGAAGTCGCCCCCGCGCCCGGCGAAGGACGTATTTGAGGTGGACTGGCCGCTCTTCGGTGAACTGTCGCGAGCCCTCGCCCTACGGGTCTCCCGCGAGTTCGATCCCGAGCTCGTGGTCGGGGTGGCCACCGCCGGCGTGGTGCCTGCGGCCGTGATTTCGGCGATGCTCGACCTGCCGTTCCACTCCATCATTGTGAGCCGCCGCTACCGCGCCGAAACCGTGCGCGAAACACCAGCGGTCTTTGGGTCAGCTCCCCCCGATGTGCGCGGCAAGAAAGTGCTGATCGTCGACGAGACCTGCGATTCGGGCGACACCCTGCGCCTCGCCATCGCCGCGATCGTGAACGCGGGTGCCTCCGACGTCCGCACCGCCGTCAGCTTCAAGACCGGCGACTTCCTCCCCGACTACTTCGCGCTTGAAACCGAAAGCGAGATCGTCCTGCCGTGGGACCGCGAAATATTGATCGATGGCGCGCTCTCGCCGAATCCCAAGTACCAGCGGTAACGCAGAGGGCGCGGCGCCATCGGCACCGCGCCCTCCATACCATGCTCGTGGTCGCAGATCGCTACGCGAGTTCCCGCACCGCCTCCACGTAGCCGACCCCGTCGGCCATGCGCTCGTACAGCTTGAGCATCACATCCGCCGAGCCCACCAGAAAACGGCACCGCGGCTGCCCGCTCGAGCGGCATTCCACCTCGAGCACCGCAAGCGGCGCGTCGGCCGTGCGGCCAAAGAAATCGCTCAGCAGTCCCATACTGTAGTAGCAGGACGGATAGGGCATAGCGGATGCCGCATCGGCCTCTGCCCAGTCGCTTGAGTCGATGGTCGCGACCACGCCCTCGAGCGAGCCAACGGTCATCCCGCCCCATCCCATTTCGCGGAAAAACCGCGTGGCCTGTTCTTGGAATGCGTCCACGCCGAGCGCGTCGGGCGTGGGAGCCGGCTTGGCCGCGAGCCACGCCGTGAACGCCGCGTACACCGCGGAGCCCCCGGCAAAGCCGGATTCCTGAAGGTAGGTGGCAAAGTTGCCGCCGACATCCCGCAGGAGTGCCGCCCGGAGCGCAGCGAGTGATTGACGCGGAAAGGCGACGAGTTGCGAAGGAGCGAGATCCACGGGGGCGGTCGGGGTCAGGGTCAGTCAGCGCGCGAGACGGCGCAACAGTTCGGCTTCATCAATGATCTCGGTCCCCAATGTCTTGGCTTTCTCCAGCTTGCTGCCGGCGTCTGCGCCGCAGACGAGCACGTTGGTGGCTTTCGAGACCGAGTCCGTCACTTTGCCCCCCGCCGCCTGAATACGCGCTTTGGCATCGGGCCGGCTCAGCGTTGGCAGGGTTCCTGTGATGACGACTGTGAGCCCCCGGAAGGCACTCGATACTTCTACGGTCTGCGGCTCCTCGAACTGTAACCCTGCTTTCTCCAGTCGATCGAGCAGTTCGGCGGTCGCCGCGTCATCGAAATAATCGCGCACCGAGGCCGCGATGGTCGGCCCAATGCCGTGAACGGCTTCAATCTCTTCGAGCGTGGCGGCCGCGAGATCGCGCATGTTCAGGAACCGGCGCGCCAGCATCCGGGCCGCCTCCTCACCCACGTGCCGGATGCCCATGCCAAAGAGCAATTTCGAAAGCGGCTGCGCCTTGGACGCCGCAATGGCATCCACCAGCGCCTGCGAGCTCTTTTCGGCAAACCGCTCGAGCGCCGCGATGTCGGTGGCCTTCAATGAGTACAGGTCCGCGACGTCGTGCACGAGCCCTTCCTGCACGAGCTGTTCAATGCGCGCGGTGCTCAGCCCGTTAATGTCCATCGCCAAGCGCGACGCAAAATGCACAATCGCTTCGAGGCGACGTCCGGGGCAGCGGTCATTCTCGCAGAACACGTCCTTCTCTTCCACGCGCACGGGGCGCCCGCACGACGGGCACACGTCGGGTGTCTTCGGTAGCTGAAGCGGATGCTTGGGGTCACGCTTTTCCGGCACCGGCCCAATAATCTGCGGAATCACTTCGCCCGCACGCTTGAGCAGTACCACGTCGCCCACGCGCAGATCCTTCTGCAGAATGAGATCGAAGTTGTGGAGCGTGGCGTAGCGCACCGTCGTGCCGCCTACTTCCACAGGCTCGAGCACCGCGTACGGATTGATCTTCCCGGTGCGCCCGACATTCACTTCAATGGCGAGCAGTTTTGTTTCGGCGATGTCCGGCGCAAACTTGCGCGCCGTTGCCCAACGTGGCACGCGTCCGCCCACAATGCCGAGCTCCGCTTGCACCGCGAGCGAGTCCACCTTCACGACCATGCCGTCGATGCCAAAGTTCAACTCGGCGCGGAGTCGCGTCTCAATCGCATGGGCGTGCTCGTACACTTCGGCGAGCGTCTGGCACCAGCGCCGATGCGGCGCCACGGGAATGCCCCACGACGCGAGCGTTTTCAGTAACTCGCTCTGTGTGGCAAATGGCATCTGTTCCACACCGGGAATGGCGTAGGCGTAGCCAAAGAACCGGAGTGGCCGCGCCGCCGTTACCGATGAATCGAGCTGGCGCAGGGAGCCCGCCGCTGAGTTGCGCGGATTGGCGAACACCGGCTCGCCGGCTTTGGCGCGTTCGTCGTTCAGGCGTTCGAAGGCGTCAAAGGGAAAATAGACTTCGCCGCGAATTTCGATGCGCGCCGGATGCCCCGTGCCGCGGAGCCGCAGGGGAATCTCTCGGATGGTGCGCAGATTGACCGTGACGTCTTCGCCCACGGTGCCGTTACCGCGAGTGGCGCCCGTCACCAGCACGCCGTTCGCGTAGGTCAGGCTCACCGCGGCGCCATCGATCTTCAGCTCCGCCGAATAGCCGCACGTATGCACGGCCTCGCCCACCATGCGCGCGGCACGCTCGTCCCACGCCGCCACTTCGTCGTCGCTGAACGCATTGTCCAGCGAAATCATCGGAATCAAATGCGTGTGCTTCTTAAAATTCGACGCGGGCTCCGCGCCCACGCGGAGCGTGGGGGAGTCGGGCGTGCGCAGGGCCGGATCATCGCGCTCTACGGCCTGCAGTTCGCGAAAGAGTGTGTCGTACTCCCGGTCCGACAGTGTCGGCCGGTCGAGCACGTAATAGTCGTGCGACGCCTGTTCCAGCGTCCGGCGCAACTCTGCGGCGCGCGACTCGGCGCTCACCCTTTGGACTCCTCGTCGAGCACCTGCATGGACACACTCACCAGCCGCTCCAGTTCATCGTCAGATGCTTTGGGAAGTAGCGTCTCGGACCACATGTGATCCTCGGTTGCTGCAAACCGGTCGAGCAATCGACGCAGATACGCCACGAGGGCAATGCGCTGCAGTTCCGCCTGCCGATGTTCCGCCGGCTGTGAGGCGGAGGTGCGCACCACGTTCTCAAAACGGTGCGCGTTGCGTAGCGCCTTGGCGGTGAGATCGGCCACCACTTGGCAAAAGTGCACGTCCACATCGCTGAATGGCGTGGCGCCGCGCTCGGTGCGCAGAAAAATCGCGCCGATCGTGTCGGCTCTCCAGCGAATCGGGACAACGACAATGGACTGCACGTTACGTTCTACCAACTGATGACGCAGCGCGACATATGCCGGGTCGTGCAACGCGTCCGGCACAAAGACCGTCTCGCCACTCTCGAACGCACGCTTCAGTTCGGGATACCGGTCGAGGTCCACGACAAGATTGCGAATGGAGGGATCTTCGTAGCTCGCCACCAGACGCACTTCCTGACGCTCGCCGGCAAGAAAGATCGAGCAGCGGTCCAGTCCGAACGCCTCGCCGAGTTTGCGGGAGATGGCCTGGAGGATGTCTACGAAATGCAGTGACGCACTGATTTCCTGCAGAATGTCCACGATCGCCTTGAGGTGGTCGCGTTCGCGCGTCAGTTCGGCGACCTGTGCTTCGAGTCGGGCAATGTCGTCGCTCACGGTTTCCTCAATCGGTCGGCAGCCCGCCGCTTGAACGCGGCATCGTTCGGTTCGCGCTCGGGTGCGCGGGTGATCCACAGATACTGCTCCCGCGCTTTCGCCGTCAAACCCTGATCCGCATACACGGCGGCGAGGTCAAGATGATGCACAATCCGGTCGCCATCCACCGCCACCGCCCGCTCCAGATAGCGCGTGGCTTCGGCCCAACTGGCGAGTGCAAAGACGTCGGCGCCCAAAAACGACCGCGCAAAGGCGCGCGACGCTCCGTTCACGCGCATGACCTCTGCGTTCCACATCCCCATGACGTGTAACGCGCCCGGATGGAGTGAATCATAGCGCATTGCCTCGAGCGCTTCGGCGCGCACGACTTTGCCGTACCGGATGCGCGTCATCACGCTGGTGCCCATGGACCGCACGCCCATAACGCGCGCGAGGAGGTAGTGCCCTTGGGCGTCCCGCGGATTCGCCCGCACGGCAGCCGTGGCATAGCGCTCGGCGAGCGTAAAGGCGGAGTCCTGCGGCTCCCCCTTGGAGAGGCTCACCCCGCGGTCCATGGTGGAGCGTGCGGTTTTCCAGAGGGCTTCGTAGTTTTTCGGTTCCGCACGGAGCGCGGTGACGTACGCGGTAATCGCGGCGTCAATCCGACGATCGGCATACGCTCGGTCGCCCAGCGCAATCTGCTCCCGAGCCGACTGTGCCAAGAGCGGCACGGCCACCGTCAGCAACGCCGACATCACCGCGAGTATCCGGTACCGCATGCAGAATTTAGAGAAGGGGGACGGCATCTATAGTCAAAACGTAGAGCCCGCCATAAGGTTGGGTCAATGACGTTGCGCGATCTTATTGAACGCAAACGCGACGGCGGGCGCATTTCCGACGAGGAATGGCGCGCGCTCACCCGCGATATTGCCACCGGTCAGGCACCGGATTATCAAATTTCCGCGCTCTTGATGGCCATTTTCTTTCGCGGGCTCGACGACGACGAAACCGTCGCGCTCATGGAGGGGATGCTCCGAAGCGGACGATTGCTCGACTTGAGCCACCTCCCGATGGGGCGGGTCGACAAGCATTCCACGGGCGGGGTGGGCGACAAAGTCTCGATTGTGCTCGCCCCGCTGGTCGCCGCCTGCGGCGTGGCGGTGCCGATGATGTCTGGCCGCGGCCTCGGGCACACCGGCGGCACCCTCGACAAACTCGAGACGATCCCCGGTTTCGACACACGGCTCACTCTGGACCGTGCCGCCGCGCAAGTCGAGCGGCTCGGGTGCGCCTTGATCGGCCAGACCGGAGAAATCGCCCCGGCCGACAAGAAACTCTACGCCATGCGCGATGCCACCGCGACGGTCGAAGCGATTCCGCTGATCGCCGCGAGTATCATGAGCAAGAAGCTCGCGGAGTCGCTCACCGGGTTGGTGCTCGATGTCAAAACCGGTGCCGGGGCATTTCTTCCGAATATCACCGACAGCATTCGCCTCGCGCAGACGATGATTGCGCTGGGCGCGCGCCACGCATGCCCCGTCGTCGCACTCCTCACCAACATGGACGCGCCGCTCGGCGAGGCGTGCGGCAATGCGAATGAGGTGGAGGAATCCATTGCGGCGCTCCGCAACGGCGGTCCCGCCGATCTGCGCGAGCTCACGCTGCGGCTTGGCGCAGAAATGCTTGTATTGGGCGGAGCGGCCAGCGGGTTGCCGGAGGCGCGGGCGCGCCTCGAGGCCGCGCTCGCGAGCGGAGCCGCGCTCGAGAAGTTCCGCGAGATTGTCATCGCGCAGGGAGGGGATCCCCGCGTGTGCGATACCCCCCACCTGGTGCTCCCACAGCCGGCCTGCCGCGAGCCCTATCTCGCCACGCGCGATGGTCGCGTGACCGCCGTGGAGCCGCGCGCAGTCGGACGAGGGATCACTGCGCTCGGCGGTGGCCGCGCTTCTATGGAAGATGTCGTAGACGGCTCGGTCGGTTTCCGCATCACGGCGCGCCCCGGGCAGGCTGTGCGAGCTGGAGATTCGCTCGCCGTCATTGAAGCCCGCAATAGCGCCGGGGTTGCGGCCGGTCGTGCCGCCTTAGATCTCGCGATTCGCCTCGGCGACGGCGACGGCGACGGCGACGGCGACGGCGCCGTGCCCGTGCGCCCTCTCGTCTCGCACCGAGTCAGCGCCGCTGGGGTTGAAGAAATCGGGCAATACGATCGGTGAGTGAAAGGTTCAGTCCGTGGGCGTCGCGTGTGTGAGCGGTGCTGCGGTCGTTGCGAGCTGGCGTGCGTGACCATTGCGGCGCACGCGGCGAGTCGCCGCTTGCGCCGCACCTCCGTTTGCGGCCATCTTCCGGCCATCGCGGAGGCAATCTTATGGAGAAGTTCAGCAAAATGGCGTCGATGGGCGCCATGGCAGCGGCAGGCGGTATCGCAGCGCTTTATTTCGCACTCGTGGTCCTCTTCCGGAAAGTTCCGGGAGGCGGCATAGATACCCTCGGATGGCAGGTCCTCTCACTTGCGATGTTCGTTCCCGCCGCGATTTTGGTGGGTGTACATGTCGCCCTCGGTCGTCAGCTGAAGCAGGGCGCGGGCGCGGCGAACTAATGCGGGCGCCACGGTTTTCTTCCCTGCGCGCTGCACTGGTGCTCGTGGCAACGGCTCTTGCGCCGACCATCGGGTGGACGCAGGCATCGGTCGCGGCGGACTCTGCGATTCGCTCCATCATTCGCGCTCGCGTGGATGGTGGCTGGAATGCCGGTATCGTCGTCGGCGTGATCGACGCCAACGGCCAGCGCCGCGTGGTGGGCTACGGCCCCGGCCCCGACGGAAAACCGCTCGACGGCAAGTCCGTCTTCGAAATCGGCTCCATCACCAAGACGTTCACGAGCACGTTGCTCGCCGAGATGGTGCGCCGCGGTGAGGTGACGCTCGATCAACCAGTGGCGAGCCTGCTCCCCGCGTCGGCCAAAATTCCGGAGCGCGGTGGCAAACGAATTACGCTGGTCGACCTCGCGACGCACACCTCGGGGCTGCCGCGCATGCCGGGTAATTTTGCGCCGCGTGATCCCGCGAATCCATTTGCCGACTACGATGCCACGCGCATGTACGCCTTTCTTTCGGGCTACGAACTCCCGCGCGACATCGGTGCACAGTACGAGTATTCCAACCTAGCCGTCGGCCTGCTGGGATACGCGCTCGCCCTCAAGGCGGGTCAGTCATATGAAGCGTTGTTGACCACGCGCATCCTCGATCCACTGGGCATGCGCGACTCGCGGATCACACTCACCGACGGCATGCGGCGGCGTCTCGCGCCGGGGCACGAGCCGTACGG
>CANIWQ010000047.1 GCA_947471365.1 Gemmatimonadota bacterium | reverse complement strand
GACATGTCGGACACGATGATTTTGTCTCCCACCTCGAGCCCGCGAATGATCTCGATAACGTTCACCGAGCTTCGCCCCAGCTCCACCGACACGCGCACGGCCGCCCTGCCGCCGTCTACCAACTTGAAGAGCGAGGCCGTGCCAGCGCTCGTGCCAAACGACGGACGGCCGCTGTACATAACGTTGGTGAGTTTCTCGATCACGATCGTGCCGTCCACACTCAAATCAGGCACGGCGCCCTTGGGCAATGCACCGTCCAGCGACACATCCACCGTCACGGTGCCATTCTGCGCCGACGGATCTTTGCGCGTCACATGCCCGGCCACAATGCCATTGCGCGTATCCACGCTCGCCTTCTGGCCGATAGCCACGTCCTTGGCCTGCCCTTCAGGAATGCGCAACACGGCCTTCAGCGTGCCAGGCTGCACGACTTTCGCGAGCGTCGCGCCCGCAGGCACCCACTGCCCGAGCTGCAGCGTCAGATCCTGCAGCACGCCACCCTCCGGCGCACGCACCATCAATGACCGCAACCGCTCCTGCTGATTGTCCGCAATCGCGCGGAGCTGCACCACCTGACTTGCCTGCGTCGCGATCTGCGAGTCGATGGCCTGCTCCATCAGTTTCAATCGCGCCTGCTCCACGCGCAGACGCGTCGTGTATTCCTCCGCGAGCGCCGTGCGATTGGCGAGCTCAAAACCCGACACCAGTTTGCGTTTGGCCAACGAGTCGGCGGCCATCGCCTCCTGCGTCGCACTCACATATTGCGTGTTCGTGGTGGCCACCACGCCCTGCTGCGCGAGGAGTTGCCCGCGCAGATTGGTCTTCAAATTCAGCAACTCAATCTGCGCCTGCCGTACCTGCTGTTCGGCTTGCATCGTTTGAATCTGCAAGTCGGGGTTGCTCAACTCGAGCAACAATTCCCCAGTGCCCACATGCTTGCCACTCTCGCTCGCGAGCCGTTCCACACGTGCGCTCGCCTGCGCTGTGATCCAGCGAATGTGCTCCGGCACCAGCGTGCCGGGGCCACGCACGTCGCGCACCACGTCGCCTTTGCGTACGCTGTCAATCAGCACCGCGGAGCGATCCACGCTCTGCGAGGCGGGACCGAGGCGCATCAGCCACACGCTGACAAGCACAAGCGCAACGACACCAGCCGCGATCAACCGGTTGCGGCGTGTCTTGCTAGGCGGAGTTCGAGCGATGTCCATCTTAGTCCGAACGAAGAGTGATGGCGGGGTCAACCGCCGCAGCGCGACGAGCAGGAACGTATGACGCAGCGGCCGCCACACCAATGAGCACGAGCGGTACCAACGCGAACGTCAGCGGATCGAGCGCACTGCCACCGTAGAGAATGCTCCCGAGCAGTCGCGATGCGCCTAACGCGCCCACAAGACCAATCGCAGTGCCAATCAATACAAGCGTGAGACCCTGCCGCATCACCAGCCGAATCACATCCGCCGGCGACGCGCCGATGGCCATGCGAATCCCAATCTCTCGCGTCCGCTGCGACACCGAGTATGCCATCACGCCGTACATGCCAACAGAGGCCAGGAGCAGTCCGAGCACGCCGAACACGCCGAGCGCCGCGCCGGTCACGCGTGCGGGAAGCATGGTGTAGCCGAGGTGCCGATCCATAGAACGAATGTCGCTCAAGGGAAGATTCGCGTCGAGCGCGGTTACTTCATTGCGGAGCGTCGCGATCATTGAATTCGGCTCGCCGACCGTGCGTAGCACGACTGTCATATGCGATGACCAACTCTGCGCCTGCGCGAACCACATGAACTCCGTCGGGGCCTCGCCGAGGCTCCGGTAGCGCCCCGTGGGCACCACGCCGATGACCGTGTAGTCGCGCCTGCCGTTGTGCACGGTGCGCCCTAACGCGTCCTGGCCTGGCCAAAAGCGATCGGCAAATCGCTGGTTCACCACGAGGGCGTGCACCGCGTTGCTGTCATCCTGCGGGGTAAACTCCCGCCCCTTGGTCAACGGAATCCCCATCGTGCGGAAATAGCCGGGACTCACAGCAGACGTCGCAATCGACATCCCTTCACCCTTGGCCGGCACGTAGCCGGGGATCTCGACACCACGCGTGTCGTTCGACGTTCCGAGCGGCATGACATCGGCCATTCCCACCGAGCGAATCGCGGGATTTGCCGCGAGCCGTTCGGTGAGCTGCCGGTAGAAAATTTCCGTGGCGGAGCGCGAGTACCCCTGTAACCCTGGGTCGAGATCGCCCAGCAACAGATTCCCGCCCTGAAATCCTTTGTCCACGCTCGTCGCGTTGCGGAGATTCGCGAGGAAGAGCCCTGAGCAGACAAGCAGCACCATCGAGAGCGCCATCTGCGCCACCACGAGCCCTCGCGTCATCCGAGAACGACCGCCGCCGGCGGGAGCCTCTCCCTTGAGTGCCGGAATGAGTTCGGGGCGCGTGGCCTGCAGCGCGGGTGCGAGACCAAACAGCACGCCGGTCAGCATCGTCACGGCGAGCGAAAAGGTCAGCACCAGCGGGCTCAGTCGAAAATCAGGACGAAAATCCGCATCGACGGGCAACGTGATGCCGTTGCCGAGGGTGATCGTTCCCCAGGCCAGCAACAAACCCGCCGCGCCCGCGACCACCGAAAAGAGCAGGCTCTCCACGAGCAACTGTCGCACCAACGCGCTACGCCGAGCGCCGAGCGCGAGACGAATGGCCATTTCACGGGCACGGTCGCGCGCACGCGCCAGAAACAGATTCGCCACATTCACACACGCAATGAGGAGGAGCAGGAAAACGACAACCATCACGACCGCGCTCATCCCAACCTGTGCGTCGCGCATTGACGGATGAATCCCGGCGTCAACTTGCCGCACGAGAAGAATGTCACTCTTCTCATACTCCTCCGGAAACTCCGTGCGCAGGTCGCGGCTAATCGCACTCATGCGCGCGCGCCCCTGCGCCAGCGAGATGCCGGGCCGCAACCGCGCAATTATGTTCATAAAATTATTGCCGCGGCTATCAAATTCGGCTGCAGGCCGCAGTTGTTTGAGCTGCATCAACGGCATCCAGAGCGCCGGCATGGCGAGCGGGAGCGGCCCGCGGAAGTCCGGTGGCGCAACACCAATAATCTCGGTACTCTGCCCGTTCACCAGCAATTTGCGTCCCACCACATTGGGATCGCCACCGAAAATCGATTGCCATCCGCCGTCGCTCAGCACCGCCACCGGATGGGCGCCACGTCCCTCATCCTCCGCTGGGACGAACGTGCGACCACGCACCGCATTCACGCCAAGCACCGAGAAAAAATCGGCTGACACGATCTGACCGAGCAGCCGCACCGGCCGCTCACCGGTCGAGACGTTCATGTAGCCGAAAGACCAAGCGGCCGTGCCCGCGAACACATCGGTGGCACGGCGGCGAACGTCCCAAAAGTGCAGGACGCTGTTGCTGCCGTACGGTTCGTTGGGCCAACTGCGATACACCTGCACGAGTTCGCTGGCTTCCCGCGCGCCGGGGAGCGGGCGCAGGAGCAACGCTTCCACCGCCGAAAACACGGCCGCATTGAGCCCAATACCGAGCGCCAGCGTGAGCACAACAATGCCGGTAAAGAGCGGACTCTTCACCAGCATCCGTCGGGCGAACCGCAGATCTTGGCGCAGCGCCGACAGGGAAAAGAGGGCGCTCGTCTGGGAGTCAGGCATGGGTGGTGGCGGGGGAGAAGCCACGCACCGGAAGGTGTGTGGCGGGGCCAGCTTGGTACCAGTACGGTTGGACAGGGCAAACGGTGTCACCGTTTGAAGAGCCCCAGCGAACTCCAGAGTCCTAGTGGCTTCCTGCCTCCCCCCTCGTTGGCGCAGCACCACCGAGTCGGATGTTGAGCACCAACATTCCACCGACCCCGAGGCACGCGCTCAGCAGTAGCCACGCGGCGGTGAACGAGTCGGTTTGACCACGCACCATCCCGATCAGATACGGGCTCGCAAAGCCGCCGATATTGCCGATCGCATTAATCAAGGCAATGGCACCGGCAGCGGCGGTTCCGCTGAGAAAAGCCGTCGGCAGAGTCCAGAAGGTACCGAGCGCGCCCCAAATCCCAATCGCGGCGAGCGAGATGGCGGCAAGCACCACCGTGGGCGTCGTTGCCACTGCACTGATCGCCATGCCGAGTGAACCGGCAAAGGCTGACAAGGCGATGTGCCATCGCCGCTCCCCGGTTTTATCCGAGTGTCGGGCAATCACCACCATGGCCACCGCCGCCGCGATATACGGGATCGCCGACAATACGCCGATCGCGGCATCGCCTCCCTTGGAGAACTGCCTGAGGAGCTGCGGCAGCCAAAAACCAATTCCGTAGATCCCCATGGTCAAGCAAAAGTACAGGATACCGAGCAGGAACACGCGGGGCTCCAGCAATGCCTCGCGTAAGGTGAAATGGCGCGTGTTGTCTTTCGCCTCTCGCTCGGTCCTGAGTTGTTCGATGAGCCACGCTTTCTCCTCCGTCGTGAGCCACGTCGCTTCTGCTGGACCATTGGGCAGCACCCGCCACACGACGAACCCGAGCAGCACGGCCGGAAGCCCCTCAGCAAGGAAGAGCAACTGCCATCCCTTCAGTCCCAACGCACCGTCCATCGACAGGAGAAATCCTGAAATCGGCCCGCCGATGATTCCGGCCATGGCCGTCGACGTAATAAACAGCGCCATGGCCCGCGCACGCTCGGCGGCCGGAAACCAATAGGTCAGGTAGAGGATCATCCCTGGGAAAAAGCCAGCCTCGGCAATACCGAGCAGCAATCGCAGCACGTAGAAACTCGCGGGGGTCGTGACGAACATCATGCCAGCAGAGATCACACCCCACGTGATCATGATACGCGCGATCCACGCCCTCGCACCGACCCGCTCGAGGATCAGATTGCTCGGCACCTCGAGCAGGCTGTAGCCGAGAAAGAAGATCCCGGCGCCGAGCCCATAGACGGCCGGCGTAAACCCAAGGTCGGCGTTCATCCGGAGCGCCGCGAACCCAACGTTGATCCGGTCGAGGTACGAGACGACATACAGCAGGAACATGAACGGAATCAGATGACGCCGAGCTTTGGCGGGGACGTGTTTCATTTAATATGATTGAGGTTTTAGACGGTATTCTGCGGCATCGAATCGCCCTGCGCCAGTTACGGCAGTGCGTGGCCGTCGCTCAGGGACCGGCATTTCCGTCGCAGCGGCAGAGCGACTCCGGCTCGCCCGCCGCCCGCCCCCTTGCATCATCCGTTCATCCGGATATATTGATATAGACAATTGATTCGTGGCGATTTCGAGGCAACTTGCGGCCACGTTAAATATTCTGCTAAAGCGCCAGCCCGTGGCGCCTCATCGCACCGGGCATTTTTCGTCGGTATCTGCCATGTCGCTCCCACTCGGCCAACCGTTTCAGGTCTCCTTCGAGTTCTTCCCTCCCAAAACAGCGGAGATGGAAGAGAACCTCTGGCGCGCCGTCAAACGGCTTGAGCCACTCGCGCCACGCTTTGTGTCGGTCACCTACGGCGCCGGCGGCTCCACGCGCGAACGCACGCACAACACCGTGCACCGCATACTCAGCGAAACCACACTGCAGCCGGCCGCGCATCTCACCTGCGTGGGCGCCACGCGCGCCGAGTTGGACGAGGTCGCCGACGACTACTGGACGAGCGGCGTGCGCCACATTGTGGCGCTGCGCGGCGACCCGCCGGCTTCGGAGCCGCGCTATACGCCCACGCCGAACGGTTATGCCTACGCCTCAGACCTCGTGAGCGGCCTCAAAGCGCGCCACGACTTCGAAATCAGCGTGGCCACTTTTCCGGAAGGGCACCCGGACTCCACCTCGCTCGATCGCGAGCTCGACAATCTCAAACGCAAAATCGACGCGGGTGCTACGCGTGCGATCACCCAGTTTTTCTTCGATAACTGGACCTATATCAAGTTTGTCGACCGCGCTCGCAAAGCGGGGATCACCGTGCCGATTGTGCCGGGGATTATGCCGGTCACGAACTTTGCCTCGATGCAGAAATTTGCGGCCAGCGCTGGCGCGAGTGTGCCGCGCGCCATGGCTACGCTGTTCGAAGGGCTCGAGCACGACACCGAAACGCGCAAACTGGTCGCCGCGACGTATGCGGCCGAACAGTGCCAACGGCTCGCCGACTCCGGCGTGACCGAGTTCCACTTCTACACGCTCAACCGCGCGGACCTGACGTACGCGCTGTGTCATATCCTTGGGCTGCGCCCAAAGACAACCGCCGTTAACGGTCAACCGTTAACGGTCAACCGTTAACCGTTCACGACAGAGAACGGGTGTTTGCCGACGACGCGTCGGCACAGCTGAGACGCAATGACTGCCTTCACTCGCGCCACCCGCCTCGCCCTGCTCCCCGCCCTCGCGCAAGACCGTATCCTCTTGCTCGACGGCGCCATGGGCACCGAAGTCCAGAAGCTCCGCCTCACCGAGGCCGACTATCGGGGCGCGCGTTTTGCCAACTGGCATCGCGATCTGCGCGGCAACAACGATCTCCTGCTCCTCACTCGCCCCGACGCCATCCGCGCCATTCACGCCTCGTATCTCGAAGCGGGCTCGGACATCATCGAAACGAGCACCTTCAACTCCACCACCATCTCCATGGCCGACTACGGCATGGAAGACATTGTCAGTGAGTTGAATGAGACGGGTGCACGCCTCGCCCGCGCCGTCTGCGACGAGTTTGAAGCCCGCGATGGTCGGCCGCGCTACGTCGCAGGCATCCTTGGCCCGACCTCGCGCTCGGCGTCCATCTCGCCCAAGATCGAAGACGCGGGCTTCCGCAACGTCACCTGGGACGATCTCGTCACGGCGTACGATCAAGCGACGCGCGCCCTCCTCAAAGGCGGTGCCGACGTCTTGATGGTCGAGACCATTTTCGACACGCTCAACGCCAAGGCCGCGCTCTTTGCCATTGAGCAAGTGTTCGACGCGCTCGGCGAACGTGTGCCCGTGATGATCAGCGGCACCATCACCGACGCGAGCGGACGGACGCTCTCTGGGCAGACCACCGAGGCGTTCTTCACCTCGCTCGCACACGCCAAGCCGTTTTCCATTGGCCTCAACTGCGCCCTTGGCGCCAAAGACCTGCGCGCCTACGTGCAGGAGCTGGCACGCGTAGCGCCGTGCCGCATCAGTGTGCATCCCAACGCCGGGCTCCCCAATGAAATGGGCGGCTACGACGAAACGCCCGCCTTCACCGCTGGCGTGTTGAAAGAGTTCGCGGTTGCGGGGATGCTCAACATCGTTGGCGGCTGCTGCGGCACCACGCCGGCGCACATTCGCGCGATCGTCGAGGCGATGCGCGGGGTGGCGCCGCACGTCCCGGCTGCGCCAGAGCCACGCTTACGCCTGAGCGGTCTTGAACCGTTTGTTATTGGGGCCGATTCCACGTTTGTGAATGTCGGCGAACGCACCAACGTCACCGGCTCCGCCAAGTTCAAAACGTTGATTCTCGAAGGGCAGTACGACGCCGCGCTCAAGGTCGCGCGTCAACAGGTAGACGCCGGCGCCGTAATCATCGATATCAATTTTGATGAGGCGATGCTCGACAGCGAGCTCGCCATGCAGACTTTCCTGAATCTCGTAGCGAGCGAGCCCTCCATCTCGCGCGTGCCGGTGATGATCGATTCATCGAAATGGCGCGTGATTGAAACGGGGCTCAAGTGCCTGCAAGGCAAAGGGGTGGTGAACTCCATCTCGCTCAAGGAAGGCGAGGAAGCGTTCATTGCGCAAGCCACCCTCGTGCGCCGCTACGGCGCCGCCGTGATTGTGATGGCGTTCGACGAGCAGGGGCAAGCCGACACCGTCGCGCGCAAAGTGTCCATCTGCACGCGCGCCTACACGATTCTCACCGAGCAGGTGGGCTTCCCCGCCGAAGACATCATCTTCGATCCGAACATCTTTGCCATCGGCACGGGAATCGAAGAACACAACAATTACGCCGTCGATTTCATTGAGGCGACGCGGCAGATCAAGGCCACGCTGCCGTACGCCAAAGTGAGCGGCGGCGTGAGCAATGTGAGTTTTTCGTTCCGCGGCAACAACCCGGTGCGCGAAGCCATCCACGCGGTGTTCCTGTATCACGCCGTGGCGGCTGGCATGGATATGGGAATCGTGAACGCCGGCGCGCTCACGCTCTACTCCGATATTCCGCCGCAGCTGCTCGAGCGCGTGGAAGATATGGTGCTCAACCGGCGCGCCGACGCCACGGAGCGTTTGCTCGAAGTGGCCGACTCCGTCAAAGGCGAAGCTAGCAAAAAGGGAGCCGATCTCACCTGGCGCAACGGGCCGGTGCACGAGCGGCTCACCTACGCACTGGTACATGGCATCGCCGATTTTGTGGTGGACGACACCGAAGAAGCGCGCCATCTCGCCGAACAGCCGATTGATGTGATTGAAGGCCCGCTGATGGCGGGGATGAACGTCGTCGGCGATCTGTTCGGCAGCGGCAAGATGTTCTTGCCGCAGGTGGTCAAGAGCGCGCGCGTCATGAAACGCGCTGTGGCGCACCTCGTGCCATACATCGAAGCGGCGCGCCTCGCCGCAGGCGGCGCGGAACACAAGGCCAAAGGGCGCATCGTCATGGCCACCGTCAAAGGCGATGTGCACGACATCGGCAAGAACATTGTGGGCGTTGTGCTGCAGTGCAACGACTACGAAGTCATTGACCTCGGCGTCATGACGCCGTGTGCGAAGATTCTCGAAGCGGCCGTGGACGCGAAGGCCGATATCATCGGGCTCTCCGGCCTCATCACGCCCTCGCTCGAAGAAATGGCGTTTGTGGCACAGGAAATGGAACGGCAAGGTTTCACTATTCCGCTGCTCATTGGCGGCGCGACCACGAGCAAAGTGCACACGGCGGTGAAGATTGCACCTGGCTATTCTGGGCCGGTGGTGCACGTGCACGACGCCTCGCGCGCCGTGGGCGTGGCGGGCGCGTTGCTGAGTGCCACGCAGCGCGACGGATTCGTGCGCGACCTCGCGGCGGAGTACGACGAGGTGCGCGTCGCTCGCGCAGAACGCCGCAAGGAAGTCACCAAGCAGTCGCTCGCGGAAGCGCGCGCCAAACGCCCCGCGCTCAACCTGCAGGTTCCGGTGCCGCACCCGACGTTCACCGGCGTGCGCACCTTCGACGACGTGTCGCTCGGCGACCTCGTACCGCGCATTGACTGGACGCCCTTCTTCCAAACGTGGGAACTGGCCGGGCATTATCCGGAAATTTTCGAGGATGCCACGGTAGGCGCCGCCGCCAAGAATCTCTTTGATGACGCGCAGGCCATGCTCCGGCGCATTGTGGACGAACAGTGGCTTCGCGCCCGAGCCGTGGTGGGGTTCTTTCCCGCCAACTCC
Organism: Gemmatimonadota bacterium; assembly: GCA_947471365.1. Taxonomy (GTDB): domain Bacteria; phylum Gemmatimonadota; class Gemmatimonadetes; order Gemmatimonadales; family Gemmatimonadaceae; genus Fen-1231. Next base: position 11,741 of record CANIWQ010000047.1, on the reverse strand, counting down.
AATGGCGCCGAAGATATTTCCGTGTGGGCGGACGAAGCCGCGCGCACGGCCGGCGCGCCTCCGCTCGCCACGATTCACACCATTCGCCAACAGATGGTGAAGCCCGATGGCCGCCCCAACATGGCGCTGGCCGATTTTGTGGCGGATGCCACGAGCGGTGTGTGCGACTGGATGGGGTTATTTGCCGTGACCACTGGGCTCGGGCTCGACGAACGGGTGGCTGCGTACGAAGCCGCGCACGACGACTACAATGCGATCTTACTCAAGGCGCTCGCCGACCGGCTCGCCGAGGCGTTTGCGGAATATTTGCACGAGCGGACGAGGCGGGAGCTCTGGGGTTACGCGCCCCACGAGCAGCTGGACAACGCGGCAATCATTCGGGAGCAGTACCAGGGCATTCGTCCTGCGCCGGGGTACCCCGCTTGCCCTGACCATACGGAGAAGGCGACGCTGTTTGCGTTGCTCGACGCCACCGCGCGGACCGGGATTACCCTGACGGAGAGTTTTGCGATGCTCCCGACCTCAGCGGTTAGCGGATACTACTTTTGGCGCCCTGAATCGTCTTATTTTGGAGTGGGAAAGATTGAGCAGGATCAGGTACAGGACTACGCAGTCCGAAAATCCATGCCGCTGGCCGTTACGGAGCGATGGCTGGCGCCAATCCTTGCCTATGACCAATAATTAGATATGGCTACCGCCGCAGCCCCCCATTTGAAGTCGATCCCATCCACCGGACGCCGAATTCTCGTCATTGACGATGAACCGTCCGTACTCCGTGTCGTTGGCATGTTGCTCGAGCGGAGCGGCTTTTCCGTCGAGAGCGCAGACAGCGCACACGCCGCCCTCAAGCTGGTGGAAAAGGACAAGTACCACGCCATCCTCACGGACATCATCATGCCCGAGCTGTCGGGCGTGGAGTTCCTCCGCGAGCTACGGCGACACGACCTTGATGTGCCGGTCATTCTCATGACGGCCGGCCCGACACTCGATTCGGCCATCGAAGCCATTGAATACGGCGCGCAGCAGTATTTGCTCAAGCCGGTGGAACCCGAAGCACTCGTCCGTGCCGTAGGGCGCGCCGCCGCGCTCGGCGAACTCGCGCGGTTCAAGCGCAATGCATATGCCAAGGCATCGTCGGAATCGATGCCGTACGGCGACCGCCCGACACTCGAAAGAGTACTCAACCAAGCGTTCGGCACCATTCGCGTGGTCTTTCAGCCGCTGGTATCGCTGCGTGAAAAGCGCGTGATTGGCTATGAGGCGTTGATGCGCTGCGACGAAGCGCTGTTCGCGTCGTACGGCGCGTTGCTCGCGGCGGCGGATCGGATTGGCTGGCGCACGACATTGTCGCGCACCATTTATCAGCGCATTGCGGCGGCCTGCACCGAACTACCGGAAGGCGCGTTGCTCTTCGTGAACGTGCATCCGAACGACGCGCAGGAAGGACTACTCGCGGGCCCTGAAGCGCCGCTGGAGCCGATTGCGCGCAGCGTGGTGCTTGAGGTGAGTGAAAACACGTCGACGCAGCAGTTCGACTCCATGGCGTCGCAGCTGGCGAATCTTCGCGGCGCGGGCTTCCGCGTGGCCGTGGACGATCTCGGCACTGGCCCGTCCGGGCTTTTGGCGTTCACCCGCATGGCGCCCGACTATGTGAAGCTCGACCGTACGGTGCTCTCTGGGCTCGACAAGGACGAACCGCGCCGCCGAGCGGTGGCGGGGATGTATGCGCTGGTCCGCGAACTCGGGATTCCGATGATCGCCGAAGGGGTGGAGCGCGTAGGCGAGCGCGACGCGCTCCTCGCGATGGGCGCGGACTTGGCGCAGGGCAACCTGTTCGGCGCTCCCGCGCCGGGGTTTGTGGCGCCGGTCCTGGGATAGCGCGGCCGTCTCCACCGAGGGTCCGTTCGCCTTCACCCATCGCCGCGGTCAGCCCCCGCCGGCGGCGCGCCGGTCCGTTCTGGCGCTCAGGACGTTGGGATGCGTAGATTTTGTTTGTATACAAATCTGCATACCACCCTTGGAGGCCGTCGTGACGTTGCCGGTACTGTTCGCACTCTGGGCCGGATTGATTTCGGCCACCCCGCTCCCACCGCAGGCACCAGTGGCCGCGAAGGCCGCTCAGGTAGCGGCGGCACCGTCGAAGGCCGCGCCGACAGCGGGCGCGCCGACCGCGGCGGCGCACGCGCGCGGACCCGTCGATAAAGCCGAACTCGAAGCGTTCGTCGACGGCCTGATGGGCGCCTATATGCGCGACAAGCACATTGCCGGCATCACGCTGTCGGTGGTGCGTGACGGCCGCGTGCTGCTCGCCAAGGGCTATGGCTACGCCGACGTCGCCAAGCGCAAACCGGTAGACCCCGACAAAACGCTCTTCCGTATTGGCTCCATTTCCAAGCTCTTCACCTGGACCGCGGTGATGCAGCTCAACGAGATCGGGAAGCTTGATCTCAATAAAGACATCAACGAATACCTCGACTTCAAGATTCCGGCCACGTACCCGCAGCCGATCACGCTCACCGACGTAATGACGCACACACCCGGACTCGAAGAGGACGGGCGCGATCTCTTTAGTTTCGACCCAGCACACATCACGCCGATGTCCAAGTGGCTCCCCGCGCACATGCCGGCGCGCGTACGGCCGCCGGCCACCTTCGCGTCGTATTCAAACTGGGCCACCGCCACGGCCGGCTACATCGTCGAACGACAGGGCGGCGAAAAGAGTTGGGACGAATACCTCGAAAAGCACATCTACGAGCCGCTGGGCATGACGCATACCACTGGGCGCCAACCGCTGCCCGCGCAATTCGCCGACGACATGTCGGTGGGCTACGAGTACAAAAACGGTGAGTTCGTGCCGCAGAAATTCGAGATCATCACCGGCGCGGCGCCGGCCGGTTCGATTGGCGCGTCGGCCACTGACATGGCGCGCTTCATGATCACGCACCTCAACAACGGCGTGCTCGGCAGCGTGCGCATTCTCGGTGAGAAGCAATCCGAGTTCATGCACACGCGCGTCCGCGGACACGATCCGCGTATTCCCGGCTTTGCCTACGGCTTCTATGAGCAGTCGAGCCACGGCATGCGGCTTATTGGGCATGGCGGCGACACACAGTACTTCCACTCCGATCTCGCCCTGATTCCAGACGACAAAGTTGGCGTGTTCATCTCCACGAACACCGACAAGGGCAGTGCGATCAGTTTTGAACCGTTCCTCACGGCATTTCTGGATCACTACTATCCTGAATCGTATCCCGTGATCACGCCGAGCGCCGCGGCCAAGCAGACCGCCAAGCGCTTTGCAGGCGAGTATGTGTTCAACCGGATGAGCTACTCCACGTATCAGAAAGTGGCGACCCTCTTCGGCAGCATCCCCGTCAAGGCAATGGACGACGGTTCCTTGTTGGTGGAATCGCCCCTCGGCTCGATGCGCCTCGTGTCGGTGGACTCCCTGCTCTTCCGCGACGTGAACAACGGCTCGCTCGTGGCGTTCCGGGCCGATGCGCAGGGAAACATCACCCACGGCTTTCTCGCCATGCTGCCGATGATGGTGATGGAAAAAATGTCACCGCTCTCGGCGCCGTCGCTGCACCGCATCATCCTGATTGGCGGACTACTGCTATTCCTCGGCATCGTGGCCACCACGGTCGTCCGGTTCTTCTTGCGGAAGACCCCAGGGCGTATCGCCGCACCCGCGCTGGTGGTTGGCGGTCGCCGCGCCATGACGTGGGCGGGACTCGTGCTTGGTGTATTCGTGGCGATGGTCGTCGGCATCGCGTCCAACCCGAGTATCATGACCGGTGATACGCCAACCTCCCTCAAAGTCGCCTTGGCATTGCCCGTGATCAGCGGTCTGTTGGTGATTTGGGCGGCGTGGCTGGCGGTCGCCCAGTGGCGCGCCTCGGAAGGCACCATCTGGATGCGGCTCCGCCACAGCGGCGCGGTGGCGATTGCCGTGATCTTCTTCTGGTCGCTCAACATGTGGAACTTGCTCGGCTGGCGTATGTAGCGGTTACGCGCCGACCAGCGACGGGTGCAGGCCGCCCGTCGCTGGTCGGTGTTCGCCACGGCGGGAGGTGGCTAAGTTCCAGAGTGCACCGTAGGCACTCCACGTTCCGCCAGGTTTTCCGACCATGTCCTCCGAACATTCCGCGCAGCCGCTGACGCAGCTCTCCGACGACGAATCTGCATTCCGCGACGCGGTCGCCGAATTTGCGCGAGGCGAAGTCCTGCCGCGTGTCGCCGAGATGGAGCGCAACGCCAAACTCGATCCGACCCTTATTCCGAAGTATTTCGAACTCGGGTTGATGGGGATTCAGGTCCCTGAGCAGTACGGCGGCGCGGGCGGCAACCTCATGATGGTGACGATTGCCGTCGAAGAAATCAGCAAAATTGACGCGGCCGCGGCGATCATGGTGGATGTACAGAACACGCTCGTGTTGTATCCGCTACTCACCTACGCCACGGAAGCGCAGAAGGCCAAATATCTTCCGCAGCTCACGAGCAGCGTGGTGGGCGCCTACGCCCTCTCCGAGGCCGACTCGGGTTCTGATGCCTTTGCGCTGTCCACGCGCGCCGAGTTGCGGGACGGGACTTGGTATCTCACGGGGCGCAAACTGTGGATCACGAACGGCGCAGAAGCTGGGATTTTCATTGTGTTCGCCACGACCGATCCCTCCAAGGGCTACAAGGGGATCACGGCGTTCATCGTGGAGCGTGGCTTCGATGGATTTCGCGTGGGCAAAAAGGAAGACAAACTCGGCATTCGCGCGTCGAGCACCTGTGAGTTGATTCTCGATAATGTCCCGGTGCCGGCCACAAACGTGCTCGGCCCCGTTGGGCAGGGCTACAAAGTGGCCATCGAGACACTCAACGAAGGGCGCATTGGCATTGGCGCGCAGATGATCGGCAACGCGCAGGGCGCACTCGATGTGACGGTCGCGTATGTAAAGGAGCGCAAACAGTTCGGTCGCGCGCTGCGCGAATTTCAGGGTATTCAGTTCCAGCTCGCGCAGGTGGCCACCGAGCTTGAGGCAGCGCGCCTGATGGTGTACAACGCCACACGGCTCAAGGACGCCGGGCAGGACGTGGCCGTGGTGGGCGCGATGGCCAAGCTGTTCGCGAGTCAGGTGTGTGAGCGGGTGACCTCACTCGCGGTGGAACTGTTCGGCGGCGCTGGCTACACCAAGGACTACCCCGTGGAGAAGTTCTACCGCGACGCAAAGATTGGCGCGATTTACGAGGGCACCTCGAACATGCAGCTGCAGACCATCGCGAAAGCGTTGCTCAAGTAGACGCGGGTTACGCGTCCATCACGACGCGAATGTCCGAGTCGATTTCCTGCGCGGCGTTCGCGCGCGTGAGCAATGACACGGCAAAGAACACCAGCAACGACGCCACGAGCGAGAGCCCGGACACGGTCACGCCCACCGGCAGCGAGTAGACGGTGAAGTAGCGCAGGGTCTCACCGAGCAACGTAACGACGAGTCCGGTGGCAATTGACGCAATGGCGCCGGCGCGCGTCGCGCCGTCCCAGTTGAGTCCAATGGCTAATGCCGGCACGATGGTCGAGGCAAAGAGCCCCCAGCCAAAAATCCCGAGAAACGCGACGAGCGTTCCCGAGACCTGCGCCACGGCGGCGGCAGCCACGGTAAGCCCCACGGTGGTCAGGCGACCCACAAACAATTCGTTCGTCACCGGCCGACCAAAAGCCTTGGGAAGATCGTGTGTCAGCGCGGCCGCGCCAACGCTGATGAACGAGTTGACCGTGGCCATGATCGCCGCAATCACGCCGGAAAAGACGAGCCCCGCCACCATCGACGGCGCGTAGTGCAGCAGAAAGGTCGGCGTGGCGTGATCGGCGCTGGTGAGCGGGGGCAGTGCACCCTGCACCACCAACGCTTTCACGGCCAGCCCCACGCTGATGTACAGCAACACCATCGCTGCGAGCGCGATGGTCATCAGCACGGGGTACCACTTCAGCTGCCGTGGATCGCGCAACATGTAGAACTTGTGAATCACATGCGGCTGACCGAGCGAGCCCATGCTGAACACAAAGAAATAAGAGATCGCGGCCATCGGCCCAATCGTGCCCCACGGGCCGAGGTAGGTGGCGTCGGCCGCCATGATGGTGTGCGATATGTGACCGAGCCCGCCGCCGCTCTTCATCGCAAACCCAAACACCACGAGTGACGCAGCGGCCATCACCGATCCTTGAAACACGTCGGTGTAGAGCCCCGCCAGAATACCGCCCGCTACGGAATACGCGAGAATGATCGCGGCGCCCATCCAAATACCAGCGCCGAGTCCGGTGGAGAAAACCGCATCGATCACAAGCCCGAGCGCCAGCAGGTTGGTGGCCATGTATCCGACCACAGCGATAAGAATGGCCACGGCACTGAGTCCCTGCGCCGCGCGCGAACGGTAGCGCGCGCCAATGGCGTCGGGCACAGTCATCAGGCCGCGCACTTCGCCAAGGAGTCGCATTTTCTTGGCCAGCACCCAGGCGCCAAGGGAGTTGGTGAGTGCGCCGGGGAGGATGATCATGACCGCGCCGATGCCGATCGTGTAGACGAGCCCCGGCCCGCCGATAAAGGCGAAGCCCGACAGTGTGGCTGCCGTCTTGGCGATCGCCAGCGTGAACAACCCGACGCCGGCGCCGGCGACAAAGAAATCGCTCGCGCTCCGCATGCGCCGTGTTGCCCAGACAGCGATGGCCGCCACCACCAGGAAATACCCGACCGCGACGGTCACGATCGTCGGCTGCGCGAGCGCGGGAAGTGCGGATTGCAGAAGCAGTGATGGCATCAGACGCGTTCGTCGGGCGACAGGGCGTGGTGCGCCGCGCGGACGCGGGCCAGATCGTCAGCGCTCAAGGTGGAGGCGTCGAACGTCAGCGCATACGCAAATGGCAGAATAAACATGGGTACCACGCCCACTCCGTACAGGAGGATCGCGGTGCGCTCCGGAAATCCAAAGAGCAACGGCGCCGCTGCGCCTTCGTTGGCCGGCATCGCCAACGCGGCGCCGAACGAGACGGCACACAGCACGAAGACGCCAAGGAAGGTCCATCGGAGCGCAGGCGCCAGCGTGCCGCGTCGCGAGGCTCCCAGCGCCATGAGTGACATGACCGCACCGTTCGCGCCCATCGCGAGACACCACGGGGCCCACACTGGCGAGTGGGTGGACACGATCACACCGGCGTAGCCGGCCCCGGCCAATACACACGACGCCACAACGCAAGCGAGCAGAATTCGTTTCATGTGGCGTACGGGGCGACGAGGGTCTCAACAGCACCCACTCGTGGAGCAGGAGCACGCGGCGTCTCAGGGTGCGACCACCAGGGTTGGCGGCCGCGAGATGGCGTGCCTGAAGTGTAGTAGCTGCATCTCGTCGGTGCGGGGGCGGCGCGGCGGTAGCGCTGACCGTATCCGCTCGCGTTGGGTAACGGAAAGAGCGAAAACAAAAAGACCGCGCCCCACCCGACGCGGCCCTCTTGCCAAACAGCTACACTGGTCTGCTACCGTCGGTGATGCCCACCATCACCACCACCGCGACGCGGCGGCGGACCATATGGCATGCGGCGGTGGCCACCATACAAGGGGAAGCCGAAGTTGAGGCTCACCCGCGGCCCGTAATAGTCGTAGTAGTCATACGGCCGCACGTACACCACGCGGCGTGGTTCGACATACACAGGCTCCATCACGACCGTCTGCTCAACAATCGTTTGCTGAGCCGCCGTGCCGGCTGGGTCGAGATGGCGCACGGTCACCGTTCCGGCCGCCGCCGCGCACGAGCGATTACCCTTGTGTTCCGACGCCACCAGCTTGCCCTGAACGAACAGCTGCACGTCGTTGTTGGTGGCCGACTCGAGCTCAACCAGCTCATTGGGCTGTACGGTCACCTTGCCACGTTCGTTCGTCCCGGCGACGACGTACTCCACCGTGACGACCATGGCGCCTTCGTTACGCAGCGCGAACTTGGAGTCACACTGATACCCGAAGGCCAGCTGAACTTTTGCCGCCTGCTGGGCGGCGAGGGGGGCGCTCACGAAGGCGAGCGCGATGGCACCGATGGCGTGCCGTGAGTTATGAGACAGGTTCATCATGGCAGTTCCTCCTTGTCTCAGGATACCCCGGCCCGCGAAAAAGGAGCCATCCGCCCGGCGGCGCCGGTGGCCACGCTCGGCCGCGCAATGCCAAACCCCTGCGCGTAGGTGGCGCCATGCGCTTGCACCCAGGCCAGTTCTTCCGGCACTTCGACCCCCTCCGCAATCGTTTCAACGCCGAGGGCGGTGGCGATCTCGATGATCTTCTCAGCGATCAGCGCCTTGTATGGATCGAGGTGGACGCCGCGGATGAGGTCCATGTCGAGTTTGACGAAATCCGGCCGCAGCTGATGGAGCACGTTGAGCGACGAGTAACCGGCGCCGACGTCGTCGAGCGCCACACGGAACCCCGCGTCACGATAAAACCGCAGGAGGCCGCGCATATGGTGGAGTTCGTGCGACTGGTCGCTCTCTACAATTTCAAACACGATGCGCTCATGCGGAATCTTGGCCGCATCGATCATCTCCACCGTCCGCTCCAAACTGGAGAACGGATCGTCAATGGCACTGGGCGTCAGATTCATAAAGAGGGTCTCGTCCATTTTTTCGGCGACCATGCGATCGATGGCCGACTTCCGCGCCGCGAGATCGAGCTGCAGGAGCATGCCACAACCGCGCGCCACGTCGAACATGTAGTTCGGATAGACGATGACATCGTCACGGCCGATGCCGCGCAGCAACGCCTCGCGCGCAAAGATGCGCTCGGGTTCCTTCGCGTAGACGATCGGCTGGAGCACCGACGTGAACCGTTCTTCCGACAGCAGCTCGCCCAGCCAGGTGGACTGACTGACCAACGAGAACTCCGTGTAGGACTGCACTTTCGGAATATCCGCCGTGGTGAGTTCACCGCCGGCTGGCTTGTAGAGGACGCGCAACTCGTCCGACTCACTGTGCGTGAGCATCCGTCGCATGGGAATGACGAGATCACGCATCGGCTGCCATTCGAGCTCGACGATCACGCACGGCCCGTCGGCGATGGTGTACCCAACGCCAGAGTCGTGCAGGAAGGCGACGAGCTTGGCCTGCGTCTGTGGAGCGGGCAGCCAGAGAAACAAGCGCCCGAGCGGCGCATAGTGGCCACCGGAATCACGTGCGGCGCGAAGGCGAGCAGAGATACGGCGAGTGGGGGGCATCGTGCAGTGCTGCTCCGATACGGGGGACAATCGAAGGCGACACACAAAATCTATGATGTTCGGTGCGTGACGTCACATGCGACCAACGGGCGGCCCATTTCTGGACCGCCCGTTGGCTTGCTCACACGTGAACAAATATCGAACGAGGACAGTTACGGCACGATACGGGGTGCCGGCGGAGGTCCGGTGATGGCATTGAACAGCAGTTTAAACGTGCCATGCGGCTGCGCACGGAAGGTGATCTCAGGACCGAACATATAGACGTAGCCCTGACCATACGTGCCCTCAGCCATAGCGACACCCTGATCCAAATAGTTCTGGCCCCACGCCCATCCCGAGCGGAGCGGCGTGGCCGACTCGAACCATGCGACCGGCTTGAGCCCCTTGGCTGCGGCATCGGGTCCAAGGCGAAATACTGGGCTGTTGTCATAGAACACGATACCGCGCGCATCCTGACCGCGTGCCACGGCAGAGGTCGTGTCGTACGCCACTTCGAGCAGCGATCCCGGCACGTAGAACTTTTCGCTCGGCAGGGCTGTTCCCACGGTACCTGTCGGCGTGCGTTCCACGAGATGGCTCGTGATCGGGAACCCAAACTGCTGGCCAATGTTGATCGACGACGGTCCAATGGCGACGATGCGCCCACCCTGCTGCACGAACTCCTTCAGCTTGGGGATGGTGCGATCCGCGCTCACGCTGCCCTGCCACGCCTGAAACTCAGCGGGGACCGTCTCAGCCGCCGCGGCACCGCCGCGACCGGCGCCACCACCACCACGACCGCCGCGACCGGCGCCCGTCCCTGGAATCGCAGATTCCGGGAAGATGATGACATCAAACTTCGCCCGCAGATTCCCAGCGTCGAGTTCCTGCGGATAGACCACTTTATACGGCAGTTCGTACTGCTCCAAGAGCCAACGGATGTGACCGCTGGGCATTGAGCCGCCAAAGCGATCCCAGAGGCCGATCCGAGCGGGGGGCGTTTTGTCGCTGCTCGCCGAGAGGTCGCCCGTTGAGGCGAACTCCACACCGAGATCCTTGGCGGACTTCTGCACCACCGACGTGCTCTTGGCGTTGGCTGGCACATACCAGCTCCCCGCCGCGTAGGATTTGCCGTTGACGGTCGTGGTGCGGTTAAGACGATAGACGTCGGCGCCAGCTTCCCAGAGACGCGCGACGACATGGAACCCATCGTTCTGCTTGGGGCTCATCACCCAGCCAGCGCCGCCAGCAGCGACCGTGGTCGGATCCGGCTTGATGCGGTCTGCCAGCGGGTCCAGCAGTTTGAACGGTCCATCAAAGGCCTCAAGCACGCGATCAAACTTCACGCCCATCTGCATCGCCAACGTCCAGCCGGCGTTGTCGTACGGGCGACTCGGCGGCGCACCCGGATACGGGAAGTCGTTCGGGTGATCCTGGGGTTCGAACATATCCAATACGTGCGCGCGGAACGCCTGACTGCTCTTCACGACGTAGGAGCCCGCCGGATAGTTCTTGCCGTTGACGGTGAATGTCGCCGTCGCGCGGTGAATGAGGATGCCGGCTTTCTGCAGCGCGACGAGAAACTTTTGCGCGGTCAAAAAGTCGGCCTGGTTTGCCGGAATGATGTACCCGCGGGCAGAGCGATTTTCCTTTTTCCGGAAATTCTCTTCGTACTGCTCCCTGGTGCCGCCGCCGCCACGACCAAAGTCGGCATTGGCCATCGCATCGAGCGGGGCGCCACCGCGGCCACCGCGACCGGCACCCATCTTGGCCTGCGCATCGGCCAGAATCTTGGGCGTGACAATCCAGTCATCGCTGTTGCCGCGCGAGATTTCATCGCGCCCCATGCGGTAGATATTCCAGAGCACCGTCTCGCGGTAGCGCGAGGCGTAGTCGAGGATCGCCTTGTTCGACGTCACCGAATAATCGATCGACTGACGGAAGTGCCACTCCTGCAGCGGCGCGAGCGGATACGGCATGTCGGCAAAGCGAAGCTGCCGTTCTGGGAGGAAGGGAATGTTCATCGGCGTGGGATTGCCGATGGTCTCCGTGAGAATGCCGATCATGTTATGGAAGTACGCCATCGTACGCAGGCCGCCGTTCCACCACGTGGAGTACGACGAGAGCGAGCGCGACACGACGCCGGGCTTGTGCTCCGCTTCCATGCGTGCGTGAATCGCAGCGCCCACCACATCGATCCCGGTAATGATCGATTCGTGGAAGTTGTAGCTCGCCGGATCACGGAACGGCGGCGCGAACATCACGGTGCCCGTGGGGCCGGTCTGGTGATGGTTGTACATGATCTGCGGGAACCAGGTCAGGTACATCCACTTGTTCATGTTGGTGCTTTCGTTCTGGTTCGCGATATAGAAATCGCGATTGTCGTCGTGCCCGATGTACTTCTGGTACAGGCGCGGGATGTTCATGTTGCGTTTTAGCGGATCCTTCTCCTGCATGTACCAGTCGGCGACGAGCTGCATGCCGTCCGGATTCGCGTGGACAAAAACGATGATCACATCCTTGAG
>CANIWQ010000046.1 GCA_947471365.1 Gemmatimonadota bacterium | reverse complement strand
GCGGGCTTCCTGCACGTCCGCCAACGCCAGCTGATGTTCGTTTCCCTTGAGGTCGCGCACCACAATCTGCTCGTGCCCGTCCGTTCCGTTTACGGCGACGATGTCGACTTCGACGCGGCCGCCCACCGACGCAAAACGCGGGCTCTTAATGCTGGCCCGCCGTCCAACAAACCGACGCCACTCGGCGATGGTGCGCACGGGGCGCTCCATACCAGGCGACGACACTTCCAGCACGTACCGGCTATCCACCACGCCCGGCGACGCATCCAACTTGGCTTCGATCGCGCGTGACGCCCGTTCACAGTCGCCGACCTGTACCTTCTCAAGATCACGACGGTCAATGCGAATATCGAGAACCGGACGACTCCGGGAACCCCCGACGCGGAATTCCACGAGGTCCATTCCCAGTGCGTCAAGTTCAGCAACCACAATGGGTTCCAGCGCTTGCTTCACGTTACGTCACCGATAGGAACAGAGACAAAAAAATGTGGGGAGAACTTCCCCCACATCGGCCGGCGTCCAGACTCGTCGGTCAGACATACAATGATACTGGCGGTGAGGCGGCGGAGCAAGCCCCCTCACCCACCCCCTGAGCCATCCCGCCCGCCTGCCGCCTGCGCGATGACGGCGACCTGTCGGCCGACATCCCCGGCTCGGTGCGAAAAATAGCGGTCGTTGTCGCAGCGGGTGCAATACGGGCTGGCGGTGACGCGAGCCACCCCGTGTTCCTTGGCCTGCTCCGCCAGCAACGCCCGCAGATCCACCTGGCGATGCCGGATCGTTGTCCATCCCGTGAGGCGCTCAAAGACATCCGGCGACACCTCATAACAACGCCCGCAGATCGCCGGCCCGAGGTGCACGTGGAGCTGGGTGACATCAACAGCGGCCGCACTCAGCTGAGTGAGGGCGCGAGGGACGATGCGGTCGGCGGTGCCGCGCCAGCCGGCGTGAAGCAGGCCAATCGGGCCGCTCGGATGCGCCAGAAAGACGGGGACACAATCCGCGATGGTGACGGCGAGCGCGGAGCCGCGCGCCGTGGTGAGATGTCCGTCGGCGCCATTCGCGCGTCGCCAGCCGAGCCAGTCCGGGTTGTGCAGCAGCACGTCGGTTCCGTGCACCTGCCTGGCACTCGCGAGTCGCGTGGCCACGGACTCGAGTGATGCCGCGAGCGACTCCCAGCGCTCGACGCAGTCGGCCGCGGGCGTTGGGTCGGCCAGCGCAAAATCGCCGGCGGCACGCGTGGTGGTAAACGCGGTGACGCCGAGCGACTCCAACTCCGGGATGTGATCGCGCGGCGCGAGTGGTGCCACGCCCATCAACGACTCGGGGCCTCGACGCGACGGATATTGGCGCCCAAGGCATTGAGCCGTTCATCGATGCGTTCGTAGCCGCGGTCGATCTGCCCAACGTTATTGATGGTGCTCTCCCCTTTCGCGCACAGCGCGGCGATGAGCATGGCCATTCCGGCGCGAATGTCGGGGCTTTCGACGGTCGCGGCGCGCAATTCACTGGGCCCTGCCACGAGGGCGCGGTGCGGATCGCACAGCACAATGCGGGCGCCCATGCCGACAAGTTTGTCCACGAAGAACATGCGCGACTCGAACATTTTTTCGTGCATGAGGATAATCCCGGAGCACTGCGTCGCGGCGACGATGGCAATGGACATCACGTCGGCAGGAAAGGCGGGCCAGGGCTGATCTTCAAGTTTGGGCACGTGCCCGCCGAGATCGCTTTGAATCTCGAGCGATTGGTCGGCCGGCACGATGAGATCGTCGCCGTCGACGACGGTGCGAATCCCCAGCCGGTCAAAGCCCATGCGCACCGACCGCAGATGCTCGACGCCCGCACGCTCAATCCGCAGTTCGGAGCGGGTGACCGCCGCGAGACCGATAAACGATCCGACTTCGATATGATCGGGGCCAATGGCGTGCGTGGCGCTGCCGAGCGTTGCGCCGCCGTGGATGGTGACAACGTTGGTACCGATACCCTCAATGCGAGCGCCCATCGCCACGAGGAAGTGGCAGAGGTCCTGCACGTGTGGTTCGCAGGCGGCGTTGCGCAGGATGGTGGTTCCGGTGGCGGCGACGGCGGCCATCAGGGCATTTTCGGTGCCCGTCACGCTCGGCTCGTCGAGAAAGACGTCCGCCCCCCGAAGCCCCTGTGTGGTGAACACAATGCGGTCGGTGAAGACGTGTTTGGCGCCGAGTTCTTCGAGGGCGAGAAAGTGCGTGTCGAGCCGGCGGCGGCCGATCACGTCCCCGCCCGGCGGCGAGAGTTCGACGCGCCCGCAGCGCGCGAGCATGGGCGCCGCGAGGAGGATCGACGCGCGAATGCGCGCACACATCACGGGATCGAGCGAGGAGGCGCTGACATGCTTCGCATGTACGCGAAGCGTGTTGCGCTCCGTCCACTCGGCAGTGGCGCCCGTGGTGCGGACGAGTTCGACGAGCGTTTCGATGTCGCGAATGCGCGGCACGTTGGTGAGCGTCACCGGTTGATCGGTGAGCAGCGTGGCCGCGACAATGGGCAACGCGGCATTTTTATTGCCGCTTGGACGGATGGAGCCGGAGAGGCGGCGACCGCCTTCAACGAGGAACTGGACGGCGCTCATGGCTGCACTCGAGAATGAATCCGATCGTGGGGTGACTGCGCCGACGTGCCACAGGGGAAGCACGGGATTGCTTGCCCTGTGGCGATCATCGACCTACTATCGATGATATGACGATTCACCTCGCATTTCCGGCACTTCTGGAGCAGGCCGCGACGACGGCCCGCGATACCATCTTGGTTCGCCAGCTCCCCCCCATTCGCACGCCCTTTGAGGAACTCGTCTTTACGGCGGGTGGCCTGACCTCAATTCTGGTACTGGTCTTGGTGGCGATGCTGGTGGTCGCCTTGTTGGCGGTGCGGCGGTCGGTGCAGCGTGCGCACGCCACGTTCGAGCGCCGTCTCGAAGATTTTGGCCGTCGGCTCGACGACGTCAACTCGCTGGTGGGTCGCGTGACCAATCAGGCGGATCGCGTGGCGGATCTGACGGGTTCGGCGATTAGCGGAGTGGAGTGGGGCGCCGAGAAGATCAACGAACTACGCAAGCGGAAGCGTCGGCCCCGCCGTCGCCGGCCTGGCGGTGGCGCGTCGGCCGAAGGCGGAAGCGATTCTCCGCCGCCGGATGGAGAGTAAGGCGCACCCGGTCCTCCCGTTCTGGGGGACCGCGACGCTGTGCGCCGTCGCGTGGCTTGTGCTGTGGCCATCGGACGCCTTGGCCTGGACGCCCGGGACGCACATCCTGCTCGGCGAGGCTGTGTTACGCACGGCGGCGTTATTGCCGCCCGCGATCGCGGCGTTGCTCCGCGCCCATCCGCAGGATTTTCTCTACGGCTCGATCGCCGCCGATACGAGCATCGCCAAGAAGTACGCCCGATTCGGGCGTCACTGTCATTCGTGGGCGGTGGGACTCGAGATTCTGGAGCGTGCCAAGGACGAGCCCCTGCAGGCGTTTGCGTTTGGCTATCTCGCGCACCTCGCGGCGGACGCCGTCGCACACAATTATTTTGTGCCGCACCAGTTGGCGGTGACGTCGAGCACCACGGCGCTCGGGCACTCGTACTGGGAGAGTCGGTTTGAGACGCATCTGAGCGAACGCTATCCCGCTCGAGCGCACGATATCATCCGGATGGACCATGGGCGAAGCGACGAGCACCTCGATCGCATTTTGAGCCCGACGATCTTCAGCACGCCAACCAATCGCCGGATTTTTCGCGGGATGGTGGTGGTGACGGACTCGGACAGTTGGCAGCGCGTCTTTTCGGTGCTCGTCGAAAACAGCCGGTGGGATCTCGAGGAGCCGGTCGTCGCGGGGCACTTGTCGCGGTCGTACGATTTTATCATGGATTTTCTTTCGCGCGACGCCAAGTCTGAACCATTTGCGCTGGACCCCTCGGGGGACGAGGCGTTGCGCATGGCCAAAGCGGTGCGCCGTGGCGCCCGCCGTCGGGGCGGTGAGGATGCGGTGCGCGAAGAGGCCACGCAGCAGTTCGGACTCCCGGTTGCCACCCTGCCCTACGCGCGGGCGCTCAGCGACCCGCTTTACTTGCCGCGTTCCGCCAAGAGCTGATTCACCTTCTTGGGGTCGGCACTCCGGTTGGACTTTTTCATCACGAAGCCGACCAGCACGCCCTGGAGGCGCGCTTCGCCGCCGAGGAATCGCGCTCCTTCGTCCGGGTGCTCGGCCCACACTTCGTCGATCCACGCGCGAAGCTGCGTGTCGTCGCCGACTTGCAGGAGTCCATCGCGTGCAGCAATCGCGCGCGGGTCGGCGGCATCGTGGTGCATGGTATCGAGCACGGTCTTCGCGGCGGTGCCGCTCACGACGCCTTCGCGGACGAGTGCGATGAGCGCGCCGAGTCGCGCCGCCGAGACGGCGAAGCGCTCGATGGTGGCGCCTGTTTCGTTGAGCGCGGCGAGGACTTCGCCCGTCACCCAGTTGGCGGCAGCCTTTCCGTCGCCGGCGGCAGCGACCGTGTGTTCGAAATAATCGCCAACAGCGCGTGAAGCGGTGAGCACATCGGCATCGGCCGCGGTAATGCCGAAGTCGCGCTGATAGCGGGCACGCCGCGCCGATGGGAATTCCGGAAGCGACGCGCGATGCGCCGCGATGTATGCCGGCTCGAGCACGAGTGGCGGGAGATCTGGATCTGGGAAGTACCGGTAGTCGTGGCTCTCTTCTTTAGATCGCGCCGGCCGTACGGTGCCGCGCCCAGCGTCAAAGAGCATCGTCTGCTGCACGATCGCGCCGCCGGCGTCGTGCACGGCACAGTGGCGCGCGAATTCCACCTCGAGCGCCCGCTCGACGTTCGAGAACGAGTTGAGGTTCTTGATTTCCGTGCGGGTGCGGAACGCCCTGTCGCCGTGCAGGCGCGCGCTGACGTTGGCATCGACGCGCAGGCTCCCTTCTTCCATCGAGCAGTCCGAGACGTCGGCAAAGAGCAACACCTCTCGCAGGGCGCGCAGATATGCGCCAGCCTCGGCGCTGCCGCGAATTTCCGGCTCGCTTACAATCTCGACGAGCGGCACGCCCGACCGGTTGAGATCGATAGCGGTGAAGCCCGCGTACCGATCATGCACAGACTTTCCCGCATCCTCTTCCATGTGGATGCGGGTGATCGTGATGGCGCGACCGTCGGGGAGCACCACACGGCCGCGCTCCGCCAGCGGACGGTCAAACTGTGAGATTTGATATCCCTTGGGCAGGTCGGGATAGAAATAGTTCTTGCGTGCGAAGATCGAACGTTCGTACACCGTGCACTCGAGGGCGAGCGCGGCGCGCGTGGCAAGCTCCACGGCGTGGTCATTGAGTACCGGCAATGCGCCGGGGAGCGCGAGGCAGACGGGGCACGTATTAGCGTTCGGCGCGTCGCCGAAGCTGGTCGAACAGCGGCAGAAGATTTTGGTGCGCGTTTTGAGATGCACGTGCACCTCGAGCCCTACCACCATTTCGTACCGCTCGGCGCTCATGCGTGCGCCGCCGTGCCGAGCGCATGTTCCAGCGCATAGGCGACGCGGAACATCGTGGCTTCGTCGAACTTGGCGGCGAGAATCTGTCCGCCCACCGGCAGCGATGCGGCGCGGCCAATCGGCATGGACATCGCGGGCAGTTCGGCCAGATTGGCGGTGACCGTAAAGATGTCGCTCAGATACATCTCGTATGGATCCGAAATGGCGCCAATCGGAAACGCGGTGGTGGGAGCGGTGGGCGTGAACAGGGCGTGCACGCCGGAGGCCCACACGGCATCGAAGTCGCGGCGAATGAGTTCGCGCACCTGCATCGCTTTGCGATAGTAGGCGTCGTAGTAGCCGGCCGACAGCACGTAGGTGCCAAGCAGAACGCGACGCGTGACTTCGGCACCGAATCCGCGACTGCGCGTGGCTTCGTACATCGCGCGCACGCCGTCGCCATCGACGCGAAGGCCGTAGCGAACTCCATCGAAGCGCGCGAGGTTGGCGGAGCACTCGGCGGGCGCAATGATGTAGTACGCTGGGATCGCGTAGTCGGTATGCGGCAACGAGACGTCGCGCACGGTGGCGCCGCGGGCTCGGAGCGCGTCGAGCGCTCGCTCGCAGAGGGCACGAATCTCTGGTGCCAACGACGGCGGAAAATATTCCACGGGCGTTCCGATCACGACGCCCGCCAGATCCGTGTCGGTGGTGCGCAGCACCGGCGCTGGACGCGGCGCTGACGTTGAATCGTGGGCCGTGTCATCGCCGGCGATCACTTCGAGCGTGAGGGCGGCGTCGTCCACCGTGCGGCCGAACACGCCGACGTTGTCGAGCGATGACGCGAACGCGACGAGTCCGTACCGACTGACGCGGCCGTAGGTGGGTTTGACACCGACAATGCCACAGAATGACGCTGGCTGCCGAACCGATCCACCGGTCTCGGAGCCCAGGGCGATGGGGGCAATCCCCGCCGCGACGGCGGCGGCGGATCCGCCGGACGAACCGCCTGGCACGCGAGATGGGTCGACAGGATTTCGCGCGGGGCCAAAGGCGCTGTGCTCGGTGGAAGAACCCATCGCGAACTCGTCCATATTGGACTTACCGACGAGCACCGCACCGGCGGCGCGTAGCCGCTCCACCACTGTGGCGTTGTACGGACTCACGTAGCCCGCGAGCACGTTCGATCCGCAACTCGTCGTGAGGAAGGTGGTCGCGATGTTGTCCTTGATCACCACGGGCACGCCGGCGAGCGCGCCGCCGAGCGGCGCGGCGGCCGCCTCGCGTAACGATGCGTTGCGATCCGCCGAGATGATGCAGTTGAGTCCATCCTTCCCCGCCTCGACCGCCGTGGCGCGGGCAAAGCTCGCGTCCGTCAGCGCAACGCTCGTCACGCGCCCGTCGCGTACCGCGGAGGCGATGTCCGCGGCGCGCTGCTCGAGCCACGGTGCGGTCACGACTCCTCCTCGGCGCCGTCGTGCGTTGCCAGACGCGGGACGAGAAAGAATCCGTCGCGCATCAGCGGCGCAACACTCTCGCGCGTGCGGCTGAGCGGTGCACTGGGGCCTTCGTCGGCTCTGCGCAAAAGGCCAGGCTGCGCGTCCACGTCAACGCTGAGAGCGCTCGTGTCGGCGCCCTGCAGTGTGTCCATGTGCGCGAGAATCCCACTCAGCTCTGCGACGAGCGCGTCGAGCTGTTCTGGAGGCACGCCGAGCCGTGCCAACTGCGCCACGTGGCGCACGTCCTCGCGCGAGACGCTCATTACTCGAATCCCCGCTCGAGCCCCGCAAAGGCGGCCACGAGCCGTTTGCGGCCGACTTCTTCGTCATCGAAGTCCACCGTGACTTTGAGGTCGCGGCCGTTGCCGGAGAACTCAGCGATGGTGCCCGATCCGAACGTTTTATGCCGCACTCGCTCACCTTTTGCGAAGGCGGGAACGTCCTGCGACATCTCCTCAAACTCCACGGGCTTCTCGCGGGCCCGATCGGCGTGCCAGCCGAGCCGCGGCGTGTCGTCCGCCCACGCGGTGGGCTCCCGCACGGGGCGCAGCGCGGCACTCCGTCCGCTTGCGCGCAGGCGAATAGTGGCGATGGGGGTGAGTAATTCTTCGGTGGCGGGCGAGATAAAGCTCGAGAGCACGGACTGGATTAACTCGCCGTTTCGACGGCGACTCCGCGCCCACGACAGTTGCAACACCCGTTCGGCGCGTGTGATGCCCACGTAGAAGAGTCGCCGTTCTTCCTCAAGCGCTTCGGGGTCGTCCAACGAGCGACTGAGCGGGAACAGTCCCTGCTCAAGCCCGCCGATGTAGACCACGGGGAATTCGAGTCCCTTGGCGGTATGCAGCGTCATGAGGGTCACCGCGTCGGCATCCGGACCGAGTTGATCGAGTCCCGCGACGAGCGAGGCCCGTTGCAGGAAGTGATCGAGCGGCCGGAGTCCCACTTCGCCGCCATCTTCGATGACGGTTTCGGCGGCGCTCCGAATGAGTTCCGCAACGTTCTCCAGGCGCTCGAGTCCTTCGGGGCCTTCGGCGCGCAGCGAGTCGCCATAGCCGCTCCGATCGACGATCTCGGCGAGCAAGCGATCGACGCTGGCGTCGGAGGCGAGCACGCGCAGTTCTTCCAGCAACACCGCAAACTCCTCGAGCGTGACGCGCGTGGACGCGCGGGCCCCACCGATGAGCTCGGGGCGACGCGCGGCGTCGAGGAGCGAGATTCCCGCCTCACGAGCGGCGACGGCGAGCAGTTCTACGGTCGCATCACCAACGCCGCGCCGGGGAGCGCCAATGGCGCGGCGGAAGGCTTCCTCGTCCGCCGGGTTGGCGACGAGTCGCAGCCACGCGACGAGATCACGAATTTCGCGGCGATCGTAGAAGCGCACCGCGCCCACAATGCGGTACGGCACCAAGCGCCGCCGCAGCGATTCTTCGAGCGGGCGGCTCTGCGCGTTGGTGCGATACAAAATGGCGATGTCGGCGCACGTGGTACCGCCGCGCGACGTGCGTGCGAGGATGTCCTCCACGATGGCGTCCGCTTCGTCGCGGTCGTCCAGCGCCGTGAGCAGCGTGACGGGATCGCCAGCGGGGCACGTGGCGCGCAACGTCTTTCCACGTCGGGCGGTATTGCCGGCGATTACCGCATTGGCGAGATCGAGAATGCCCGGCGACGACCGATAGTTCTCTTCGAGGCGCACGACCGTGGCGTCTGCCCAATCGCGTTCGAACTCGAGGATGTTCCGGACGTCCGCGCCGCGCCAGCCGTAAATGGCTTGGTCGTCATCACCGACGACCGCCACGTTGCGATTCACACTCGCGAGCAAACGGATCAACTCGTACTGCGCGTGGTTGGTGTCTTGATATTCGTCTACCAGCACGAACTTGAATCGCCCTGCCCACTGTGCGAGCACGTCGGCGTTTTGCTGGAGAATCTGCACCGGCAGCCAGAGCAGGTCGTCAAACGAAATGGCGTTGGCGGCGCGGAACGCCGCATCCCAATCCGCATAGAGCGGTGCGACGGCCTTGGCGAGCGGCGTGAAGGCAAGGCGTGCGTATTCCTCCGGCGACACCAACGCATTGCGCGCCTCAGACACGGCGTCGGTGATGGCGCGCGGCGCCCACGTCTTCGACGAAATCCGGTGACGCTCCATCAATCGCTTGGCGACGGCGAGCGTGTCGTCTTCGTCGTAGATGGTGAACGCGCTGGTGCGCCCGACGCGATCCGCGTGGGCCCGCACAAAGCGCGCGCCAATGGAGTGAAAGGTGCCAATCCACATACCGGCGGGCTGATCACCGAGTTGGCGGGTGATGCGCTCGCGCATCTCCCCCGCCGCCTTATTGGTGAACGTGACGGCGAGAATCTGCGACGCCCGCGCATGCCCCTCGTGCACGAGCCGCGCGATGCGTGTGGTGAGCACACGCGTTTTGCCGGAACCAGCGCCGGCGAGCACGAGCAGCGGTCCCTCGGTGTGATCGACGGCTTGTTGTTGCGCCGGATTGAGTGCGGGCCCGGCGGAGTGTGCGAGAGTCATCCCGGCAAAATAGCGTCGAACACAGCGCCGTGGTCCGAGGGCACCAGCACCAAACGACCGCCGTGATTGTCTTCCACGATGCGCCGTGTGAGCGCGAGCCCAATCCCCCACCCCCGCTCCTTGGTGGTGAAGCCGGCGGCAAAGATCTTGCGCCGCAGCGCCTTGGGAATGCCCGGCCCGTCGTCGGCCACCCGCAACCGGACCCCGCTCCCCGCTGCGGGCAGAAGGCTCACGACAATCGACCCGCCGCGGCCCGCCAGCGCGTCGATGGCATTCTTCACCAGCGATTCAATGGCCCATTCGAGCAATACCCGATCGCCAGCAATCGTGACGGGGTCGTCGCCCTTCTCGAGCGAGATGAGGATGGGATGCGCCAGCGTCGGCACGCGCGCCGCAAAATAGGTCACGACGTCGCCGGCCACGGTATCCAGCGCCACCCGTTCGCGCTTGGGCGGGCGTCCAATGCGCTCAAACCGGTGCGCCACCCGCTCCAAGCGCTCGACGTCCTTGATCATGTGCGGCACCGCTTGCACCACCATGGCGTCGTCGCGGTCGCGCAGCAGTTCCACCCAGCCGCTGAGACTGCTGAGCGGCGTGCCCAACTGATGCGCCGACTCGCGCGCCATCCCCGCAAACACGCTCTCGCGATCGGCGCGATTGCGCGTGGTCATGATGACGACGCCGGTAATGAGTAGCACGCCGATCATCGCCACCTGCAACACCGGAATCACGCGCATCCCGCGCACGAGTTTGGAGTTGCCAAAATGCACGGCACCGCCCGCAGGAAGGAGGACGGGCTTATTGGCGCGGTCCAACTCGCGCACATACTCGGCGACCCGCGGATCGTGAATAGACGCCACGAACGGCAGATTCGCTGAAGCGCTCGGGCGTCCGGACGGATCGGTCACAATGAGCGGAACGCCGAGCCGGTCGATGCCTTTGGTCACATCGATGAGCGCGAAATCGGCGCCGTCTCCCTGCGGGTCGGCCAGCGCGCCAAAGGCCTGCGCATACATGCGCCCGGCGGTGGCCGATTCCTCACGGAGCTGACCCACGACCAGTTGGGTGTACCACACCAAAGACCCGAGTACGAACAGCAGGCCGACCGCAACAATGACGACCGGCGCGCTCCGTCGCATGGGCTAGCGCAACACGTCGGTGCCGAGCAGTGGGCGCAACACGTCGGGCACCAAGACCGTGCCGTCGGGCTGTTGATAGTGCTCGAGAATGGCCGCGACGACGCGCGGAAAGGCGAGCGCCGAGCCGTTGAGCGTGTGGACGAATCGCGGCTTCTCACCTTTGGCAGGGCGGTACCGAATATTCGCGCGACGCGCCTGGAACTCCCCAAAGTTGGAGCAACTCGACACTTCGAGCCACTTGCCGACGCCCGGCGCAAACACCTCCAGATCGTACGTCTTGGCGCTCGAGAATCCGGTGTCGCCAGCGGCCAGCAACAGCACGCGATACGGGAGGCCCAGCAACTGGAGCACGCGCTCGGCGTGACCGGTGAGCAGTTCCAGCTGCGCGGCGGAATCTTCTGGCGCGGTAAACCGCACGAGTTCGACTTTGTCGAACTGGTGCACGCGGAGCAGGCCGCGCGTGTCCTTGCCGGCGGCCCCCGCTTCGCGACGGAAACACGCACTCCACGCCGTGAGCGCGATCGGGAGCTGGGCGCCATCAATGAGTTCGTCGTGCATCACGTTCGTCAGCGGCACTTCGGCGGTGGGAATGGCAAAGAGCGCGTCGTCGCGGAGGGCGTACATATCCTCCTCGAACTTCGGCAACTGTCCCGTGCCCACCATCGCATCACGATTCACAAACAAGGGCACCCAGCGCTCGTCGTATCCGTGCTCGCCCGTGTGCAAGTCGAGCATGAAGTTCATGAGGGCGCGTTGCAACCGAGCGCCCATTCCGCGATAGACGATAAAACCAGAGCCGGAAATCTTGGCACCCGCCGCGAGGTCAATCAGCCGCAGCGACTCCCCGACTTCCCAGTGCGGCTTTACGGATTCTGCCGCGCGCGGCTCGCCCCAGGAGCGCACCACGGTGTTGTGCGACTCGTCGCCCTCGGGCACTTCGGGGAGCGGGAGATTGGGGAGTTCGAGGAGAATGGCGTCGAGCTCATTCTGCGCGGCGCCCAATTCCTGCTCGAGGCGCGCGATTTCCTCGCCGAGCACGCGGGTGCTTGCCACCACATCGTCCGCCGACTCCCCTGCCTTCTTGAGACGCGCCACTTGCTGACTGGCGGCGTTCCGCGCGGCTTTCCGCTCTTCCACCGCCTGAATGGCTGTTCGGCGATCGCGGTCGAGCGCTTCGGCGCGATCAATCAGCGGCCCCAACGCGTCGAGCTTTCCGCGACGACGCATACCGTCGCGGAGTGCGTCGGCCTGCTCGCGCACCATCCGGGGATCGTGCATTACTTCGTGGGGAGACCGGCCTCGAGCGACCGGAAGGTGCAGTTGCTGTTGATCATCGTGCGACCGTACAGCGTGCGCGTGGTCGGATCAATGGAATCGACCACGACCTTGGCGTACAGATAGGGCAGCGCGTACAGGCTACAGGTGGTCGACGGGGCCTGCACGATCACCGTCTCGCCGCGCTTGGCAACGGTCACGGAGTCGTACGTGTACCCCGACGTCGGAGCCAAGGTGATCAAGTCGTAAGTCGTCGTGGCCTTTTGGATACCGACCTGCCGGTTCCCCAGTGGGTTCTCCCCCACCGTATGCGGCGGCAGGAAGACGATCTCGCCTTTGGCGTTGAGGTCGAAGGCGACATCGAACGAGAACGAGCCGTCCACCTTCGTCGTGGCCTTCGCGGGTAGGGAGAGGGCCGACGAGAAATTGAGCGCCGAGCCCGACAGGGCGTGCACCACAAAGATTTGGGTCGCGTTGGTGTACTGGGCCTTCATCGCGTACGGATCGGAGCAGGCAGAAGCCGCTGCGACAACCCCAAAAAGGGCGCAGAGGAGGGTCGCCCGGCGAAGCGGAGCGACAACTGTATTAGCGTTTTGTGTCATCGGATGCAGCGTAGTGTATCCAAAAGAGGGGCCAAGTTCAAGCGTATCAGACGCTTGACTTCATTCGGGTGATGGGTACACTTCGTCAACCTTTCCACTGGAGCCGCGATGCCCACGATTCGGGACCTCGTCGCCGCCATCCGGCAGCGAGAAGGGGTCGAGGCGGCTGTTATCCTCGGCCGCGACGGCCTGTTGATTGACAGCCAGGTCGTTCCGGGACTCGACGCCGAGCATGTGGCGGCCCATGTCCCGTCCATCATCCAGTTTGCCGACGAGCTCGGAGCGTCCGCCGAACGCGGGGCGCTCCAAACCGCCGTCCTCGAACTTGAACACAGCCTCGCGGTGGTCTCGTGCCTCTCCCCCGACGCCGTGCTGCTGGTACTCGTGCAGCCCAGCGCCGATCTGGGGCAGTTGCTGTACGAACTGCGCCGCAACCGCGCGAACATTGCGGCCTTAGTGTGAGCCGTACCACACGGGGCGATGACCGGTGAGCCACCATGTGCTGGTCGCCGACGATGAGCCGCATATTGGGCGCATCATTCAGACAAAACTCGAACTGGGACCGTTCCGCGTCACCCTCGTGTACGACGGGGGCGAAGCATTACGGGCCCTTGAGCAATACCCCGACATTGAGCTGGTGCTCCTCGACCTGATGATGCCGGTCAAAACGGGGCTCGAGGTGCTCGCGGCGATGCGCGCCGACGCGCGCTGGGCGACGCTCCCCTGCGTCATCCTCACCGCGGCCGGCCAAGACCAGCGCTTTGACGAAGCCATGCGACTCGGCGCCGCCGACTTTATGACCAAGCCTTTTAGCCCCAAGCGCCTGCTGGCGCGGGTCATGGAGTTGACCGGCGCCGCCGGTTCCACCCCCGAATGACCGATACCCCGTGGATTGTCGTGCTCGCGGGCGGCGTTGGTTCACGCTTTTGGCCGCTCAGCACCCCAGAGCGCCCGAAGCAGCTGTTGCCGCTGATTTCTGAGTACTCGATGTTGCGCGACACCATCACGCGGCTCGCCACGATTGCGCCGCCGGCCCAGACGCTTGTGCTGACCAACGCCGCGCTGGCCGACGCCGTGCGCCGCGAACTGCCCGAACTACCGGCAGAGAATGTGCTCGCCGAGCCAAAGCCAGCTGGCACGGCCGCGGCGCTCACCTGGGCCGCGATTGAGATCGCGCGCCGCGGTGGACGCGACGCGGTCATGCTCTCGGTGCATGCGGATTGGGCCATTGGCGATGTTGAGGCGTTTCGGACGTCGCTGTTGGCCGCGGCCGGCGCCGCGCGCGAGGAGCGCGCCTTGGTGACCGTGGGGATTGTGCCGCAGCACGCGGACCCTGGGCTCGGATACATCGAGCCCGGCGCCGTGGTGCGCGGTGCGGTGCGTCGCGTGGCGCGGTTCATCGAGAAGCCGTCGCGTGCACGCGCGGTGGAGTTGGTGGAGGCGGGTTGCCTCTGGAACTCCGGAATTTTTGCATGGCGCGCAGGCGACTTGCTCGACGAAATCGAGGCGCACTGCCCCGAGGTGGCGCCGGCGGCGCGCGACCACGCGACGTCGATGACGGCGTTCTTCTCGGCGGTGACATCCATCGCGATTGACGTCGGCGTGCTCGAGCGCTCGTCGCGCGTGATGGTGCTGGCTGGCGACTTTGGCTGGAGCGATGTCGGCACTTGGTCGGCGCTCCGGACCGTGCGCCAACGCGATGCCGCCGGCAACGCCGTGTCAGGGCCCGCGCATCTGCGCGATGCGCACGGCAATGTGGTGCATGCCGAGGATTCCACCGTGGTGCTGTACGGCGTCCAGGATCTTGTCGTGGTTTCGGCTAACGGCCTCACGCTGGTGACGACCGTGGAACGGGCCGCAGACCTCAAGACACTGCTCGATGCCCTGCCCGAACACGTGCGCCAGCGATGACCGCGCCGATGGTGTTGTACGACGATGCGACCGCGCGCGGCTTCGAACCGTTTGCGCTCACGCGACCCGTTGGCGAGTTGCGCGCGGGCGGCGCGCTGATCCGCGCACGATGGGAACGCGTCGCCGCATCGCGCGCGACGGGGTTTGTGAGCGCTCCGCACCTCGCGACGTTCGCGGAGTTCGATGCACCGCCGGCGAGTCGCGCGGTAACGCTCGACGCCGGCACCCTGCTCGTGAACGCGCGCTTTGCCCCAGCGCTCGACGCCGTGCTCGACGGCGGCGCCACCGTCTGGCGGTGTGATGGTCAGGTGGTCGCGATGCGCCTCACCGCGCCCGTCGACACGCAACGCCTCTCCGACGGCACGTTGGTGCTCGACACGCTCGCGTCCGCCGCTGGCGCCGAACTCCGCGGCTGGTGGCTTCACGACGTGTGGGATTTAACGCGGCACCTCGCCGACATGCTCCGCGCCGACATTCCCCTGCTCGGCCGCGACGCGGAGGCACCACCCGCGCACGCCGCCGTTCTGGGCGCGCACGATGCGCTCGTTGCGCGCGGGGCCTATGTGGAACCGTACGTGCTGTTTGACACGACCGACGGCGCCGTGCTCGTGGAGACCGGCGCACGCATCGCGGCGTTTACGCGGCTTGAGGGGCCGTGCATCGTGGGCGCGCACTCGCGGGTGGCCGGCGGCCGCATTGCCGGCAGTTCGATTGGGCCGAACACGCGGGTGCACGGTGAAGTGAGCGCGACGATTTTCCTCGGACACGCGAACAAAGTGCACGACGGCTTTGTGGGCCATTCGGTGATTGGGCGCTGGGCGAATCTGGGCGCGGGCACCATCACGAGCAATCTCAAGAACAGCTACGGCGACGTCGCCCTCTGGACGCCGTCGGGGGTGCGCTCGAGCGGGATGCCGCGCCTTGGATCGTTTATTGGCGATCATGTCAAACTCGGCATCGGCTCGCGCCTCACCACGGGCTGCGTGATTGGTGCCGGCGCGAACGTGTACGGCGGGGCGATCACCCCGAAGTACGTGCCGCCCTTTGCGTGGGGTGAGCAGGCGCCGTTCGCACGCTGGGAGCTGGAGAAGTTCCTCACCGTGACCGCGCGCGTGATGGCGCGGCGCGACCTCACACTCGACGACGCCGGTCGCGCGCTCCTCCGCGCCGCCTGGAGCCGGAGCCCGTCGTCCGCGTGAGAGCCTGGACGCTGGGCAGCGGCAGTCGCGGCAATGCGATTTTACTGGAGAGCGGCGAGACACGCATTCTGATTGACGCCGGCTATTCCGCGCGCACACTCGGGCGGCGTCTCGCCGTCACCGGCGTTGCGCCCGAGTCCATCCACGCCGTGATCGTGACGCACGAGCACATTGACCACATTCGCGGACTCGGCGTCGCCGTGCCGAAGTGGCGGTGGCCCGTGTATGGCAGTGCCGAGACCCTCGCGGGCATTGGCGATCTCGAGGCCGGTCAGTCGACGGCCATCGGTCCAGGGGCCGCGCGCGTGATTGGCGACATCGAAATCACGCTCGTGCCCGTGCCGCACGATGCGGCTGGCCCGACGGCCGTGATCGCCACTGACACGCGCACGGGGTTTCGCGCCTGTGTTGCGCACGACCTCGGCTGCATGCCACCCGATCTCGCGGCGAAGCTCGGGGAGCTCGACTTGGTGATGCTTGAGTCGAACCACGACGAGGAGATGCTGCGCACCGGTCCGTATCCCCTGCACCTCCAACGGCGCGTCGCGAGCGACCGCGGGCATCTGAGCAATCGCCAGAGCGCGGACGCACTCGCCGACGCCGCTTGTGCGCGGTGGCGCGACGTGGTGCTACTGCACCTCTCGGAGACGAACAACACGCCGCTCCACGCCACGAGCACGGTGGAGCGGATGCTGCGCCGCGCTCGATGCGGCGTACGGGTGACGGCCGCGCCGCAGGACGTACCGGCCGGCCCGTTTGGCGACCCCTCGGCCGGCGCACGGCAGTTTGAATTGTTGATCTAACCTTGGACTCGAAATCGGATGCCCCCAAACCGATATTCCGCCAGATGAGCCACGGACACAACACACGCGAATTTTTCCGCGTGTCGTACCCACCGAAGAACCGACCGACGTTTGTCATCGGCGGCGTGACCGCCGAAGTGATTGACGCCTCCGAACGGGGGGTCGCGTTTCGCATCCCCTACCAGCCAATGCCGGCGCTGCATAGTGTGCTCACGGGTACCATTCGGTTCCATCGGCGTGAGGTGGACGTCTCCGGGGTGATCATGCGTGTGGGCGAGCAGCGGGCCGTGCTGCTCTTGTACCCCCCGGGGATTCCGATGCAGGTGATTGTGATGGAGCAACAGCGGCAAATTGGGAACTATCCGGATTTTCGCGCGCCAAAGTAGGCAACGTCGGCTGGGATGCGGTGCGGTTCGGAACTTCCCCCCGCCCCTCGCTGTTTGTGGTCTGACCTTCACCGTGTGCTCTGATGCTCGATCTGACCCGCCTCTTCGAAAACAACCGCGCGTGGGCCGAACGCATGACGCGCGACGATCCGGCGTTCTTTTTGGAGCGCTCGCGCGCGCAAACGCCGCACTTTTTGGCCATCGGCTGCTCCGATAGCCGCGTGCCGCTCGAACTGCTCTCCGGCGCTGCGCCAGGCGAGATGTTTGTGCACCGCAATGTGGCCAATCAGGTGTTCCCCGCCGACCTCAACGTGCTCTCGGTGTTGGAGTACGCGGTGGAGGTCCTCCGCGTGCGCCACGTGCTCGTCGTCGGCCACTACGGATGTGGCGGCGTGCAGGCGGCGATGGATGCTGGCCAAGGACAGGGTCTCGGGCTGGTCGACAACTGGCTCGGCGACGTGCGCGATGTGCAGCGCCGCCACCGGGACGAACTGCGGGCCTTGCCCACGGTGGACGACCGATTCAACCGCTTGGTGGAACTCAACGTGTTGCATCAAGTGGTGAACCTCGCGCGCACGCCGGTCGTTCAGTCGGCGTGGGCGCGCGACGCGACGCCGTTGTTGCACGGCGCGGTCTTCGACGTGCGGGACGGGTTATTGCGGTCGCTGGTGACGGCGGTAGACGGGAACGACAAGGCGGATGCGCTGATTCCGCTGGCGTGAACGGAACAGACAACGGACAACCGTTTACGGTTTGCCGTTGTCCGTTGTGCGTTTCCGGCTACTGGCTACTCTGTACTGTCTACCGTCTACTCGCCATTGCGAGAAAAAAAGGGGCGGCGCACCTGCGCCGCCCCTTTTTTTTTCCCAGCGACGCGCTCTGGGCTAGTACATCCCGCCCATGCCACCGCCGCCACCCTGCGGCATCTGCGGCGGGTGGTTTTCCTTCTTCTCGACGATCAGCGCTTCCGTCGTGAGGAGGAGCGAGGCGATCGACGCGGCGTTCTGCAACGCCGTGCGGGTCACCTTCGTCGGATCGATGACGCCCGCGACGACGAGATCTTCGTACAC
This sequence comes from Gemmatimonadota bacterium, assembly GCA_947471365.1. Lineage (GTDB taxonomy): Bacteria > Gemmatimonadota > Gemmatimonadetes > Gemmatimonadales > Gemmatimonadaceae > Fen-1231. The sequence goes on along the minus strand of CANIWQ010000046.1, from coordinate 3,723 downwards.
GTCCGTGAGGGCGTTGTAGCCGAAGTTCTTGTCCTTCGAGGCGCGCACCTTCTCCACCACGATCGAGCCTTCGCCACCCGCATTATAGACAATCATGCGGATCGGCTCTTCGATGGCGCGACGGATGATGTCGACGCCGATCTGTTCGTCGTGATCGAGCTTCATCCCCTTGAGGGCAACCTGCGCGCGCACGAGTGCGACGCCGCCGCCGGGGACGATGCCTTCTTCAACGGCGGCACGCGTGGCGTGCAGCGCGTCTTCGACGCGAGCCTTCTTTTCCTTCATCTCGCTCTCGGTCGCCGCGCCAACATTGATCACCGCAACACCGCCGGCGAGCTTGGCCTTGCGCTCCTGGAGCTTTTCCTTGTCGTAGTCGCTCGTGCTCTTCTCGATGGCAACTTCGATTTCCTTGATGCGGCCGGAGATCTTGTCTTCGTCGCCGGCGCCGTCGATGATCGTCGTGTTGTCCTTGTCGATCACGATGCGCTTGGCGCGGCCGAGATCGGTGAGCACGGCGTTTTCGAGCTTGAAGCCCACTTCTTCGGAGATCACGTTGCCGTTGGTGAGCACCGCGATGTCTTCGAGCATCGACTTGCGACGATCGCCGAAGCCCGGGGCCTTCACGGCGGCAATCTTGAGCGTGCCGCGGATCTTGTTGACGACCAGCGTGGCGAGCGCCTCACCCTCGACATCTTCCGAGATGATGAGCAGCGGCTTGCCGGTCTGCGCGACCTTCTCCAGTACCGGGAGGAGATCCTTCATCGACGCAACCTTCTTGTCGTGGATCAGGATGTAGGCGTCTTCGAGGACGGCTTCCATCTTGTCCGGATCGGTGATGAAATAGGGCGAGAGATAGCCGCGATCGAACTGCATGCCGTCCACCGTCTCGAGCGTCGTCTCCAGGCCACGGGCTTCTTCAACCGTGATGACGCCGTCCTTGCCCACTTTCTCCATTGCGTCGGCGATCAGGTCGCCGATTTCCTTGTCGTTGTTCGCGGAGATCGAACCGACCTGCGCGATTTCCTTCTTGCCACTCGTCGGGACGGAGATCTTCTTGAGCTCCTCGATGACGGCGATGACGGCCTTGTCGATGCCGCGCTTGATGGCCATCGGGTTCGCGCCGGCCGTCACGTTCTTGAGGCCTTCGCGGAAGATCGCCTGCGCCAGCACGGTGGCGGTCGTCGTGCCGTCGCCCGCGTTGTCGCTGGTCTTGGTCGCGACTTCCTTCACCATCTGCGCGCCCATGTTTTCGATCGGATCGGCGAGCTCGATTTCCTTAGCCACCGTCACGCCGTCCTTCGTCACCGTCGGCGCGCCGAACTTCTTGTCGATCACGACATTACGACCCTTCGGGCCGAGCGTCACCTTCACGGCCTCGGCGAGCTGGTCCACGCCGCGCTTGAGCGCTGCGCGAGCCTCAACGTTGAAATGCAGTTCCTTTGCAGCCATAGTCTTTTGCCCTCAGAGGACGGATATCAGGAAACGACCGCGAGAATGTCGCTCTCGCGGAGGATGAGCATCTGTTCACCAGCGACGGTCACTTCGGTGCCGCTGTACTTGCCATACAGAACCTTGTCGCCAGCCTTCACTTCCATCGGCACGCGCTTGCCGTCTTCGGTGCGGCCCGGGCCAACCGCGACCACTTCACCCTGCTGCGGCTTTTCCTTGGCGGTGTCGGGGATGTACAACCCGCCGCGCATCTGCTCCGCTTCTTCGAGCGGCTTGACGACGACTCGGTCGGCCAACGGCGCGACCTTCGAGGCGTTCTTCGTTGCCATAGTGTGGCTACCTCCTGCTTGTGGTTCGAGTGGTTGTTCTTCTGTTAGCACTCACGAGGGGAGAGTGCTAACAACAGCTAAACATACTTGCAGGGATTGTGCCATTCAAGTTGCGCCAAGTTGAACGGCTGCAACGAATTAGCAACGGCAATTCAGCCAAATTGGCAGAAGCGGCTGGGCGAGTTACCTGCCTAAGGTGCGGCTGGGCGGGGTCGCCTCGCGACGCTGCCAATAAACCGGGCTCGGAGGCAGGCGACGTGGGCGGGTGCTGCCCGATTTCAGGGCCCTTGGCGCGACTACTTAATCAGGAGCGCGTGCGCCATGGCCAGCCCGACCAGCGTGAGGTCGGGCTCCACCAGCTCAATCTCCGAGCACAGCGGCTTGAACGCGGCGGCGAGCCCACCGGTGGCGATCACCAGCGGCACCGTGGGACGAGGCCAGGCCGCCTTGATGCGGCGCACCAACCCATCGATCGACTCTGCGGAACCGAGCACCACCCCGGAGCGAATGCACTCGTCGGTCCGCCGCCCGATCACGTTCTTCGGTGCGACGATCTCCGTGGCTGGCAGCATGGAGGTCCGCCGGAACAGCGACTCCGCCGACACCTGCACGCCGGGGGCAATCACCCCACCAATGAACACGCCGTCTGCGGTGATGCAATCGTAGGTGGTGGCGGTGCCGAGGTCGACGACGATGCAGTCGCGCTTGTGGAGGCGACTGGCGGCCAAGGTGTTGATGAGCCGGTCGGCGCCGACGGTGAGCGGCTCGTCGACATCCACGGTAATCGGGAGCTTCGACCGAGCATCGACGACTACCGACTTGAAGCCCGAGAGCCGTTCGCAGGCGTCGGCGAGGGGCGCGGTGACGGCGGGCACCACGGAACCGATGGCGCTCCCCTGCACCGTGGCGCGATCAATTCCGGAGGCGTCGAGAAGGGCGCGCAGCCAAAAATAGACTTCATCAGGGGTGCGCGAGGGGTCGGTGGTCACGCGCCAGCGGCTTTGCACGGTCAGTCCGTCGCAAAGCCCGATGGTCGTTTCGGTGTTGCCGACGTCGAGGCAGAGGATCATGGCGTGTCTCCAGCGAGGACGAGCGAACCGGCGCGAAAGAACTGCTCACCGGAATCTGTTACGATAGCGAGCGAACCGTCACCCGTCACCCCGCGGACGACACCGACGGCGGGAGCCGTACACGGCCGACCAGCTGCATAATCGCGAGCGGCAAAGGTCGCCAACTCGATTGGGGTCAACGGCCCGCGCTCTGCGGCCGCGCGGCGGAGCGCCGGCACGAGCGCCGCTAATATGTCGAGGCGTTTGGAATTGGGACGTAACGCGGCGGCGGTCGTCATCTCAGTCGGCGGCTCGACATTCACGCCCATGCCGATAGCCACCCACTCAACCCGCGCCTCACGCCAGCGCGTCTCCACCAAGATTCCGGCGAGTTTGCGATCGCCAAGGTAGAGATCGTTGGGCCACTTGAGCCGCAGCGGTGCGTCGGCAAATGCGTCCAGTACCGGCGCCGCGGCCAATCCGAGTCGTAACGCCAGCACGTCGAGTCCGGACGGACTTTCAGGGCGCTCGAGCAGCGTGAACCAGAGTCCGCGACCTGACTCGGACACCCAGCTCTTTCCGCCGCGGCCGCGGCCAGCGCTTTGCCGATCCGCGAGTAGCACGGTGCCCGCGGCAGCCTGTGCCTCGGCGGCGCGATGGGCCACGTCCATGGTGGAGTTCACCTCCGCGTACAGCTCCACGTGCGGCACGCCGAGGGCGCTCGCGACGTCGGCCGCACTACGTGCGTCGTACGACTCAGCCACCACGAAGGGCCAGGAGCGCGAAGACCGCGACGCCGAGGAGGAAACGATAGACGGCAAAGACACCGAAGCCGCGTGTCTTGACGAAGCGGAGCAGTACCGCAATAGCGAGCCAACTGCTCAGCCCTGCCGTGG
>CANIWQ010000045.1 GCA_947471365.1 Gemmatimonadota bacterium | reverse complement strand
GTCCCTGCGTGCGTGGCGACGGTAGGGCGTTCCGGCTGCGCGTCGCGCGGCGAACGGGTGGAGTCCTGCGCGCGGAGCGCAGACGCCGCGAACAGGACGAGCGCGCCGGCGCTCGCCATCGTGGCGCGCCACCACCGCGCGCTCAGTGGCGCTGGATAAAAGTGAGTATGTACTTGCATAAAAGTTAGGACGTACTAAAATATATGAGTGGTCCGCAATCAGCAATCCTCCTCAGAAGCCGCCTCGGCATCGGCGGCACCCCTCATCGGCGCGCAGCCGATGACACCGGTAGTGCCGGTGGCCGCACCGCTACCCGCACCGCTGCCCGCACTGGGGTCGCCGACTGGCGCCAAACCGGACGGCTGGCGCCGAGCCCGCAATGCCCCGTCGCTCGCCGAGGTGCACCGCACCATCTCGGTGAACCACAAGCAGTGGTACAAGAAGATGTTGGCCTTTGCCGGCCCAGGGTACCTCGTGGCGGTCGGTTACATGGACCCAGGCAACTGGGCCACCGATCTCGCCGGCGGCTCGCGCTTTGGCTACGCCCTGCTGTCCGTCATCCTCATCTCCAACCTGATGGCGGTGCTCCTCCAAGGACTCGCCAGCAAACTCGGCATCGTGACCGGGCGCGACCTCGCACAGGCCTGCCGTGACCACTACTCGCGCCCTGTGGCCCTCTTCCATTGGGTGATCTGCGAAATCGCCATTGCCGCCTGCGACCTCGCCGAAGTCATTGGCTCGGCGATTGCCCTCAACCTGTTGTTTCACATTCCGATCACTGCGGGCATTCTCATCACCGGCTTCGACGTGATGCTGGTGCTCGTCCTGCAGCAAAAAGGTTTTCGTATTCTCGAGGCATTGGTCGTGGCGCTCATTGCCACCATTGGTGCCTGCTTTCTCTTTGAGCTCATCCTCGCACGCCCCGCGCTCGCCGATGTCGCGCGCGGTTTTATTCCCACCACCGAACTCTTTACCAACCGCGAGCAGCTCTACATCGGCATCGGCATCCTCGGTGCCACCGTCATGCCGCACAATCTGTATTTGCACTCGTCCATCGTGCAGACGCGCCGCTATGAGGAAACTGCCGTCGGCAAACGCGAAGCCGTGCGCTACGCCTTTCTCGACAGCACCATCGCGCTCTCCCTTGCGCTGTTCATCAATGCGGCCATTCTCATTGTCGCCGCCGCCACCTTCTATAAGACAGGGCACCACGAAGTGGCGGAGATTCAGGACGCGCACCAACTCCTCACGCCACTCCTCGGCGTGGGCGGCGCGAGCACGGTGTTCGCCCTCGCCCTGCTTGCCAGCGGGCAGAACTCCACGCTCACGGGCACCCTCGCCGGACAAATCGTGATGGAGGGCTTTCTCGATCTGCGCCTCCGCCCCTGGGTGCGGCGCCTGATTACGCGCGGCATTGCCATCATCCCCGCCGTCATCGTCTCCGCCATGTCGGGCGCGAGCGGCACCGCTCGGCTGCTGGTGCTCAGTCAGGTGATTCTCTCGCTTCAACTGTCGTTTGCCGTATTCCCCCTCGTACAATTCACGAGCGATCGTGCCAAGATGGGAGAGTTCGCCAACGCCAAATGGCTCAAGCTCCTCGCGTGGTGCGTCGCCTTCGTGATTGCCGGCCTCAACCTCTGGCTACTCGTGCAGACTTTCCGCGGATGGTGGTCCTGATGTATCGGCGCCTGCTCGTTCCCCTCGAACATTCCAGCACCGACGAAACCATCCTCACGCACGTGTGCGCCCTCGCGCGCCACTGCGGGGCGGCGATTGTGCTCATTCACGTGGCCGACGGATTCGCGGCGCGCAATCTCGACCAACTCAAGCTCCGTGAGTCCGAGGAGATGCGAAAAGATCGCGATTACCTGGACGCCATCGCCACGCGCCTCGCCGCCGACGGATTTCAAGTGGACGCCGTGCTCGCGAGCGGAGACCCCGCCTCGGAAATCGCTGCCGCCGCGCTCCGCGAACAGTGCGATCTCATTGCGATGGGCACGCACGGGCATCGGTTTGTAAAAGACCTGCTCTACGGCTCCGTCGCCAACGAAGTGCGCCACCAGTCGATGGTGCCCGTACTGCTCGTGCGCGACCCGAACCCCTCGGTGTGATGCGTCCGTTCCGCTGCGCAGGCTTTGCCTGATGGCGACCCGTCGCGTATCCGAACCCTCGCACGGCGCTCTTACCGGCCAAGCCGAGGACTATCTCAAAGTCATCTATGAGAAAGCGCAGGGCGGGGAGCCGGCCGCCACGACCGCTATCGCCACCGCACTTGGCGTGGCGCCGGCGAGTGTGAGTGGTATGCTCCAGCGGCTCGCGCGGCTCGGCCTCGTGCGCGTCGAGCGTTACCGCGGTGCGCGACTCGCGCCGGCGGGCCGCACGGTGGCGCTCCAGTTGATTCGCCGGCACCGCATCATTGAGAGCTACCTCGTCACGCGGCTCGGCTTTGCCTGGGACGACGTCCATGCCGAAGCCGAACGGCTCGAGCACGCGGCGAGCGCCGAACTCGTAGAACGGATGGCCGCCGCGCTCGGGCATCCCACCGAAGACCCGCACGGCGCGCCCATTCCCACGGCCGAAGGCAAGGTGGACGAGCGCCGGCTCCAGAGCATTGCCGACCTCCCCGTGGGGGCGACGGCGCGCGTCGTACGGATGAGCGATCGCGACTCCGAGTTTCTGCGCTACCTCGCCACGCTCGGCGTCCGCCCCGGTGCCACGGTGAAGGTGGCGGCGCGGGCACCGTTCGACGGCCCCATCACTCTCACCGTGCGTGCCAAGCGGCATCAGGTCGGGGTGGCCGCCGCGGCGCGCGTGTTCGTCGAAGCCAAGACGCGGTGACCACATCCGGTGGCGAACCGAGGGGGCACTTGACAGATATCTCAGTACTGAGTAATTTATTGGTCAGATAAAGAACCGCGCGCGGTGTGCGCGGGTACCACCACTCCTCCTCGTTTTCTCAGAGCGTTACCATGATCCGCGCCCTCCGTACCCTCCTGCTCCCGATCCTGTCCGCGGCCGTCGCACTCAACGGCGCCAGCGCCCAGTCCTCGTTCGTGCGCGACGACGCGCATAGCCAGATCAACTTCACCGCCAGTTCGCGCATGATCGACGCCCATGGCTACTGGGACAAGTGGACGGTCACCGTCGGCTTTGATGCCGATAAGCTCGAGGCCACCACGCTCGCGCTCGACATCGACGCCAAGAGCGTGAACACCCGCATCGGCGCGCGAGACAACCACCTGCGGTCGAAAGATTTCTTCAACACCGACTCCTTCCCGACCATCACCTTCCGTTCCAAGTCCATCCGCGCCACCGGCGCGGCGCCGGCCGCTGGCGCGGAGTTGAACAATGTGAAGCTCATCATCACCGGCGACCTCACCATTCGTGGCGTCACCAAGACCGTCGCCATCCCCGCCACGCTGGTGTTCTTCGATCGCACGAGCAATATCGGGCGCGTCAAAGGGGCGTTCACGATGCTGCGCAAAGACTTCAACATCAGCTACGACTCGCCGCTCAACCCCATCGAAAACGAAGTGCCGGTGCAGTTCGACATCGCGTTCAAAGCGGCGAAGTAAGTCGTCGCTGTCGCGCGCAAAACGCGGGGCGCTCCACTGGAGCGCCCCGCGTTCGTTTCCCTCCGTGCGCTCGGCGTGCGTGACCGCCCGTACGTTGCGCGCTCGTTCCGCTCAGAGTGAGATGGGCTGCGCGGCTCGGCAGGTGGCGCGATCCGGTGCCGCCAACGTGCCCAGCCGTCGCAGTACCAGCGTGCTGTCGAGCGTGAACATCTTCCACCGTACGGTCGATGCACTCGGAAGCCCCGCCGCATCGAGATCGCGAATGGCAACGTCTCCAGGCCACGGGGTGTGCGTGGCGGTCGTGATCATCGCGAGCACGAGATGCGACGAGACATGGTTGAACTCGCGGGACGAGCAGACGAGCGCTGGGCGGCGCTTGGCAGACGCCCGCTCCGTAAATGGGAACGGGACCACCACCACATCCCCGGCGCTATAGCTACTAGAGCCCAGCAAACGCGGTGTCGTCACTGGCAGAATCCCACTCGGGAGAAAGGGTGGCCTCGAGCGCCTGCAACTCCGCGTCGGCAAACACGGCCTTCTGGAGCCGCACCTCGCCAGCCGGATTGATGAGAAACTCGACCCGATCGCCCGCACCGAGTGCGAGCGCCTCGCGGACCTGTTTGGGGATGGTGGCCTGATACTTGGTGGTCATAGTCGACGTGGGCATCGCGTCCTCCGTAATGCGTAATGTGTATTACCCATTACAGTAACGACGCTGGTTTTATTCGTCAATCGGCAGCTACGATGCCACGGGAGCGCCTTTAGGGCGCCATCGTTTTTACTGGAGACCAATCTTTTTATGCCGAGGGCGCCGGCGGAGGAAGCCTCACGCCGCGTCCGCTCGGCGCGGGACCGCGCCGAGCGGACGCGTTACCGCGTCGGAGGCGACGACCAGTGCACGAAGTAGGGCAACATCACGCCACACACGCCGATAAACAGCACGCTCACGTACACCAGCGGCGAAAGATCGAGCATCACATGGGCACGCGAGTTGGCGCGCAGCGTGGCAACCATCCCCAGCGTCATGAAGTACGAGATCACGCTCATCAGCCAGAGCATCATGTCCGAAAAGGCCAGGAGCGTCGCTTCCCGCTGTTCCGGGGCGAGCCAGAGGGCTTTGTAGGGAATGCCAATGCTTTCGTCCTTCAACGAGCCCTTCGCCATCGCGAACCCCACGCCGATCGCCGGAAAGAGCGCAGCGAGCATCGCCCAGAGTGCAAAAAAGGCGGCTTTGCTGCTGTATCCATCCGGCGTGCCGCTCGCGTCAAACTTCGACACGAGCGGATCGGGCGCCGCCGGCCAGTAATAGGCGAACGCCGCAACGTTCAGCACCACGGCAACCAGCAACGCAAATCGTGAAGGACGCATGGCGAGTTGGTGAGGTCGTGTGTGAAGCGGTCGTCGCTTACGGCGCGGCCGCTGTGCCGCCCAGCTGTTTCACCAGCCACTCGGTCAGCATGCTCATCACTTCGACGCTGACCTTGTTCGTCGGCAGCGTTGCGTACTCGCTCGGATTGCCGCTCACATGGTGAATGAACAGGTGGTTCAACTCCGGGAACACGCGCACGGTCACGTCCTTGTTGCCGCCGGCTCGCATCGCAGCGCCGAGTTTCTCGGCTTGTTCGTACGTCACCTGCTGATCGCTCTGGCCCTGCAGCACGAGCGCCGGCACCTTCACTTTACGCGCCGTGGACAACGGATCGTACGACAAGAAGAACCGAAACCACACGTCGGATTTGGCCATCGCGTCCACGGCGGCAATGCTGACCTTGGCGAGCGAATCCCGCTTGGGCTGCGAGAGCGACGTATCGTGCTCGAGCGCGAACCGCTGTTGAAAGCGAATAATGTCGAGTCCGTTGTAGGCTGGGCCGGCCAGCAGCACAATGCCGGCAAGTGTCGGCTCGGTGCTCGCTACCAGCGGCGCAATAATGCCGCCTTCGCTGTGGCCCACCAAACCAAGTCGCTTGGGGTCGATCTCTTTGCGCGTGCGCAAATAGGCGAGCGCGGCTTTGATGTCTTCCGCGTAATCGGCGGTCGTACCGATCTGCCCACCACTGGCGCCAATCGTGCGGTCATCCAAACGGAGCACGGCAATCCCACGGCGCCCGAGCGCGTCCGCAACCTGACGGAACGGACGAAAGCCACCAGCCACTGGGATGTACTCGTCACGATCCTGCTGCCCGCTGCCGGTGATCGTCACAATCGCCCCGACCGGACCCTTGGCATTCTTGGGCAGCGTCAGTGTACCGCCCAGTGTGATGCCGCCCTGTCCCTTGACCGTGACTTCTTCTGCCGTGTACGGCGCGTCCTTCGGTGCAGAATAGTCGGGCTTGCCGACTTTGAGGCTCGCCGCCGCTTCAGCGGTGATGCGCTCGAGGGTCAGCCCACCGGGGAGCGTTCCTCCCAAGATCCTTCCCTCGGCGTCCACACGCAGGCGCTGCGCTTGGTTCGCAATCGTCGCAACGATCGAGTCGTTACCGACGCGCGTCATTGTCACGAGCACCGTCGCACCACCGGAAAGCGAAAAATACGGTTCGTCGAGCGAGGTGGTCCAGTTGCGGTTGGCGCGCGCGCGTCGGGTAAACACTTCAAACGATGCCATCGCGTTGTTCATCGAGGGCACGGCATTCGTTTTTGTGGCAATGCGCTGCGTGCCGTTTGGCAACTCGACGATGGCGGTGTCGCCTTTCATCGTGGTGACAATGTGCTGCATCGCTTTGTCGTCAACGGTCGCGTTGGCCGCATACACGTCGAGGGTGAACGTATACACGGTGTTGTTCGCTCCGAGCGTGACGGCGTAGTCCACGCGCGGCGCGCCTTTGGCCGAGACTGAGCTCGTGATCCCCGTGGGCGCACGGCGGAACCGCTCGATCACCAACGTGTCGGAGCCGTTGCGAATGATATACGCGCCCGTCTCCACGACGGTCTGCGCATGGGCGCGGTGCGGCGAGAGCGCGAGTGTGAGTCCAAGCCCAACAACCGCCGCCACCACGGCGGCGATGGTGGCCCAGAAGGTGTGGCGCTCATCGCGCGACCGATCCATCTGCGACTGCCCGTAGCTGCTGTCCATCTACGCCTCCGGTTCCGACACGTGCGTCGCCGCGGCGTCTGCCGCACGCGCGTTCCGCGTCACTTTGCGCCCCGCGCGCTTGAGCGCGTCGCGAAGCAGGAATTCGATTTCCCCATTCAACGAGCGCAAGTCGTCGTTCGCCCACCGCTGGACAGCGTCCAGCAGGTCGCGATCAACCCGCAGTAGAAACGACTTGCGCTCGGTCACTGGAGTGCGCGGTCTAGTAGATAGAGCCGGCGTTCACAATCGGACTTGCCGCGCGCTCAGAGCAGAGCACCACGAGCAGGTTGCTCACCATTTGCGCTTTGCGCTCTTCATCGAGCGTGACAATGCCTTTCTGCGAGAGCAGCTCCAGGGCGTTCTCGACCATCCCCACGGCGCCTTCAACGATCTTGTAGCGCGCGGCAATGATCGCGCTCGCCTGCTGGCGCTGGAGCATCGCTTGCGCGATTTCTGGCGAATAGGCGAGGTGCGAAATACGTGCTTCAATCACTTCGACGCCGGCGCGGGCGAGTCGTTCGTGCACCGCCTGCTGCAGCGCCGCCGACACCACTTCGGTGTGCGTGGAGAGCGACTCTTCGCCGGAGGTGTGCGAGTCGTACGGACGGCTCTGCGCCACGGCGCGCACCGCCGACTCACTCTGCACCTGCACGTACTTCACATAGTCGTCCACTTCAAACAGCGCTTCGGCGGTTTCGACAACCTTCCATACAACAATCGCCGCAATCTCAATGGGATTGGCGCCGCTGTCGTTCACCTTGAGCTTCTGGGTTTCGAAGTTGCGCACGCGGAGCGAGATGGTGCGCTTGGTGAGGAAGGGGTTGGCCCAGAAGAAGCCAGAGTTCTTGACCGTGCCTTTGTAGCTACCAAAGAGCACCAGCACCTTGGCCTCACCAGGATTCACGACGAACAAACCGCCGAGGCTGGTGATGCAGGCAAGAAAGGCGAGAACGCCAAGGATGGAGACGCCCGGCATATTGCCCGCCGCCCCTCGGAGAATGGCGCCGAACGACAGGACGCCAACGACGAGGAAGAAGAGCAACGACGGAAAGCCGGAGGGGGCGCGGTAGTCTTGTTCGCGAAACATACGTGGTATGCTCGGGTTAAGTGGTAGCAATATGATATCATTTTGGAATCTGATACGTCAAGGGGGGAGGGCAAGTCGCTGCCCTCCCCCCTTGTTGCGTCCAGTGATCAGGTGCAGCGGCAACTATATAGCTGCCCCCATCCGGATAGCTGCCCCCATCCGGTCGGTCAGTCCGGAAGCACCTGCCCACGCGTTTCCACCGCGAATGGCACAATCAGGATCCCAACGCCAAAGGCGATCGCCGTGAGTGCGACCGGTGTACCGAGCGTGCCCATACTGAGCACGGCAGCTCCGAGCGCGAAGTTCACCCCCGCACCCACAAAGCGTCCGACACTCGTGCTGAACGCAAAGGCGGTGGCGCGGACGCGCGTGTCGTACTGCTCGGGCAGCCACATGCTGAACACAGCAAAACTTCCGCCGGCAAAGCCCATAAAGAAGAGCACCGTCATAAAGGGCCACAGACCATTGGGCAGATAGAACGCCCAGCCAAACGCGAGTGGAATGGTGACCATCATGCCGGCGAAGTACGCGGCGAGCGTCCGCTTGCGTCCCCACCGTTCGGCGAGTGGTGGCAAGCAGAGGCAACCGAGAATAGTGCCAATAGAGAGAATCGCCGTGCCTACGCTCACCATTTTCGCGGCCGTTGGCGCGTCCATTCCTGCTTTCTTGGCGAGTTGTGTGATGGCCGCGGGCTCGTACACGGCGCCGGCCCAGAGCCCGATGATCGCCACGGTGAGCAGCGCGGCATTTACGATGGTCCGTTTGCGATACTTTTTGGAGAAAATTTCGCGCAATGGATGTGCCTGCTTGGCCTCGGCTTCGTGCGCCTTCCAGCGCGCCGGCTCCTTCACTTTGAAGAGCGTGGCCACGGCCACCACCACCGGCGCGAGCCCGCACAGGAACATCGCGCGCCAGCCGTAGGTGGCACCAATCGTATAGTTGAGCGCGGCCGCCACAAAGAAGCCAGCGTAGTAGCCCGTTTGCAGATAGCCCGCGCCCATGCGCCGCCTATCTTCGGGCCAGGCTTCGGCAATGTAGGTGCCGGCCATCGCCCACTCGCCGCCTACGCCAATGCCAGCAAGTAAACGAAAGAGCCCGAGCTGATACACGTTCTGCGCGAAGGCCGCCACAAAGGTGAACACGGCGTACACGAAGATCGTGGCGGCGATCGCCTTGGTGCGACCAAACCGGTCGGCAATGGGGCCCCACAGAAAACTGAGCCCCCACCCCACGAGAAAGAGCGCAAAGAGCACCGAGCCGGCGTAGCCGACGTTCGCCGGCGAATCCACAATGCCGGATTTCGGTAGCAACTCGTGCAACGCCGGCGCCATCACGAGTGCATAGATCACGGAGTCCATGCCGTCGAGCACCCATCCGGCGTAGACGGCCCAGAAGCCGAGGATCTGTTGACGATTGAGCGGCGTGCGAACGGCGGTGGTAGCGGAACTCACGAAGCACTCCAGAGCGGGAGAAGATGTTTTTGCACTTTGCCGAGCGCGGTGCGGGGCAGTGCGCCCACGCGGACATAGCCGCGCGGCAGTTTGAATGAGGCCAGTTGTTTTCGGAGTGCGGTGTCGAGTGCAGCGGCGTCAGGCTCGCCATCACTCACCACGTATGCCACCGGTACTTCGCCGCGCACGGCATCGGGTTGCCCAACCACCGACGCCTCACGAATGCCGGGGAGCTCGAGTAACGCCTCTTCGATTTCGCGCGGATAAATATTGAATCCGCCGGAAATAATCAGATCGCTGCGGCGGCCTTGGAGCGTGTAGTAGCCGTCGGCCGACCGCACGCCAATATCGCCAGTATGAAACCAGCCGTCGGTAAATACGGCGCGCGTGGCGTCGTCGCGGCGCCAGTAGCCAGCGCACACATTGGGGCCGCGCACCAGGAGCTCGCCTCCCTCGCCGTCCGCCACATCACGACCGGCTTCGTTCACGATGCGCACCGTCACATGTGGCAGTGGCACGCCGACGGTGCCCGCGCGCCGCTCGCCGTCATACGGATTGCTGATGTTCATCAGCGTTTCCGTCATGCCGTAGCGTTCGAGAATCGTGTGGTGGAATCGCGCGCGGAAATCTTCGAGGAGTTGCGCGGGAAGTGGCGCGGAGCCGCAGACGAAGAGCCGCATCGTGTGCCCAACGGCGCGCGCGCGAACGGCGTCGGCCTCGAGGAGCCGCACATACATCGTGGGCACGCCAAAAAAAACAGTGGGATGATACGCCGCAAACAGGTCGAGCGCTGTCTCGCGTTCAAACCGCTCTACCAATCGCATGTGGCAGCCGCTCGCGAGCCAGCCGTGCACGGCGTTGCCGAGTCCGTGTACGTGAAAGAGCGGCAGGGCGCAGAGCAGGCGATCGGCATTGGTCATCTGCCAGGCGACGACGACATTTTCCGCGTTCGCGGCAAAGTTGCCGTGCGTGAGGATCGCACCCTTGGAGGCGCCGGTGGTGCCCGAGGTGTAGACGAGCGCGGCGGGCGTCGCGTGCGAGCAGTCGCTGATGGGGCGTTCGGCCGAACGCGGTGCGGCTTCGGCGGTAAGGTCGTCAATCAGCCACACGCGGTCGTCCGTGCTCAAATGCTCGCGGAGCGATGCGCTGGTGACAATGGCGACGGGGGCCGCATCGGTGAGGATGTGGCGGATTTCGCGCTCGCGGTAGAGCACGTTCACCGGCACAAAAATCACGCCGAGTTTGACGCAGGCGAGGTAGAGGTCAATGAACTCCACGCGATTGGCGAGGAACAGCGCCAATCGGTCGCCGCTCACGAGGCCGCGCGCGGTGAGGGCGTGCGCGAGGCGATTGCTGCGGTCCTCGATGTCGCCAAAGGTGAACGCGGTGACACGGCCGTCGGGACCGGCCCATTCGAGGGCGACGGTGCCACGGCGGGCGAGAAGCGACGGAAAGAGCGCGAGCAAAGACATCGTGCAAAGTTGGCGTCGGGTGGGGCTGGACGCGAGAGGGGCGCGCGCGCGGGTCCGTGTGCTGGTCTTGAGCGGCCGTGCGTGCGCCTCGCGCTGTTCCTCCGCTGCCGGAACGCATAGTTTGATCAGGTGCCCGCCATTCGCAGAGCAACTCAGGTCAAAGCGCACGCCGCGACGTGCGGGGTGTTGCTGCTATTCGGATGCGGCGGCGGAACGGCCAACAGCGTGACGGCTGCTCCACCGGCGCCGACGGTTGCGACGGTCACCGTCGCCCTCGCGCCCACGACCATCCGCGTGGGTGAGGCCTCGTCAGCCCGCGCGATTGCGCTCGACGCCAATGGCGCGACCATGGGCGCTGGCTCCCCGGTGTGGACGATTGAATCCAATGAAGTCGCGCAAATATTCGAGAACGGCCGTCTCACCGGTATCGCCCCTGGTCGCACGACGGTCACCGCATCAGTCGGCGGAAAGATCGGGCACGCGGAACTGACTGTGTTGAACGTGGCCGTGGCTAGCATGGTGCTCACGCCGAGTGTCACCGCGCTGGGGGTGGGGAGTTCGCAGGCCGTGATGGCGGTGCCGCGTGACGTGCGCGACGCGCCGCTCCCAGGGCGCACCGTCGTGTGGAACAGTTCCGACACCACGCGCGCGACGGTGACGGCCGGTGGCGTGGTGCTCGCGCGCACCGCAGGGGCGGTGGTGATTACGGCGACCAGCGAAGGGGTCAGCGCTTCCGCGCAGTTTACGATCACACTCCCGATCACGTCGATTGGTGTCACGCCGTCGTCGGCGAATCTCACGCCGCGTCAGACGCAGATGCTGGTGGCGACGTTGCGCGACAGCGCCGGCCGTCCCCTTGCCGATCGTGCGGTGGTGTGGAGTTCGGGTGCCAAAGCGGTGGCCACCGTATCAGCCGAAGGAGTGGTCACGGCGATGACGTCGGGCACGGCGCTGCTGACCGCCACCTGCGAGGGGCGAACAGGCACGGCGACTATCGCGGTGATCGGCACGGCCGGCAGCGCACTTGAGGTGAGCTTTGCGGAACCATCGGCGGCGGTGACGATTGGCGACACGCTCTTGGTGGCCGCAGGGGTGAAGTCCAATTTTCCTATTGCGACCGTGATGGCATCCATCGAGCGGAAAGTGATGGAAATGAAACTCACCCCAGTGGGCGCGTTGGGCCTCAGCTGGTTGTGGGTCGCGAAAATCGTGATCGCCGACCTGCAAGCGGGGCCATACGACGTCCTCGTGACGGCGACGGATGATCACGGTGGGGTGGGGGTGGCGTCGGTGTCGATCATCCACGATCCGAGCAAGGCACTGGGCGGGTCGGGCTCCGGAGGTGGTGGGTTCAAGGTGATTGCGCCGACGCCGGTGCCGGGAGTACCGTAGCCATGCCGGCCGAGATCCGCTTGGGGTGCCAAGGGTGGAACTACACGGCCTGGGTTGGACCGCTGTATCCCAGCAAGACCAAGTCGCAGAATTTTCTGAGCACCTACGCGCGCGCATTTTCTGCGGTCGAAGTGGACAGCACCTTTTACGCGGTCCCTGCCGCGAACACCGTGCGTAGCTGGGCGGAGCGCACCCCCGAACAGTTCGTTTTTGCCCTCAAGCTGCCGCAAGAAATCACGCACGAGTTGCGACTGCGCCATGCGGGCGACGTGCTGCAGCGGTTCACCGATGTCGCACGCGAGTTGGGGCCGAAGCTCGGGCCCATATTGATTCAGATGGGCCCCGACTTTACGCCGAGTGAAGTGGATGCGCTCGCGGAATTTCTTGCGACGCTCCCGCGCGATCTCGATTTTGCGATTGAGTTCCGGCAGCGCGGATGGGCCACCGACGCCACGCTCGCACTACTCACGGCGCATCGTGTGGCGCTGGCGCTCGCCGACGCGCGCTGGATTCCGCGCAAAACGATGCTCGCCCTCGCGGCGCGGCCCACCGCAGACTTTGCGTATGTGCGATGGATGGGGCCGGACCGCAGCATCGTGGACTACTCGCGCGTGCAGGTAGATCGCACAGCGGAACTCGAGCAGTGGGCGGCGGTGTTGCCTACCCTCACGGCAAAGGTGCGCGTCGCCTATGGGTTTGTGAACAACCATTTTGCGGGGCACAGTCCAGCAAGTGTGCGCGAGTTGCAGCGGTTGCTCGGGCAGGCGGTGGTCGATCCCAGCGCGCTCGGGGAGCAGTTGCCGTTGCTGTAAAATGCGGGACGCGGTTCCGGCGTGACTCGCGTCACCGGATGATCCCTCCTGGGACGTTCTCCCCCGTGCGCCCGCCAACGAGCCGTGATATCTTCCCCGCATGTCACGACGACTCCTCGGCTTCCTCGTTCCGCTCGCCTTTGCCGTCCTCTTCGCGCGTCTCGGCGTCTGGCAGCTGTCCCGTCTCACGCAGCGCCGCGCCTTCAACGCGACGCTCGAAACGCGTTTGGCGACCCTACCCGTCGACTTCCGTGCGGTGCCGTCCGATACCGGAGCCGGGCACTACCGTCGCGTCACGGCCCACGGCGTGTACCTGTTTGATCGAGAAATCGCGTGGGGCGCACGGACGCGCGAGGGCTCGCCGGGGGTCAATATCCTCACCCCCGTTCGGCTCGCGGGGAGCGACACCGTGGTGATGGTGAATCGCGGCTGGGCGTACTCCGAAGACGCATCGACCATCGACTATGCCCGTTGGCGCGAACGCGATTCCGCAACCGTCTCAGGCTACCTCGAGACCTACCCGGCCACCGACGCCGCGACGAACACCACGCGCGTCGTACACCGACTTGACCGTGCGCGCATCGGCGCGTTGGTCGGGCTGCCGATCGCACCGTATCTGCTCGTGCAGACCTCCGATAGCACCTTGCACGCCGACTCTGTGCCCGTGCGTTTGCCGACGCCCATTCTCGACGAAGGGCCGCACCGGAGCTACGCCATGCAGTGGTTTAGTTTCGCGACCATTGCGGTCGTCGGCGCCGTGTTCCTCCTGCGCCGCACACCAACCGCCTAAGCGACCCGTTCGCGCCGGAACTGCAGCACGACACTCGCGGCGACAATCAGCGCACCGCCACCGATCACCGGGGCGGTGAGCGGCTGATGTAGCACCACGGCGCCGAGCAGTGCCGTGAGCAATGGTTCGACGGTCGAGAGGCTCGCCGTGCGCACCGGCCCGAGCCGTATCAGCCCCATCAAGAAGAACAGCGACGGAAGCACGGTGCTGAACAGCGTCAGTGCGAGGATCGCCCCCCACGCGGTGGGGCTCATGGCCGTGGTGAAGCTCCGATTGCTCGCCGCGAGCATCAGAAAGCAAATGGCAGCGCCGATCGTGCCATACGCGCGTGTGACCGACACCGCGTGCGACTGCTGCATCCACCCCATGAGCGGGATGTACAATCCATAGATGACCGCCGCGCCGAGCGCGAGCGCCGCGCCGTGTAGCGCGGGGCCGTCCAATGCAAACGTGGATGACCCGCCGTTGGCTGCGAAGGTGGGCCCCGCCACCATCACCACGATCCCGCCAAACGAGAGGAGCAGTCCCCCTACGCGCCGCGCCGTGATCGGTTCAACGCCGCGCACCGCCTGCACGAGCGTCATCCACGACGGATACGTGAAAAACAAAAAGGCAAGCGTGGCGACCGACACATACTGGAGGCTCGAGAGCGCCATACCGACGAACAACGCCTGGCCGCCGCCGCCGACGAGCATGAACCGCGCGGCCACTGGCCACGGCATGCGCCGGTGCGAACGCGATCCCACGTACGTGACCATGACGACGCTGCCGAGGACGTAGCGCCAGGTCAGGACGTTGTAGAGCGACAGCTGTTCTGCGATCGCGAGTGTCGTGAGCGTGCTGGCCGCCGCAAAGCCAAGCGTGGCCAGCAGCACGAACGTCGTGCCCGCGCCCGCAAACGCAGAGCCCGATGGTGACCGTGCGGGCGGCATTAGTGCATGCCGAGGTCAGCCACCCATGTACTTGCCGAGCACCATCAGGGCGACGGAAAAGTAGATGATGAGGCCGGTGACGTCCACGAGCGTTGCCACCAAGGGCGCCGATGCGCTCGCTGGGTCGAAGCCGAGGCGCCGTAGCACAAACGGCAACATCGACCCCGCGAGCGAGCCAAACATGACGATGCCGATGAGCGAGAGGCATGTGTTGAGCGCGACCAGCTCATACGGCACCCCGTTCTTGCCGTAATCGTAGAGTCCGAGATGCTGCCAGACGAGTACGCGAATAAGACCGATGATGCCGAGGATGGAGCCTAGGACAATGCCGGTGGGGAGTTCGCGGGCCGCCACACGCCACCAGTCCTTGAGCTGCACTTCCTTGAGCGCCATCGCGCGGGTGATGAGCGAGGTGGCCTGCGATCCGGAGTTGCCGCCGCTGCTCATGACGAGCGGAATGAACAGCGTGAGCACCGGCAGTTTATTGAGTTCGGTGTCGAAGTGTTGCAGAGCCGAGGTGGTGAACATCTCGCTCACCATGAGAATGGACAGCCAGCCGGCGCGTTTTTTAAGCATACCGTACACGCTCATTTGCATATACGGCTCGTTGAACGCCTCCATACCGCCGAGTTTCTGGACGTCTTCGGTTTGTTCTTCCTGGATGGCGTCGATGACGTCGTCGACGGTGACCACGCCGAGCAGGCGGTTTTCGTTGTCGAGCACCGGCACCGCCACGAGGTCGTACTCCGTGGTGAGGCGGGCCACGTCTTCACGGTCGGCCGTGGGATGCACGTGATGCACTTCGGTCCACGCCACGTCGCTGATGCGCGCGCCCTCGGGGGCGGCGAGCAGTTCGCGGAGCGAGAGCACGCCGGTCAATGCGCCGAATTCGTTGACCGCGTAGACGGTGTTCATCGCTTCGCGGCGTCCGGCGCGGGCCATCTCGCGCACGCTCGCCAAGGCGACCTCGACCGTGTTGGTCTCTGGGACCGACACGAACTGCGTGGTCATCAGACCACCCGCCGTATCGGCGGCGTATTCGAGGAGTCGCTCGGTTTCGTCGCGCGTGGCCTGTGGGAGCGCTTCGACGATGTCTTCGGCGTGGTCTTCGTCGATCTCGTCGAGCGTGTCGGCGCGATCGTCCGGCCGCATCTGCGCAATGAGCAACGCGGCCTGCTCGGGGCTCATCGCCTCGAGCAGTTCGGTGCGCAGTTCTTCGTGCAGGTATTCGAGAATCGCGGCGGCGCGCGCGGCGGGCAGGGCTGCCAAAAACAGCGGGACCGACTCCCGCGGCATTTTTTCCGCGACGTCGGCCAAGTCGGCCGGATGCATCTCCTCCGTGTCGGAGGCGATCGAGCTCGGCGAGGACTCGAGCAGGTCGAGAATGTCCGGCGCCAGGAGCGCCGCAACCGCTTGTGCGTCGTGATGTTCGGGATGTGGACGCATGGGCCCCGCCCTCAAGTCGCCGCTGCTGGAATTCTGTCTGAATAGTTGTGTCGAAGGTAACCCGAGGGTGCGCGGGTCAACACCCCTCCCGTGGGCGCGCCCTCGCGTGAGCCTTCACCGCGAGTCCAACCCTTTTGGCGAATGCGGTGTCGAATCTTCCGGACGGGCGGTTTCGTAGAGAGTGCAACTCCCTGTCGTTGCCACGTGGTTTGCCCCGTTCCTCCTCCCTAGATCCGCCGAATTGCTTCCTGTCCTCTTGTTCGCCTTTCAGGGAGTCGCAAACGCCGCGGCGCCGGTTCCACCACGGCCCGTGCGTCCGGCCCCCGCCGTGGCGGAGGTCATCGCGACCGCACATGCCACACGGGCGCTCACGCCTCCGGTGCTCGACGGTCGCGACGACGATGCCGTCTGGCGTGCCGCCTCGCTGATTACCGGTTTTCGGCAGTTCGAACCGGTCGAAGATGGCGAACCTCCCATGTCCACCGAGGCCAAGGCGGCCTTTGACGACAAGTTCTTCTACGTCTTCGTCCGGGCCTACGACTCGCACCCAGACAGCATTCGCTCCTACCTCTCGCGCCGCGATGTGCCAACGCAGTCTGACCAAATCGTGGTGCTCGTGGACTCCTACCATGACCGGCGCAGCGGCTACCAGTTCATGGTGAATCCCGCCGGCGTCAAAGTCGATCAGTCTATGAGCGGCGACGGCGAGGAGAATCCGTCCTGGGACGGGGTGTGGGATGTCGCCACCCGAATCGATGACAAAGGGTGGACCGCGGAGTTTCGTATTCCGCTGAGTCAGCTGCGATACGCCCCGAGGGATAGCCAAGTCTTTGGCTTTTCCGTGGGGCGGGTCATTGCTCGGCTGAATGTCAAAGTCAGCTGGCCGGTCATCCGAAAAAGTAAAACCGGGTTTGTGTCACAAATGGGAGCGGTGGACGGCCTCGACCATCTCAGTGCTCGGCGGCGCGTAGAAATCACCCCGTACGCTGTGGCCAAGGATCAGCCCGTGGCGCTGGCTAACGGCGGACTCGGCCGTTCCAGCCGCATCACCGGCGGTGCCGACCTCAAAGTGGGGCTCACCTCGAATCTCACGGTGGATGCCACGATCAATCCTGATTTTGGGCAGGTGGAGGCCGATCCGTCGGTGCTCAATCTGACGTCGTTCGAGCAGTTCTATCAGGAGCGGCGTCCGTTCTTTCTCGAGGGCGCCGGTATTTTTCGCTATGATCTGGACTGTAACGACGGTCGCTGTAGCGGACTGTTTTATTCGCGTCGCATCGGTCGCTCCCCGCAGTTGTCCGACCAGTACGGTGACGCCTCCACCAAGCAGAGTACCAACATTCAGGCGGCGGCGAAGCTCACGGGACGTCTCGCGAACGGGCTCTCCATAGGCATCCTCGACGCAGCCACCGAACGCGTCTCTGGGCCGCTCGACCAGACGGTTGAACCGCAAGCGAACTACTTCGTCGGCCGTCTCAATCAGGATTTTCGCGGCGGGAATAGTGTCGTGGGGCTCATGGTCACCGGCGTCAACCGCCAACTCGACCGTTGGAGTGAAGGGTCGCTTCGCCGCAACGCGTACGTCGTCGGCCTCGATGGCCGCCATCGCTTTGGGGGGAACAATTACGAAATCGTCGGTTACTTCGCCCAGAGCCAAGTGGCCGGCTCGGCAGCGGCGATTGCGGAAACGCAAACCAACAGCGTGCACAACTTTCAGCGTCCGGGCTCTGGGCTGTCGCTCGATTCCACCCGCACTGGGCTCTCCGGCTACTCGGCCGCGCTGAGTGTTTCCAAAACGGGCGGTGGGGTTGTGCGCCTCTGGACGGGCTACAAGCGCACCTCCGCTGGATTCGAGGTCAATGACGCGGGGTTTCAGACGAGCGCCGACGTGCAGTCGTGGAGTGGGTGGATGGGACTTCACTCCAACACACCAAGCGGGTGGTACGACCAGGCGCAACTAAACTTCAACACTTTTGCCGTGTGGAACCTCGCCGGCCTCAGCACCGGCCTCGGCGGCAACGTCAACGGGAATGTGCGCTTCAAGAATCAGTGGCGGATGCACGCCGGATACAACCTGTTCAATCTCGGGCATACCTGGGACGACCGCATCTCACGCGGCGGTCCAGCGCTCCCTCAACTCTTTGCGCGCACCTTCTGGGCGGGCGTCGAAATGGATGAGCGATGGGTCGCCGCGCCCGCCCTTTTCATCAACGGACATATGAAGGATGCCGCCGGTCGCTGGAGCTACGGTGTCGATCAGTACACGACGTTCCGGATTGCCAGCAACGTGCAGGCGCACCTCGGCGGATCATTTGTGCGTAAAGCGGACGACGCGCAATGGAACGGAAATTTCACCGATGCCTCCGGTACCCACTACACGTTTGCGCGTCTCGAGCAGACGGTCACATCACTGACCGCGCGCTTGGATTTTACGGCGACCCCCGCGTTATCCGTTCAACTCTATGCCTCGCCCTTTATGACCAGCGGTCAGTACTCCGACTGGCGTGAGATCTCCAATCCACACGCGGCCCGCTACGGCGATCGGTTTGCTCCGTATACGGCACAGGGTGCTCCCGGCGGCTTCAACTTTAAACAGTTCCGCTCAAATGCCGTCATTCGCTGGGAATACCTCCCCGGGTCCACGCTGTTTGTTGTCTGGACGCAAGGGCGGCAGCAGGACGGCGTGGACAGTGGCTCGTTTGAGTTTGGGCGTGACACGGGTAACCTGTTTCGGGCGCGTCCCGAGAACACAGTGTTGGTCAAATCGAGCTATTGGTTCAACTGGTAGCGCCGGAGGCGCTGAAACCTCGGCAGTTCAGCCTACGTACGGAACGCAGGATGGCCGTCATCGCCCCTGACGGAATGCCCTGATCAGGGCGCATCAAAAGGACAGGAAACTATTGGCCCCGAACGCGGGTCTAACTGAGTAAGAAGAACTTGACGGGCAGCGGGTAGCGAGTGGCAGCCGGCGCTGGTGGGGGGCCGGCCTCACTTCTACAAGCTGTCCGTTGAGTTTTTCTGTTAGGCGAGCGGTAGTTCGCGCGCCACGGAGGTTACGGTGAGCCCCACCGCCTCGATGGCGGCGCGGAGCGCTCCCTCATCCACCGGCCCGTCGCAGTCGAGGAGTGCCTTTCCCATCTCCACCTCGGCGCTCCGCACCCCCGGCACGCCGGCGAGCGCCGTAAAGAGCGCGCGCTTGTCGTGCACCGAGCGCATGTTGCTGAGGGTGAGTCGAAGGCGCATGGGCGCAAGATCGCCACGCGCGGCGCGGAGGGGTAGCGGGGCGCTCTTACTCACGAGAGTTTTCGGTATGACTACCGTCGCCTTCCTCGGCCTTGGCGCGATTGGCACGCCAATGGCCAGACATCTCGCCACGCCCGACTTCACGCTCGCGGTGTGGAACCGGACCGCTAAGAAAGCGGCAGATTTTGCTGCCACACACCACGTCCGCCATGCCGCGACCCCCGCTGATGCGGCCCGCGGTGCGTCGGTGGTGGTCACCTGCTTTCCCACCTCGCGCGAAGTCGCAGCGCTGCTCGACGGACCAGACGGCCTGATTGCCGGCATGACCAAGGGCACCACCCTGCTCGATTGCACCTCGGGTGATCCCGCCACGTCGCGCCAGATCGAAGCGCGCCTCGCCGAACATGGCATTGGCTACCTTGACGCGCCGGTGAGTGGCGGTGTGGCCGGCGCTGAAATCGGCACCCTCACGGTGATGATCGGCGGCAGCGAAGCCGTGATGGCCTCCGTGATGCCGGTGCTCGAGGCCTTCGGCGAAAAGATCGTACACTGTGGCCCCGTGGGATCGGGTGGCGCCCTCAAGGCTGTCAACAACGCCCTGCTCGCCGTGCACATCTGGAGCACGGCCGAAGGGATGGCGGCGCTTGCCAAAGCCGGCGTGAACCCGGCCGTGGCGCTCGACGTGATCAATGCCTCGAGTGGTCGGTCGAACACCACGCAGAATCTGTTTCCCGCGCGCGTCCTGACCCGTGCCTTTCCGCGCACCTTTCGCTTAGCGCTCCTCGACAAGGACGTGGGAATCGCCGCCCAGGTGATGCGCGAGCAAAAGGTGCCAAGCCCGCTCATTCAATTGACCGCCGAGTTGTTTGCGGCCGCGCATCGCGAGCTCGGCGAAGAAGCCGATCACGTTGAGGCGGTGAAAGTGGTCGAGCGCCAGGCCGGAGTCGAGATCAAGTGAGTACCGCCACTCGCACGACGCACGACACGGTACCGACGGTACAGAGTGTCGAACAGATTCGCGCACAATTTCCGGCGATGCTCCGGCAGCATCGTGGGGAATCTGTTGCGTACTTTGACGGGCCCGGTGGCACGCAGGTGCCGCAGCAGGTGGCCGATGCCATGAGCGACTACCTGTTGCATCACAACGCCAATACGCACTGGGAATATCCGACCAGCGCAGAAACGGACGCGATGCTCGCCGCCGCGCGGGAAGCCGCTGCTGATTTTCTCAATGCATCGGCCACCGAAGTGGCGTTTGGCAACAACATGACGACGCTCACCTTCCACCTCGCGCGCGCGCTCGGCATGGCGTGGGGGCCGGGCGATGAGATTGTCATCACCGACCTCGACCATCACGCCAATCAGGCGCCCTGGCGTCGGCTCGAAAAAGAACGCGGTGTGACCGTGAAGCGCGTGGAGGTGCGACTCGGCAGTGGGCAGCTCGATTGGGCCAGCTTCGAGCGCGCCATTGGCCCGCGCACCAAACTCGTCGCCGTCGGTGCGGGTTCGAATGCGCTCGGCACCATCAACGATGTCACGCGTGCGGCAAAACTCGCACACAACGTGGGTGCCTTGGTCTTTGTAGACGCGGTGCATTACGCGCCGCACGCGCTGGTAGATGTGCGCGCCATGGATTGCGATTTTCTTGCGTGCAGTGCGTACAAGTTCTACGGCCCGCACGCCGGCGTCCTCTTTGGTAAAAAGGCGCTCATCGAAGCGCTCGACGTGCCGCGCCTCGAACCGGCGCCAGACTACGCGCCGGAATGCCTCGAAACGGGCACGCAGAACCACGAAGGCATGGTCGGCACTGGCGCCGCCATCGATTTTCTCGCCTCGCTCGCCACCGGTGCAACACGGCGCGATCGACTAGAATCCGCCTTTGCGGCGCTGCACGCACGCGGTCAGTCGCTGGTGGAGCGGCTCTGGGCAGGACTCAGCGCGATTCCCGGTGTCACCATGTATGGGCCCACGCCGGACCAGCCGCGCACCCCGACCGTCGCATTCACCGTCGCGGGGTATGACGCTACTGCCGTCGCTCGTTTTCTCGCCGAGCGCGCGGTGTTTGTGTCGCACGGTGACTTCTATGCGGCGACGATCGTGGCGCTCCTCGGCCACGGCACCGACGGACTCGTGCGCGCGGGCTGCGCCTGCTACACCACTGAGGGTGAGGTTGACCGGCTGATTGCCGGCGTGGCGGAACTCGCGGGGCGCTAAGGTGCCGCGGTAGCGAACGAGCGGCGCCCTCGGGCGCTGTATGCATGATCACGAGTGAGTCGCCGGCGCCGCTGATGCAGCGCCACGTGACTCACTCGTCGTTTAGGCGCCGCCCTTCTTGCGGCTCACCGTGGTCTTCTCGAGCCCCGCGAGAAACGG
>CANIWQ010000044.1 GCA_947471365.1 Gemmatimonadota bacterium | reverse complement strand
GGGGCAGGTGCCCCGGCCGGCTCTTTCGTTGCGCTCAGGAAGTGCGGTGCCGAATCGTTTTCGGTCGTTAACGGTTAACCGTAAACCGTTAACGACCGAAGACCTGCTGCGGCGCAGACCTATTGCCCGATCCGCGCCTTCAACTCCGCCTTCCACTCCGGCGTCGCGCTGAACAAGGCATCCGGAAACGCCCGCCCACGCACCATCGACGAAAAGATCGGCCCGCCTTCGTACGTATTGAGTCCAGTCCCGGCCAAGTACTGCAACCGCAAGTTCCGGTCACGATTGATCTGCGCGTCGGCTACCCACGTCTTGAGATCGCTCGCGGAGGCTGCAAACGTGCTGAACAAGTCGAGCGGCGACTGGAACCCCACCTCCATGAGCGACGCGGCAACGGCGGCGTACTTGGGGTCGCGCATGCGCTGCTCGAGCGCCGGAATGTCAATCTTGAGTGGTTCGTTCTGGCCGAGCAACACCACGTCGTAGCCTTTGCCTTCCATGTTGTTCGCCCACACGGTGCCGTTGGGGAACACCGCGAGGAAGGTGGCCACTTCGCTCTTCACGGCCTCGAGGTTGCTCTCGTAGAGCGGCACCCACTGCGTGACCACACCGCCTGGGTTCAGGTGCGCCTTGACCGCCTCGAAATATTCCTTGGTGTAGAGCGCCGCCGCGCCTTTGACCCACGGATGAATGGGGTCGGAGGTGATCACGTCGTACGTGTCGCGCGTGGTGAGAATAAAGCTGCGCGCGTCGTCAAAGGTGATCTCGGTGCGATGATCGTGCATCACATCGTTGTTTTCTTTTTTGAAGTAGGTGCTCACCACCTGCGGAATCAACGGCTCAATCTCGCAAATGGAAATGTGCTCAATGCCAGGGTAGGGGACGAACGAACCTGCGGTCACACCAGCACCGAACCCGACGATCAACACGGACTTGGGGTTCGGATGCACCAGCGCCGGTAGGTGCGCGAGCATCCGTTGGAGCTTCATGTCCTGCGAGAGGTTCGACGCTTCCACCTTGCCGGCCACGTGAAACTGTGTGGCGCCATTACTCTTTAGCGTGGCTACGGCAATGGAAGAGTTCATCCCCTCGCCCACGTACACCACGTCGAGCTGGCCGAGCCAGGTCACCATGTAGCGCCCATACGCGACCAGCAGCGCGGGTACTTCGGCCACGCGTGGCACAATGGCAACGGCGCCCACCAGCGTCGTGACGAGCGCTGCCTGCGCCGCGATGCGCGTGGAGAACAGTTCGCTCGCAAACAACAGCAACGCAGCGACGGCCGACACAATCACCAGCGCCTGCGATGCACCGTGTGTGCCGACCTGCGGAACCAGCACGAGACTGAACAGCAAGGCACCAAAAATCGCGCCCACGGTGTTGGCCGCGTACACGCCGCCCACGAGGCGGCCGGAGTCCGCTTCACCACCGGCCACTGCGGCGAGGGCCAGCGGAAAACTCGCGCCCCAGAGCACCGCGGAGGGCAATACGGCCCATGCAGCGCGCGTGACGTCGAGGTGCATGGTGAATACGGGGCTCGGCGCCAGCGACGGGTTGATGGGCCAGTAGGGGAGCACGTCGGCGATCATCCACGCGCCGTAGGCCACCATCACCATCTGCAGCGCCTGCACCCAACCAAAGGCGAGGCGCGGATTGCGCAGCCGACGCGCGAGCGCCGAGCCGCCGGCGCTCCCAATGCCGAGCCCCGCGAGAAAGACCGCGAGAATAATGGAGAACGTGTATGTGGAAGCGCCGAGCATCAACGAGAGCAATCGCGTCCACACGACTTCAGCACCCAAAGCCGCCAAGCCGGAGAGTGCGATGCCCACGTACACCACCCAGCGAAACGGCAACGCGGCCACACGGCCGGCACCGCGGCCCACAAACGAGACGTCGGCCACATCGGGGGCGATCTGCGCCACACTCGGCGCATTCTTGGCCAACAACCACGCCGCACCTGCTACGGCGGCGTTGAGCGCGGCCGCAACGAAAGTGGCGGTGGAGAGATCGTAGCGGCGCAGAAGGTAGAAGCCAGCGACCATCGCGCCAATTACCGCGCCCGCCGTGTTGCCGCCGTAGAAGAACCCAAGCCACGACACACCGCGCGGCGACGACTCAATCCAGCGCGCGATGGCGGGGAGGGTGGCCCCCATGAGAATCGTGGGGGGGAGTAGGCAGAGCGCAGCCACCACGGCGCGCATCACAATCGCCCCAGCTCCGTGCCCAACCGCGGGCGAGTAGAGTGCCCCGACCAACGGCACCAGCCCGAGCACGAGCAACCCAATCACACCAATCCCCAACTCGAGCGCGGCATACACGCGCAGCGGATGGTGGTGTGTGGGGAGCAGGCGGGGCAGTGCGAGACTGCCGATGCACATCCCACCCATGAAGGTGGCGAGCAGCACGCCGAGCGAAATGGCCGAAGAGCCGATCACCAGCTCGAGGAGCTGGAACCAGACCACTTCGTAAATGAGGGCGCAAAGTCCGCTGCCAACAAAGAGCAGGAGGAGTAGCGGGAGTGCGTTACTGGCGGGAGCGGCGGCGGAGGCGGATTGGCGTGTAGACATATGTAGACGATACGCATGTGCCGCCCAAATTGCTTATCCCGCGTCTACACTCCGGCGGCCGCTGCCGCGGCCGCGAACTCAGCGACGATCTGCGCCGCCGGCTCAATTGCGTGAATGCCGGCCACGCTCCGCCCCGCCTGCCAGTATTCGGCCTCCCCCACACCCTGGTTGAGCGACGCCTTCATTTTGCGCACGGCGTTGAGCGCGAACCAGGTGCGCGCCCAGCGCTTGGTCCTGCGGCCGCGCAGCATCCACCGCGCAAAAGGCCCCGCCTTGGTGCCGAGTCGGCGCACGTAGTCCGTGGTGATCACGCTCACGGGAACGCCCGTGAGTCGTTCGGTGAGTGTGATGTCCGATTCCACAGCGTTGACAATCGCCTGTTTGTAGGCGTCGCTCGCAATGCACTCCGGCGTGGCAATGAAGCGCGTGCCGAGCTGCACGCCCGCATAGCCGAGTGTGAGTTGCTCCACAAACTCCGACGGTTGTCCCACGCCGCCGGCGGAGACGAGCGGCACACCGAGTGACGCAAGGTCTTCGAACAGTTGCTGCGGGGTGGCACCACCCGTGTGGCCGCCGGCACGATTGTTCACCGCAATGAGTCCGTCGGCGCCACCGTCGAGCCCCTTGAGGGCCCAGCGCTTGTCGGTGACGTCGTGGTACACCACGCCGCCCACGGCGTGCACACGGTCGCACACCCACTTGGGATTCCCAAGCGACGTGATGAAAAAGCGGACGCCTTCTTCGAGTGCAATATCCACCCACTTCACCATGCGCTCGTGGTAGAGACTCGAGCCCGCCTCAACCAACGCATTGAAGCCAATGGGTTTGTTGGTCAGTTGGCGGATGCGACGGAGCCCTTCGCGGTATTCGTAGCCGTACACATACGTGAGCGAGATGGGCTGCACGATGCCAATGCCACCCGCTTCACTGACGGCCGCGATGAGTTCCGGATTGCTGCACGGATACATGGGACCGCAAATGAGCGGTACTTCGATGCCGGCGTGTCGAGTAAAGGCGGTGGCGGTCATGACGTTTGGGTGGGCCCGAGACGCCAGCGGACTGTGGCGCGCGCCACGAGTGCGCCCGATTCGTCGGTAATGTCGGAGGTGAAATCGTACTCGGCTTCCACCGTGAGGTCGGGGAGCGTGACGCGGCTTTCGGCGGTCACGGTGCCGCGCGCCTTCTTGAAGTACTCAATCGACAGCTTGGTGACGATGCCGCGATACCCCGGTGGGAGCATCGTCATCATCGCACCGCCACTCGCGAACTCGGCCACATTGATCAGCGCCACGGCGTGAATGGAGCCCAAGTGCTGCTCGAGGCGCCGGCGCTGGCGGATGCTAATGCGCGCGTGCCCAGGTTCGAGCACCTCGACCCGTGGATTGACCGAGCCGGTGTAGGGCACCATCCACTTCACGAGCTGCGTGAACAACCACCGCCCTCCGGGAACACGGGAGAGCGCACGGTGCGTCCTGAGCAGGCGCTGGCCGGGCGAGTCGTTTCTTGGCATTCGCAGAACATATCTTATTGTGGTCTCGTTCGCTTCCCCTGCGGCCACTGCGCCAGCGTCGGAGGCGGCAGCTTCCCTTTTGCGTCCAATCGATGTCCGCCTCTGCTCCGATCACCCCGCCAGTTGCCCCGCGCATTCCGCACGTGACCGTTCTGCACGGGGAAACCCGCGTGGACGATTACTCCTGGATGCGCGACCGCGAGAACCCCGACGTGCTCGCGTACCTGCGCGCGGAGAACGACTACACCGAGGCCATCACCAAGCCGACCGTGGCGCTGCAAGACACGCTCTATCAGGAGATGATCGGGCGCCTCAAGGAAGACGACAGCCGTCCACCCGAGCGTCGCGGTGACTGGTGGTACTACTCGCGCACGGAGCAGGGAAAGGCGTATCCCATCTTCTGCCGGAAGCGCGGCACCGTGGATGCGCCCGAGGAGATCTATTTTGACGAAAACGCCGAGGCGGCGGGGCTTGAGTTCTACAATCTCGGCGGCTTTGACGTCAGCCCAGACCACCGCTGGCTCGCGATTCTCGAGGACACCAACGGCTACGAAGATTTTGTGTTGCGCGTGCGCAATCTCGAGACCGGCGCGTGGCTCGATGATCGCATCGAAAACCTCGGCTTTGGCCTCGCGTGGGCGAGCGACAATCAGACGCTCTTCTATCTGACAACGGACGACGCCAAGCGTGCGGATCGCGTCTGGCGTCACGCGCTCGGCGACGCGCGGTCGAGCGACGTGGAGGTGTATCACGACTCGGACGTGCGCTGCAATGTGGGGGTGGAGCGCACGCGCAGCGGAGCGTACGTGTGCATTTCAAGCGCGAGCTTTACGACGAGCGAACTGTGGCTGATTGACGCGTACCAGCCGAGCGCCGCGCCGCGCGTGGTGGCGCCGCGAGTGACGGATGTGGAGTACGACGTGGCGCACGGCGGTGCGTGGCTCTACATCACCACGAATCGTGATGGCGCTCGCAACTTCAAAGTGATGCGCGCTCCGGTGCAGGCGCCCAGCGCGTGGGAAGAATGGATGCCGCATCGCCCCGGCGTGTTCGTCGAGGACGTCGATGTGTTCGCGCGCTACGTCGTGGTGCAGGAACGCCGCGACGGCCTGCGCCGGCTCAGCGTGACGGCGCTCGCCGACGGCACGCCACATGACATTGCGTTCCCCGAAGCCGCGTACGGTGTGGACTTGATGCGCAATCCGGAGTTCGATCCGCCCGCGCTCCGTTTTCTGTATTCGTC
This sequence comes from Gemmatimonadota bacterium, assembly GCA_947471365.1. Taxonomy (GTDB): domain Bacteria; phylum Gemmatimonadota; class Gemmatimonadetes; order Gemmatimonadales; family Gemmatimonadaceae; genus Fen-1231. The sequence continues at coordinate 16,751 of CANIWQ010000044.1, read as the reverse complement.
GTTCGTGACACCGCCGACGGTGGTGGATTACGACCTCACCGCGCGCACGCGCGTCATTGTGAAGCAGGACGACGTCCTCGGCGGCTACGATCCCTCGCAGTACGCCATTGAGCGTGTGATGGCCCCCGCGCGCGACGGCACACTCGTGCCGGTGTCGATGGTGTATCGCACCCCCTTTGTGCGCGACGGCGCTCGGCCGTTGCTGCTGTACGCCTACGGGTCATATGGCTACACGATGGAGCCGACCTTCGCGTCGTCGCGCATGTCGCTGGTGGATCGCGGCGTGGTGTTTGCCATCGCGCACGTGCGTGGCGGGCAAGAGATGGGGCGCGCCTGGTACGACGACGGCAAAATGCAACACAAGATGAACACGTTCACCGATTTCATCGATTGCGCGGAGTATCTGCTCGGCGAGCGCTACACGTCGCGCGAGCGGCTCTCCGCCAACGGCGGGAGCGCCGGTGGGCTGCTGATGGGCGCCATTCTCAACCTGCGCCCCGATCTTTGGAAAGCCGTGGTGGCCGACGTCCCCTTTGTGGACGTGATCAACACGATGCTCGACGATTCCATTCCGCTCACCGCGCAGGAATGGGAACAGTGGGGAAATCCGCATGAGGCGGAGGCGTATGCGTACATGCGTCGCTACTCGCCCTACGATAACGTCGAGGCCAAGGCGTATCCGAGCCTGCTGGTTACGAGCGGGATCAACGACTCACGGGTCGCCTTCTGGGAGCCAGCCAAGTGGGTGGCGCGGCTCCGCGCGCTCAAGACCGACGCGAATCCGCTCCTGCTCAAGATGCATCTTGGGGCTGGCCACGGCGGTGCCAGCGGGCGCTACGAGCGGCTCAAGGAAACCGCCTTTCGTTTTGCGTTTATTCTCGACCAGACGGCAGCGGCAGTGAAGCCGTAGGGCGCCCCGTCAGGGGTGCCTCCGCCTGCTGCGCGGTTATCACTGACCGAGTGCCATATCACAAAACTTACCTTACGATATATCGCTAACCGCAGATTTGTGATTCTACTTTTCGGGGTGCGCGGCCGATGCTCCGAGTGATGAGTGTGTCCGTTCGCCGCCCAGCTGTTCGGCTCCGCCTGTGTGGCGGGGGGATGCTGCGCGTTCACTCGGCCGGCGCCCTCTTGGCCATCGCGCTGTGGGCACCTACGGCGGTTCAGGCGCAGAGGAACTGGACGCTGGGCTCCCCGTCCACTGTGGTGGAGCAGCTGCAGGGAAAGCCGGCGATGGTCGAGCGCCTCACCTCGCTCGGCTACGAGGTGTGGCATTTTGGCGAGAGCTGGGTGCGCCTTGGCACCCGCGAAGATCGCGTGGTGGGGTTCTTCAACGCGGGGTCACTCAAGGTGCGCATGGCCCCAGGCGCCGACACGACGCGCGAGGCCACCTTCACCGTGGGTTCCTCCCGCGACGATCTGCTGCGGCTTGAGGGGACCCCTGCCGCCGTGCAGGAGCGCGCCGACGTTGGTGAGCAGTTCCTGCGCTACGGTCGCGCGGTGGTGCGGGTGAGCGTCGCAGACAAAAAAGTCCGTGCCTGGGACGATCCGGCGCACACCCTCCACGTGCGAGCCGCAGGCGCCGTGGCGCAGCACCTCACCCCGCACCCCACGGCCCCCGCGTCGCTCACCGCGACCGCCACGCTGGTGGACGATGGCAATGACGGCGTACTCGATGCAGAAGAAGGTGCCGTCGTCACCGTGGTGCTGCGCAATGCCGGCAAGGGGACCGCGTACGGGGCGACCCTCGCTCTGACATCGCCTGGCGCGCACGCCGCCGTGCGCATTGTCTCTGCCGCGCGCGCCGACTCGATTCTTCCCGGCCGCTCCGTCACGCTCCGGGCGCAGATTGCCGCCGCGGCCACACTGCGCGACGGCGAACTGCCGCTCGAAGTGACCGTGCGCGAGGACAACGGCTTTGATCTGGATCCGCCCTTTCGCATGGTCGTGCGCACACGCGCCGCGCGCGCGCCGCGCCTCGTACTCGACGGCATAGGCGTGGCCGATCAGTCGGGAAACGGACGCATTGAGCCGCGGGAGATTGTAGATATCACGGCCCGCATCGCCAACCGCGGAGCGGGGGATGCGCGCGATCTGCGCGTCACCATCACGCCGGGCGCGGGCGTCCTCCTCACCCCCGAAACGGTCCGCGACGTGGCGCTCGGAACCTTGCACGCGGGCGAGGTGCGCGACGTGCACCTCACCGCGTTCACCAACTCACGCGCCGACGGATTCCCGCTCTCGCTTGTGGTGCACGAGGCGCGCGCCCGCTTTGATACCACCTTCGTGCTGCCGCTGGCCCTCGATCGTCCGCTCGCCAGCGTGCCCGATCTTGTGGTACGCGCCCGCGATCTGCGCGCCGTCACCGCCGCGCCGCCGCTCGTGGTGGACGTGGACAGCGGCATTCCCCGCGGACGCGAACGGCGCAACGTGGTGGCCGTGGTGCTCGGCGTGGAGCGATATCAGCATGCGCCGGCCGTGCCATTTGCGCGGCGCGACGCCGCGGTGTTCCGCGAATACGCCACGCGACTCTTTGGCATTGGCGACGACGCCAACCGCCTCTTCTTTCGCACGGATGACGAACTCACGGGCAGCGAGCTGCGCAAAGTGTTTGGCGCCGGCGGATGGCTCGCACAGCGCGTCAGCGCCGAGACGGACGTGGTGGTCTACTACGCGGGCCATGGTGTGGCCGATCTCAAGACGCACGCGCCGTATCTGCTCCCCAACGATGCCGACGCCAACTATCCGGCGCAGACGGGATACGCGCTCGACGAACTCTATCAACGTCTCGCGGCACTCGGTGCGCATTCGGTGACGGTGTTCATTGACGCCTGTTTCAGCGGCGGCACGCGCGAGGGCGGATCACTCTTTCCTGGCGCGCGTGATGTGCTCGTGAGCGTGGAACATCCGGCACTGCGCAGTGAGTCGATGGCGGTGTTCACAGCTTCCGGCGCCGATCAGCTCGCGAATGTGTCCCCCGACGAACGGCACGGTCTCTTTACCTATTGGCTCCTCAAGGGGCTACGCGGGGGCGCCGATGCCGATGGCGATCACCGCGTGACGGTGAGCGAACTCGAACAGTTCCTGCGCGCCAAGGTGCCGCCGCAAGCGGCGCGGCAAGATCGCGAGCAACTGCCGCAGGCCGTGGCGCGGAACAAGGGGCGCGTACTGGTGGAGCTGCCATGAATGCGCGCCGCCACGGGCTTGCAGCGCGGGCCACCGCGCGGATGCTGTCCGCGCTGTGCTTGCTCACCGCGCTCACCGCGCTCGCCGGGAGCGCCGGGAGCGCCTGGGCGCAGGGCACCTGGGTCGAGGTGGAGCGCTATGAGACGCTGGTCGGATCGCGCTCCGCAGATGACGTCAAACGCGACGCGCTCTACGGCGCGCTCGCTGAGGCCGTGCGTCGCGTGGCCGGCGTTCGGGTGCAGGGCACGGAGTTTTCCTCGCGCACGGATTCTGCCGGACGCGTCGTGGACCATTACGCTGAGGCGGTTCGTCTCGACGCGGCTGGGCGCGCCACGGGGTGGACGGTCGTCAAAGAAGAGTGGAGCGCCGCCAAGCCGGGTACGAAGGGCGCCGCGGTGGTGTATCATCTCATAGTGCGAGTGCGGGTAGAGCGCGAGGCGGGCACGGCGGACGCGGGCTTTACGGTGCGTGTGCAGCCCAACAGCGACCGCTTGCGAGTGCGCGGTGCTGAGTTGAAGGGCAACGACGAGTTGGTGGCGCGGATCACGGTCACCAAGCGCGCGACGCTCACCGTCGTGATTATTGTAGATGACTCGGTGTTCGTTCTCGCGCCAAGTGCATATGTGGAGGCGCCGGAGGTCGCGCCGGGTGCGACGGTGGAAGTACCAGATGCCGCCTCCCGCGAGGCGGGGATCCGGTTCAGGGCGGCGCTTCCCGCTGGTGTGACGTCGCGTTCGGAGCTGCTGGCGGTGGTCGCGACCCTGCGACCGGTGCCGCTGTGGTCCGGTGCTGGCAATGGTCAGGCGCGCGATACCGGCGTCCTGACGCTCGGGGAGTTCAACAAGTGGCTGGTGGGGATCCCGCTCGATCAGCGGGCGGTGGCTCAGGTGAGCATCGAAGTGCAGAAGGTGCCGTAGGCGACCGATAATTACAGTAGTGAAACCGTGGAGGAACGGTGAGACAGTCATGGGGAGTCGTGGGATTGGCCGTATTGGCGATGTCGTGTGCGTCGGCCCCGACGCTTGAGGAGGGGCCCGCCAGCGCGCGCACGTTGAAGGCCATGCCCAACTGGTATAAAAAGCCACCGGCGAGCAGCGACAAGTACGTCTATGCGCCGGCGACGGCTACGTCGCAGGATCTGCAGGTTGCGGTGAATAAGGCCCAGATCGAAGGGCGCGCGGTGCTGGCGGCGCAGCTTGAGGTCAAGCTCGGAGCGCTCACGACACGCGCCACCGAAGAAGCGGGCGCGCTCGGCGATGCCACGTTGCGTGACGCGTATTCGCAGATCACCAAGGCCGCGGTGGCCTCCGTGCTCGTGGGAACCCGCGCCAAGGAGCAGCAGTTTGCCATCGAGTCGGGGGTGTACCGCGTGTGGGTGCTGATGGAACTGCCGTTCCCCGTGGCTGGCAAGCGGTTCTTGGACCAGCTGAAGAGCCAGGAACAGCTGTTCGAGCGCATCCGGAATACCGAGTCCGTGAAGGCGCTCTACGAGGATGTCATGAAATACGAAGGTACAGGCGGCGTGCGAAAGCCGTAGTCACGGCGCAGTACAGAATTGAAAACGGCGGCGCGGGGAATTTTCCCCGCGCCGCCGTTTCGGTGTCGCGCCACGACCGCTAGTGCCCTTCGTCTAGCGCCTTGATCTCCTTGATCAAGTTACCGAGCACGCCCTTGGCGTCGCCGTACAGCATCAGCGTGTTGTCCTTGAAGAAGAGCGGGTTCTCGACACCAGAGAACCCGGTGCCCTTGCCGCGCTTGATCACGTACACGGTCCGAGCCGTCCACGGCCGGAAGATGGGCATGCCGTAGAGCGGGCTGCCCTTATCGTCTTCAGCGTCCGGATTCACGATGTCGTTGGCGCCAATGATCACGGCGATGTCGGCCGTGTTGAGTACGCGATTGGCGTCATCCACATCGGTCAGCAAGGCGCCGTAGTCGATGCCCGCTTCCGAGAGAATGACGTTCAGGTGCCCCGGCATACGCCCGGCCACCGGGTGGATGGCGTACTTCACGTCGCCACCCTGCTTCTGGATGAGCTCATGCAGTTCGCGGCACACGTGCTGCGCCTGCGCCACAGCCATGCCGTAGCCTGGGATGATCACCACCGAGCCCGCGTACGCGAGCTGGAGTGCGGCATCTTCCGGCGTGATGGTCTTCGATTCGCGGGCTTCGCCGACCTTCTTGGCGCTGCTCGCGGGGGTGGCGCCAAAGGCACCGAAGATCACGTTGCCAAACGACCGGTTCATGGCTTTCGACATCATCATCGAAAGGATGAATCCGCCTGCGCCTTCGAGCGCGCCGGCAATGATCAACACGTTGTTGCCAATCGCAAAGCCCGTCGCCGCGGCCGCGAGGCCGGCGTACGAGTTGAGCAAGGACACGACCACCGGCATGTCACCACCGCCAATCGGCAGCACCATCGACACGCCGAGGAACAGGGCGAGGCCCACCATCGCGTAGAACGCCCACGCCGTTTCCGGGTGGAGGACGAGCATTGTGAGGCAGCCGAACGCCACCGCCATGAGCAACAGGTTGAGCGCGTTCTGTCCTCTGAACGTGATCGGGCGTCCCGTAATCAGTTCCTGCAGCTTGCCGAACGCCATGAACGAGCCCGTCACGGTCAGTGCGCCGAACAGCACTTCAAAGCCGAGCGCCGCTGCCGTGCCGCCGGTGAGTCCGGGCGTGAGCCCTTCAGCGCCGGGCGCATACGCGTGGCGGTATTCCACGATGCCCACAAGCGTCGCGGCAATCGCACCAAAGGCGTGTGAGAACGCAATGAACTGCGGCATCGCCGTCATTTCGATCTTCATCGCCATCGGATAGCCGGCCGCTGCGCCGATGACCAAACCGATAATGATCCACTGATACGTGATGATCTCATGGTTCAGCAGCGTGCCCACCACGGCGAACAACATGCCGAGGGCGGCCTGCTGCATACCGAGTCGCGCATCCGCTGGGCGCGTGAGCGACCGCAGGCCGAGAATGAACAGAATCGAGGCCACGAGGTACGAACCCTGCACAAACAAATCCTGCGCGCCCATCGCAGCGGAGGAATCGGCGACGAGAGCCAAAAGTCCGTAGGTCACTTCGCACCTTCCGTCGTCGCGGACTTCTTCGGACCGCCGAACATCGCGAGCATCCGGTCGGTAATCAGAAAGCCGGCCACCACGTTCGTCGCCGCGCAAATCACCGCCATGAAGCCGAGGATCGTGGAGACCGTGCCGTACTGTCCGCCGGCCGCGACGATCGCGCCCACGAGCGAAATACCGGAGATCGCGTTGGTCGCCGACATCAGCGGGGTGTGGAGCAGGGGCGGGACTTTCGAAATCACGAAGAATCCGATGAAGCCCGCGAGGATGAACACATAGAGCTGGAAGATCTGGGTCATGAGACGGCCTGTCCCTCGTGCGTCACTAGCATCGGGCCAGTGATCTCGTCCGTGGCGTCGAGCACAATCGCGTTGTCCTGCGTGATGTGCTGGAGGAATGTGAGGAAGTTGCGGCTGAGCATCTGCGACGCATGAAACGCCGCGGTGCTCGGCAGGTTGATCGGGCCGAGCACGGTCACGCCGTGGGCGACGACCGTTTCGCCGGCCTTTGTAAACGAGCAGTTGCCGCCGGTCTCGGCGGCCAAGTCCACAATAATGGAACCAGGCTTCATGCCGCGCACCGCGTCTTCAGGAATCAAAATCGGTGCCTTGCGGCCCGGAATGGCGGCCGTCGTGATCACGAGGTCCATCTGTTCGAGATGCTTGGCGATGGCGGCCTGTGTGAGGCGCGCATCTTCCTCGCTCTGCTGCTTGGCGTATCCACCGCTGCCTTCAGCGGAGGCGGTGAGCTCAATCTTGAGCGGCGTGGCGCCGAGCGACTGAATCTGCTCCTGCGCTGCGGGGCGCACGTCAAAGCCGCTCACCAAAGCGCCGAGGCGCTTGGCGGTGGCCATCGCTTGCAACCCAGCTACGCCCGCGCCAATCACAAAGCACTTGGCCGGTGCGAGCGTCCCTGCGGCGGTTGAAAGCATCGGGAGCATTTTGGGGAGCGCGCCGGCGCCCATCAGCACGGCTTTGTAGCCGCTGACGGTGGCCTGCGAGCTCAGTACGTCCATGGACTGCGCGCGCGTAATACGCGGCACGCGCTCCATGCCGAGCAAGGAGATTTTGCGGCCGGAGAGGGCCGCAAGCACGTCAGGCTGACCCGCGGGGGCCCAATAACTCACAAGCGCGCTCCCCTCGGGAAGCGCGCGGCATTCGGCGGTCGTCGGTGGCTGCACCTTGCAGGTCAACCGAGCACCGGTCACGACGGCGGCAAAGTCTGCGGCAATCGTCGCCCCGGCGGCCTCGTACTGGGCGTTAGAGAAACCGGCGGACAGCCCGGCATCCGACTCGATGGCGACCGTCGCTCCGGCCTTGACGAGTTTGGCGACGCTCTCAGGAACCAGGGCCACGCGCGCTTCGCGCTCGGCACGTTCCCGTGGGACAGCTATATGCATGGATCGAACGGGTTCGAGGGTCTGCTGTGGGCGCGCACGACGGTCGGCGCACCGGTACGGGTGTAACCACTCAATCTACAATGCGGGGCTTGCGCACGACAATTACCGACGTGCCCTTGGCGGGTTCGGCGTTCTCCCCTCACACGGCCCGACGGTCGGCCGTGCCGCCGATTGTCTCCGGACGCCCCAGGGGCGAGGTTTCACCCTCGATACTGCGATCTCCGCCTTTACGGTGCCTCTGCCATGCATAAGGAAATTCTGGACCCCGTCGCGAGTCGCGCGCTCGTTCCCGAGCTCGCCGCGACCCGGAACCCCAACATCTGGGTCTATAAGTACCACGACGCCACCAACGGCTGGACGCTGAGCATCGCGACCCACGCCGAGCCGGGGTCGCACAAGCTCTCACTCGGCGGGTTTCGGATTGCGCCGGAATCGCGCACGTCGGCACCGGGCTTTACCTCCGATCGCGAGGCCATTGGGCTTGCGATCGGGATGGAAGAAAAAGTGCACTGGTCGCGCGTCATCCAGGTGGGCGGCCCGCTCGCCGTGCGTGATATGACCCGCATGGTGGGCGGCAAGTGCGTGCTCGTGCCGTCGTCCGATTCACGCGTGGGCCAGCCGCGCGATGCCGAGATGCTCGATTGGGCGGTGGCGTGCCTCAAGGACGTGGAAGCCTCGGCCGGCATCTATCTCACGACGGGGCAGGACCTCGGACACGGTATGATGTGCGATGGCGTCACGCCCTCGCTCGCGTATCTCAATGCGCGGTACAAAGGCAGCGTCGTGGCGGATACGTCAAAGCCCACGGGCGAAGGCAACTATCAACTGCTCCACGGTATGCTGCGCGCCCTCGGCCGCGACATACGCGGTGCCACCGTGGGGCTCGTCGGGTGCGGCAATATCGGTATGCACATGCTGGAGTGTCTGCGCGCCGCCGGAGCGACGGTGCTCGCGATGGAACCGCGTGAGGATCGGCGTGCCGAACTCGAGGCGATGGGAATCCGCACCTGGGGCAAGGATGACAAAGCCGCATTCCTCGCGCTGCCCATGGACGCCGTCGCGGTCAACGCCGCCGGTGGTACGCTCGACGCCAGCGCGGTGCGCGCCTGTTGTGAGAATCCCCGCCTGCTCGTGGTGTGCGGATCGGAGAACATGGTGATGCCCGATGCCGCGCTGGCGTTGCAGTTGCGCAACGCGGGCAAAGTGTACGCGCCCACCGAACTCGGTGGGATGATGGGCTATCTCACCGCCGTCGAGGAATACATGGCGCACCTCGCGGGCTTGCCGTTCGACGTCCATACGCTCTACGACGCGGCCAAGCGACTTGAAGTGGCCGGTTTTGAAGCCACGGAGCGCGTGCGCACTGGCGGGTTCGTGGAGTCTTTTGAGGATGCGGTGGTGGGACTCTACGGGGATGTGGTGTAGCGACCGCAGCGCGCGCCGAAACTGAGGCGCGCGCCGCGGTCGGAGGCCCTATCGCTGCCGAAACCGCGCGATCGCTGCGCGGGTGAACGGACTGAGAACCAACGTGCCGCTCATGCGTGCTCGCTCAGCGAGTAGCGCGTCCCACTGCTCGGTCCCCGCCCAGTAGGTCGCCTTCATTTGGCGCATGGCGTCTGGGTTCGAGCCAGCCAATGTCGTCGCGAGCGCGTCCACCTGCTGGTCGAGCGCCGCTTCATCCGCCGCCACTGAGGCATAGAGTCCGTGCTGGGCGCACCACTCAGCGCTGCGCCAGTCCGCGTCCACTGACATGGCGCTGAACGCCGCGAGCCCAATTTTCTTTTCGATCACCGGGCCAACGACGAACGGGCCAATTCCCACGGCGAGTTCACTGAGCTTGGCTGGGGCGGTCGCCACGGCCATCGCATAGTCCGAGGCCGCCACGAGTCCCACCGCGCCCCCCGCCGCTTTGCCATGCACACGCGTGACCACGAACTTCGGTGCTCGGATCATCGCGAGAATAACCCGCGCGAAGCCACTGAAGAACTCGGCGCCAGCCTCGGGGGAGTCGACCGCCACGAGTTCATCAAACGAGGCACCGGCGCAGAACGGACCGCGGCCACCACTGCGGAGCACGATCACCGTGGCCTCTGGGTTGCGCCCCTCCGTCTCCACCGCGCGGGCCAGCTGTGCGAGCAGGGCGGCGGGGAGCGAGTTTCCCTTCGGGTGCTCAAAAGTGATAGTCGCGACGCCCGCGTGATGCGAGGTCACGACATCACCGGACGAAGTGGAGTTTTGAAGATGGGCCGTCATATGCAGGGATTGGTTCGATTGTCCAAAGACTGGAAGAACTCTAGATTAGTGGAATGATGCCGAATCCCCCAGAACTCGCCAGTGGTGCGTCCGCCGAGGCGGCCCGCGATGTTGCGCGCGAAGCAGCGTTCGACGCGCGCATTGCCGCCGGTGAGTCCATCGAGCCCAAAGATTGGATGCCGGAGCGCTATCGTAAACAGCTCATCCGGATGATGTCCCAACACGCCCATTCGGAAGTCGTCGGCATGCTTCCCGAGGGGAACTGGATTACGCGCGCGCCAAGCCTGCGCCGCAAGATGTCGCTCATTGCCAAGGTGCAGGACGAAGGCGGGCACGGGCTCTACATCTACTGCGGCACCGAGACACTCGGCGTGGATCGGCACGACCTCGTTGAGCAGCTGCTCAACGGCACGGCCAAGTATTCGAGCATCTTCAACTATCCCACGCTGAGCTGGGCCGATATGGGCGTCATCGGCTGGCTGGTGGATGGCGCGGCGATCGTGAACCAGACGATCCTCGCCAAAACATCGTATGGCCCGTATGCCCGCGCGATGATCCGCATTTGTAAGGAAGAAAATTTCCACAAGCGTCAGGGCTACGAGATTGTTGCGACGCTCGCCAAGGGCACGCCAGCGCAGCGGGCCATGGTGCAGGATTCCGTCAATCGCTTCTGGTGGCCGTCGCTCATGATGTTTGGGCCGTCGGATACGAACTCGCCGAACTCTGGCGAGCTCCGGCGTTGGAAGGTCAAGCGCAAAACCAACGACGAGCTTCGGCAGCGGTTTGTGAATCTCACGATCCCGCAGGTGCAGGCCGTGGGACTCACGGTCCCGGACCCCGATCTCGCCTACAACGCGACGACCGAGGACTGGGAGTTTGGCGCGATCGACTGGGCCGAGTTCAACGAGGTGGTGCGTGGCAACGGTCCGTGCAATCGTGAGCGCATTGCCGCGCGACGCGCGGCGCACGACAACGGCCAATGGGTGCGCGCGGCCGCGACGGCTCATGCGGAAAAACAGGCGCAGAACAAGACGGAGGCCGCGTGACCGACAGTCAGTGGCCGCTGTGGGAAGTTTTCACGCAGGGTGATCACGGCGAGCCGTTTGAGCACGCCGGTAGTGTGCATGCGGTTGACGGGGAACAGGCCATGCAAAACGCGCGGGACGTGTACGCACGCCGAGGCGAGGCCATCCACCTGTGGGTCGTCCCCGCCGCAGCCATTGTGGCGTCCGCTCCGAGTGACGCTGGCCCCTTCTTCGATCCCGGCAACGACAAACCCTATCGGCATCCGCAGTTCTACAAGGCGCCAAAGGGAGTGAAGGTCTTTTGAGCGCCCAGTCGCCTGCCGCACCGCGTACGTCCGCCGTCGAGAATCCAGTGTTTGAGTTTCTCGTGCGGCTCGGTGACGACCGCCTCGTGATTGGCCACCGCATGGCCGAGTGGTGCGGCCACGGCCCGATTCTCGAGGAAGACATTGCCCTCGCCAACATCGCGCTCGATTACACTGGGCAGGCGTCGGCCTTGCTCGCGCTGGCGGGTGATATGGAAGGGAAGGGGCGTTCTGATGATGCGCTCGCCTATTTCCGTGACGAAACCCAGTTTCGTAACGCGTTGATCACCGAGCTGCCGATTGGTGACTTTGGGTTCACTATCGTCCGGCAGTTTCTCTTTGATTGCCACAGCGTGTTGTTGTGGGAGGCGCTGGCGGCGTGCGGCCATGCGACGCTCGCGGGCATCGCGGCGAAAGCGATCAAAGAAGACACGTATCATTTGCGCCATTCCAGCGAGTGGATGCGGAAGCTTGGCGATGGCACGGCCGAGAGCCACGCGCGAGTGCAGGCGTCGCTCGACACGCTCTGGCGCTACACGGGTGAACTGTTCGAACACGACGCCGTCGATGATGCCGTCGCAGCGCTGGGCATTGTGGTGCCCCACGACACACGCGCCGCGCGCTGGCGTTCGCTCGTGGACGGCGTGCTGCGCGAGGCCACGCTAGTGGTGCCCGCGTCGCCCGGGCCGATGGTCACGGGTGGACGCCGCGGACGACACACCGAGCACCTGGGGCATATGCTCGCCGAAATGCAGATTGTGGCACGGTCGCATCCCGGCGCCAGCTGGTGAGCACCCCCGCGCTCACGCGCGATGAATTGTTCGGCATTCTCGAAGAGGTCAAAGACCCCGAGGTGCCTGTCATCAGTATCGTGGAACTCGGGATCGTGCGCGAGGCGGTGGCAGAGGACGGAGGCGTGACGGTCACGATTACGCCGACGTATTCCGGCTGTCCGGCGATGCGCGTGATTGAAGACGATATCCGTGCGGCCTTGTCCGCGCGCGGCGTTCACGAGGTGCGCATCAGCACCGTCTATTCGCCCGCGTGGACCACCGACTGGATTGGCCCCGACGCGCGTGAGAAATTGCGGAAGTTCGGCATCGCCCCGCCCGTGCCCGTCGAGGCCGGAGGGCTTGTGACGCTCACGCGCCGCCGTGCGGCGGCGGTGTGCCCGTACTGTGGCTCGCGCGACACCGTATTGCAGAGTGAGTTCGGTTCCACCGCGTGCAAGGCGATTCACGTCTGCCGTGGCTGCCGCCAACCCTTCGACGAGTTCAAGCCGCTATGAACGACACCATAATCGAAGAAGGGCTCTTTGGATGGTGGCACGCCGGCACGCCGGCGGCACGCAAAGCCCTTATGGCAGCCGCGTTCGGCTGGATGCTCGACGCGTTCGACGTCATGCTCTATGCCATGGTGCTCGCCTCGGTGATTACGGACCTCGGTCTCACCAAGCCGCAGGCTGGGTTGATGGGGTCGGCGACGCTGCTGGCCGCGGCCGCGGGCGGCATCTTCTTTGGATTCATTGCCGATAGGTTCGGACGTACGCGAGCCCTCATGGCCAGTGTGCTCCTGTACTCAGTCTTTACGGCGATGTGCGGCTTGGCGCAGAACCTCGCGCAGTTTGCCGCCTGCCGTGTCCTCCTCGGCATTGGGATGGGCGGCGAATGGGCGAGCGGTGCGGCGCTGGTGTCGGAGCACTGGTCGTCCAAACACCGCGGTCGCGCGATGGGACTCATGCAAAGTGCCTGGGCCATTGGTTACGGCGCCGCCGCGATTGTGACATGGATTGTGCTCCCGCGCTTCGGATGGCGCGCGGTGTTCTTTGTGGGCGTGCTGCCGGCGTTGCTGGTGTTTTGGGTGCAACGGAACGTGCAGGAACCACCGCTCTGGCTCGAGCGGAATGCCAAGCGGGCGAAGGACGCCGCCGCGCGCGCTGCGGGAATCGCCGTTCCCGAAGCCGACGCCGCTACGCCGACGCCAGGATTCCGCGATCTTTTCCGCGGGCCGTTGCGTCGCATCACGATCGCCGTCACGCTCATGAATGCGTGCACGCTCTTTGGCTGGTGGGGGCTCAATACGTGGATTCCCGCGTATCTCTCGTTGCCCACCACGCAGGGCGGCATTGGGGTGAGTACGGCCGTGATGAGCGGGCTCGTGCTCGCGATGCAGGTGGGGATGTGGTTCGGCTACATCTCCTTTGGTTACATCGGCGACGTGGCCGGCCGCAAACGCACGTACATCACTTTTTTGTTGATGGCCAGCGTGCTGCTCCCGCTGTACGGTGCGATGCGATCGCCCGTGGTGCTCTTGGCCCTCGGGCCGCTCGTGGCATTCTTCGGCACGGGCTACTACAGCGGTTTCGGCGCACTGACGGCCGAGATTTACCCCACGGAGATTCGCGCCACCGCCCAGGGGTTCACGTACAACTTGGGGCGCGTGGCGAGTGCGGCGGCGCCCTTTATTGTCGGAACATTGGCCGCCTCGCGCGGGTTCTTTGCCGCCTTCGCCGTGAGCGGCGCGGCCTTTCTGCTGGCGGCGCTTGCTTGGCGCTGGATTCCGGAGACGCGAGGGCGGGAGCTGGCCTAGGGCGCGGTCGCGCGACGGCTGGGCGTGGCTCCTTTTCCCGAGGGGGGCTATTTGGGCTATATTTAAGAGGTCTCGATCGCCTGCTCTCCGGACTGGTTCACTAACTCGCTCCTCCCATGCACATCCTGGTCGTTGACGATCACGATTTTACGCGCTCGATGACCGTGCGCCTGCTGCACGACATCGGCCAAACGGATATTGCCGAATGCCGCGATGGCGCGGAAGCGCTGGCCTCGGCGCGCGCGCAGCGCCCGGATATCGTCCTCACTGATTTGAATATGCCGGGCATGGACGGCATGACATTTATTCGTCAGTTGGCGAAACAGAAGCTCACAGATTCGCTGATCATTTTGTCCGGACTCGAACTCAGCGTGTTGCGCGCCGTCGAGTCGCTGGCGGTGGTGTCGGGGCTCCGCGTGCTCGGAGCCGTGGCGAAACCATTCCGGAAAGACGCGCTCGCCTCCATGTTGCACGCGCACAGTCATCCCCTGAGCGCGTCGGGAAGCGCCGGTGACATCGATCTCGCGGGCCTCGAACGCGGCATTGCGATGGAGGAATTCAAGGCGTGGTATGTGCCGATCCTCGATGTAAAATCGCTGCGTACGGTAGCGCTTGAGGCCGTGCCGCGCTGGGAATCGCGCGAGTACGGAACCCTGATGGGCCTCAATGCGCTGGCCCCGGTGAATCGTCTCGCCGCCGCGCCGGAAGCGGCCAAACAGGTCGTGCGCGATGCCATGCTGGGTGCCGCGCTCTGGCGTCAGATGGGATGGCGGGGGACGGTCATCGTGCCACTTGGCCTCGGCGCCCTCCGCGACGAGAGCTTGCTCGACTGGATTCATGCGCAGGCGCGAATCAATGGTATTTCGGGTCATGTCTTTGCGATTGCACTCGAGGGTGCCGCATTTACCGAAGACGCCGGCACCGCGGCCTTTGCGTTGGCGCGCGCTTTGATGAATGAGTTCGCTGTGATCGTTCATCTCCGAACGCCGGAAGACCTCGCCGCCATGAACCTCCTAACCGCGAGTAGCACCATCACCTGCCCGGCGAGCTGGGTGTCGGATCCGGTGCTCCTGCATCGCGTTCACGAATGCGCGAGCCGGACTCGTGCGGTGGTCGGTGTGACCAATGTGGATGAGGCGCGGCTGTTCGACGCGATGCACGAAGCGCGGATTCATCTGGTGCAGGGAACCGCAGTTGGCGAGCCGGCTGGCGCGGCGGAAACGTACGAGACGCACTTGCGCGTGTCGGGCTGAGACGCGTCTGCATGGATCCGCACTATCTGCTCGACCTGACCGACGACAATCGGACAGTCACGAAGGAAATTCTCGTGCAGTTCGTGCAGAGCGATGCGGCAGACCGCGCGGGCCTTGCCGCCGCGCTCCAAGCGGGCGACACCAAGGCCCTGAACATGCTGGCGCATCGCATCAAAGGGGGCGCGCGTTGCATCGGCGCCCTAGAATACGCGGCCATCGCCGAGGATATTGAGCAGGGGGCCCTCCGGGGAATCGAGTTCCTGCGCGGCGACGTCGAAGCGCTAGAGCGGGCTGGTGCGGCGCTCGCCGCCTGGGTCTCGCGGTTCCATTAGTTCGTTCTATACGGTGCGCGTTTTCCAGCGCCCACGCGCAAACAATGCGCGGCTGACGAGGGCGAGGAGCGAGTAGGCCACCGCCACCGCAATGAAGATCCCGCGGAATCCCGCCGCCGTGTGTTCGGCCAGGAACCAGGCAAAAGGAATCTCAAAGGCCCAGAACACCCCCAAATTGATGTACGTGGGCGTGCGCGTATCGCCGGCGCCGTTGAACGCCTGTGTGTACACCATGCCGAGGGCGAACATCGGGAAGCCGAGCGCCATCGTGCGCAGGCCGAACGAGGCCACGTCGCGCACGGCTGCGTCATGCGTGAAGGCCGCGATCAGCCAGGGCGCTCCAGTCAAGAACAGCACGCCGACGCTCCCAAGAAACCACACGTTGTAGCGCGCCGCCGTGCGAACCGCCTGTGCAGCGCGGTTCGGGTTCTGAGCCCCCAACGCTTGTCCAACCATCGTCGCGCCGGCGCTGGAGATGCCAAAGGCTGGCATGAGCGCCAACATCATGATGCGCACCGCGATCGTGTAGCCGGCCATCGCCACACTCCCAAAGCTCGCCATCACCCGGACGAGTCCAATCCAACTCACCGTGCTGACGGTGAACTGCACGGTCGCGCTCACCGACATGCGTGCGAGCGTCTGCATCGTTTTCCATTCCACGGTGAGGTGGCGACGCTTCACCGCGAGGTGCCCGGACCCGCGAGCGAGACGCGAAAGCGCAAACAGCACGCCGGTGCCGCGGCCAATGGTCGTGGCCACGGCCGCACCCATCACCCCCATCTTGGGGAAGGGGCCGAGTCCGAAAATGAGAACCGGGCCCAATAAGATGTTGATCCAGTTTGCGAGCCAGAGGACGCGCATCGCGACGGCCGCATCGCCGGCGCCGCGAAAAGTCGAGTTGATAATGAACAGGAGGAACGCCGAGGAACTGCCGCCCAACATCATGCGCGTGAAACCGGTGCCGGTCGCAATCACGGAAGGTGACGCCCCCATGAGCGCCAGCAGTTGTGGCGCGAACACGGCGCCCGCAGCCGCCAGCACGGCGGACGCGAAGCCGCCCAAGAGGATCGCTTGCACGGCGCCCCGCGCTGCACCGTCGGCATTCTTTTCGCCAATGCGCCGCGCGACGAAGGCCGCACCGCTAATACTGAGCCCAATGGCCACCGTGTAGATGATGATCATCATCGTCTCGGTGAGCCCTACGGTGGCCACCGCATCGCTCCCCAGTCGGCCGACCCAGAAGATATCGGTGACGGCAAAGAGCCCCTCCATGATCATTTCCAGCACCATCGGAACGGCGAGGAGGAAAATCGCGCG
>CANIWQ010000043.1 GCA_947471365.1 Gemmatimonadota bacterium | reverse complement strand
GCGTGATGCAACGGCAGGAGCGGTACCAGCGCGCCCTCACGTCGTGACACCATGCGCATCGCTGCGCATCGCGCGGCACCACCGCGAATCGCCTGCGGACAATCGCGGAGTGCAGCGCCTCGCGCACCTTCCTCCGCTGCGTGACATCCTAGACGGCGGGCGACCACCGCGTATGTTTCCTCCTGCGCCCCACTCCTTGAGGACCTATGATCCGCATCCGTATTCCGGCGATGCTCGTTGCTCTTGCTCTGCTCCTCCCCCTGCAGCGACTCGTCACGCAGTCTTCGTTTCCGGCGGCCGCAGTGGACTCGGTGTTCGCCGCGTACAATCGCACGGACCGCCCTGGGTGTGCGGTGGGAGTGTACCGCAATGGCCGCGTCGCCTACGCCCGCGGCTATGGCATGGCGGACCTCAACCAAGGGATCGCGATTTCACCGAAGACGGTGTTTTACATCGCGTCCACATCCAAGCAGTTCACGGCCGCGAGCATCATGCTGCTCGTCACGCAGGGCAAGATCTCGCTTGACGATCCGGTGCGGAAGTATGTGCCGGAGCTGCCCGCGTACGCAGACGCCGTCACGCTCCGCCATCTCGTGCATCACCTGAGCGGCCTCCGCGACTACCTCGGACTCTGGGGGATATCGGGCCGTTTGTTTGGAGATGAAATCCCGGAGGAAGCCGCGCTTGATTTGATCGTGCGCCAGAAGGCGCTCGACTTTACGCCGGGGAGCCACTGGGCGTATAGCAACTCCAATTACTTCTTGCTCTCGGTGATTGTGCGACGCGTGAGCGGACAGTCACTCCGCGACTACTCCACCCGCAACCTGTTTGAACCGCTCGGCATGCAGGACACGCACTTTCACGACGACCGCACCATGATCGTGCCGCGCCGCGCCGAGGGATATGAGCCCACTGGCGCCGGCGGCTATCGCATTGTGCGGACCAGTTTCGCGCTGGTGGGCGACGGTGGTCTGCACACGACAGTGGAGGATTTGGCAAAGTGGGACGAAAACTTTTTTAGCAATACGGTGGGCGGGGGGGCGTCGTTTGTGCAGCGGCTCTACACGCGCGGAATCCTGACCACTGGCGACACCACCGAGTACGCGGCGGGGCTTTTCCTGAAGCCCTACCGCGGGTTGCCGACGGTGAGCCACGGCGGATCGTTCATTGGGTATCGGGCGGAGTTGCTGCGGTTTCCGTCGATGCACACGTCCATCGGCATTCTGTGCAACGATTACACGGCCGACCCCTCCGCGATGGCGCAGGCGGTAGCGAATGTGGTGCTGCGGGCGGCTTTCGCGAAGGCGGCCGCGCCGAGCGCCGCGGTTCAGAGTGGTGCCGCCGCGCGCGCGCCAACAACGCAACGCGCACCCGACAGTTACCTGGGGCGTTTTGAGTTTCTTCCCGGTGTGGCCGCGAGTGTCGAGCGGGCGAGTACCGGACTCACCATGAAAGCGATGGGGCGCGACTGGGCGCTCACGGCGCTCAACGACTCGACCTATGCGGCCGATGGATTACCAGGGACGCTCGCGTTCCGCCGTCTCGCCAATGGACGCACCGGGCTGATGGCGTCCTCGACGATGGATGCGCCGGCACCGCCGCTCTTGCCGGTGCCGGTGCTCTCGGCCGCTGACCGCGCACACGTGATTGGCTCGTATTTCAGCGAGGAGTTGCAGGCGACATACGTGGTGAAAGAGCGCGACGGGCGCCTGATGGTGCGCGGCGGCTACGGCGACTGGATGCCAATGGAGCCGTTTCAGCCCGATCAGTTCTCAACTGGGGAGGCCAAGGCGACGGTGCTGCGCGACAAATCCGGAAAAGTGACGGCGCTTGTGCTCGACGCGGCGCGGATGAAGAACATTCAACTGGTCAGGGTCCGTTGAGGCGCCGATATATTCGTTCCCCCTCTGATTGCGTCGCTCTCCTCACCGGCCACACGCGCCGCGCAGGCTCCGGTGGCTGAGCACAACGGCACGCGGCGCGCCAGCTAGCGGGCGCGCCGCGGACGGAAGGAGAGGGGTTCGTCCACAAAGGTCCGGTAGTCAGCCGTGAGTTCCTCCCCTGCCCGGATGCGCCGGAGCGCGCGAAAGCGGCCGTCCTCGCCCGCCTCGAGGTTCGGGCGCTCGGCGTGATTCACGTACCAGCCCACCGAAAGCATGTTGAGTGTGGGCGGCACGCCAATCTGGCTACCGGAGACCATGCCGAAGTCCTCGTAGAGGGCGCGAATGGCCTTCGGCATCCTCCGGACGGCGG
This sequence comes from Gemmatimonadota bacterium, assembly GCA_947471365.1. Taxonomy (GTDB): domain Bacteria; phylum Gemmatimonadota; class Gemmatimonadetes; order Gemmatimonadales; family Gemmatimonadaceae; genus Fen-1231. The sequence goes on along the minus strand of CANIWQ010000043.1, from coordinate 19,899 downwards.
CCCGCGACCGCCACACCACGCGCTCGCTTTCCCCGTGGAAGACGAGCGTCCCAGCTGGAATCGCGCGAATGGCGCGCACGCCCACGCCGTGGATACGCGAGGGTCCAATGCGGGCGTAGACGCCGTCGTGCGGCGCGCTGGTCTTCATGTGGCCTGCCTCTGAGGTTGGTGGAGCTGAGGGCAAGATAACGCGCCAGCCGCCGCCGACCAGCGCGGGCGACGGCACGGTCGGCTCACCTGCGGCCCCCGCCGAATTTTCGCTGGCAAAATGCCTGCTCTTCTGTTCAATTGCAGACGCGCGGGAGATCGCGCGGATGTATTGATGTCGGCGCGGCCATCCGCGCTTCCTTTCGTGCCTGCGCGGCCGAGCGGCCCGCGTTCATCCTGAGACACCCCATGACACGATTCAAGAATAAGATTCTCTTCGTCGGCTACGGCGCCGTTGCCGAGTGCGCGCTGCCGATTCTCTTCAAGCACATCAAGGTCGCGCCCGAGAACGTGACGGTCATGGACTTTGAGGATCGCGCGGACAAACTCAAAAAGTGGACCGCCAAGGGCGTCCACTGGGTGCGCGACCGCGTGACCAAAAAGAACATGGGCTCGCTCCTCGCCTCGTACGTCAGCGCGGGCGACGTGATCATTGACCTCGCGTGGAACATCGACGCCTGCGAAATCCTCAACTGGTGCCACACGCACGGCGTGCTCTACATCAACACGTCCACGGAGCTGTGGGACCCGTACGCCGCAGGACCCAAGCAGCATCCCACCGAGAAGACGCTCTATTGGCGGCACATGAACGTCCGCCGCATGATGGCCAAGTGGAAGACCAAGGGCCCGACCGCGGTGCTCGAGCACGGCGCGAACCCGGGACTCATCTCGCACTTCACCAAGCAGGGGCTGCTCGACATCGCTGCGGCCTCCCTCGCCGACAAGAAGTTCAAGGGCAAGAAGGCCGAACTCATTGGCGAACTCGCGCAGACGCAGGCGTGGAACCACCTCGCGCACCAACTCGGCGTGAAGGTCATCCACTGCTCCGAGCGCGACACGCAGATTTCGAACAAGCCCAAGCTCGTGGACGAATTCGTGAATACGTGGAGCATTGAAGGCTTCCGCGAGGAAGGACAAACCACCTCCGAAATGGGCTGGGGCACGCACGAGAAGGAACTGCCGGCGCATGCCTTCAAGCATAAAGAAGGCCCCAAGAATCAAATCTGCCTCGCGCGTATGGGCATGGACGTGTGGGTCCGCACCTGGGTGCCGAACTACACCATTCGTGGCATGGTCGTGCGTCACGGCGAAGCGTTCACCATCTCCGATCATCTCACGGTGTGGGAGAAGGGGAAAGCCGTGTACCGCCCGACGGTGCACTACGCCTACTGCCCCACCGACGCGGCCATTGCCTCGCTCAACGAAATGCGCGGCTACGACTACAAGCTGAACGACAATCAGCGCATCATGAATGACGACATCACCAGCGGCTCCGACATCCTCGGCGCCCTGCTGATGGGCCACCCGTATCAGTCGTGGTGGACGGGCAGTGATTTGAGCATTGAAGAATCGCGCCGCTTGGTGCCGCACCAGAATGCGACCACCATGCAGGTCGCCATTTCCGTAGTGGCCGCCACCTCGTGGATGATCGAGAATCCGGATATGGGCGTGGTGGTGCCGGACGACCTGCCGCACGAGTACATCCTCGGCATTGCCAAGCCGTACCTCGGTAAGTTCATCTCGACGCCGTCGGATTGGACACCGCTCAAGAACTACCAGAATCCGTTCCCGGGGTACAACAAACCGGACATGGACAAGAAAGACCCGTGGCAGTTCAAGAACTTCCTCATGAAGGACGGCGAATGATTTCGAAGGCTCGGCTGCAGAAACTGGCTGAGGAGCACGGCACGCCGCTGCTCGTGATTGACCACGACGAACTGCGGAAAAACTTCCAGATGTTTCGGAAGTACCTGCCGCGCGTGCAACCGTATTTTGCCGTCAAGGCAGGGGCGGATCCGGCGATCGTGCGCACGCTCTTTGAAGAAGGGGCGAGCTTTGACGTGGCGTCGATGCCCGAGTTCAAAGTTGTGTACGAGAAGATCAAACATTTGCCGGCGCGCGAGCGTCAGCAGTGGATCTGGGACAAGATCATCTACGCCAACCCGATCAAGCCGGTCGAGACGCTGCGGGAGCTCAACAAGTACAAGCCGCTCGTGACGTTCGACAACCTTGACGAAATCGAGAAGATCAAGGAGCACGCGCCCAAGGCTGGGCTCGTGTTGCGGCTCAAGGTGTCGAACACGGGCGCGATGGTTGAGCTGTCGTCAAAGTTCGGCGCCTCGCCCGGCGAGGCGGTGGATTTGATTCTCGAAGCCGACCGACGCGGGCTCGTGGTGGAGGGGATCAGCTTTCACGTGGGTAGCCAGACGACGAACTTCCAGAACTACGTCGAGGCGCTCAATCTTACGGCCGACATCTACACGGAAGCCAAGGCTCGCGGCTACACCAAGATGAACCTGGTGGACATTGGCGGCGGCTTCCCCGCTCCGTACGACAAGACGGTGCGTCCCTTCCGCGAACTCGCGCGACTCATCAACTCCGAGATCAAGCGGTTGTTCCCGAAGAACATTGAGATTCTCGCTGAGCCGGGTCGTTTTTTTGTGGCGACGGCGGGCTACTCGGTGTCGAAGATCATTGGCCGAGCGATTCGTGACGGCAAACCGTCCTACTATTTGGATGACGGCGTGTATCACACGTATTCCGGTCAGGTCTTTGACCACTGCATGTATCCCGTGAAAGCGTTCAAACGCGGCAAGGCGCAACTGTCGGCGGTCTTTGGGCCCACGTGCGACGCCTTTGACGTGATTTCTCAGGCGGAGTATTTGCCGTCGCTCAATCGCGACGACTTAGTGTACAGCGAAAAGATTGGCGCGTACACGTATGCCTCGGCGACCACATTCAACGGATTTTCGCCGGCAAAGGTTGTGCACGTAAACGAGTAGCGCTGTTGGGTGGCGACTACTGCATGGCAAAGAGAACGGTCCCCGAGCTAGTGCTCGGGGACCGTTCTCTTTTTGCGCGCGCGGGCACACCGCTCTCGACTTACGACGGGTACCACTCCCACAGGAAGTAGTCCTGCTCGTACCAGTGATTGGTGAGCGTGGCAATGCGCTTAAAACCAGCACGTTCGAGGACGGACTTCGATTCCACGTTCTCCACCCGCGAGTCGCACCAGATTTTGTGCGCGTGTCGAGCCGGGAGTGTGCTCGCCAGCGCGGCGAGGAGTGCTGCGCCCACGCCTTGGCCGCGCGCACTGGCGTCGGTGCCGAACCAGGAGAGCCAGATGGTGCCGTCGTCAAAGCGGCTCACGCAAAAGCCGACGATATCGGCTCCGCGACGCGCGACGAGCACCGCCTGAGGCTCGGCTGATGCAAGCGTGCGCAGTGTATGGGCGGTGTATTTGATGAGCTCGGCGCGGATGGCGCGCGCGTTGTAGTACGAGAGCGGCTCGATGGTGCGGCGCATGAGGGACGCGAGGGCGTCACATTCGTGCGCGGCGACGGGAGTGATGGTGAGCGCTGTCACCATGACGCGCGACACTGCTCGTCCGAGCGCCCTGGCACGCGCACCCACGCGTAGCCGGCGCGCCGTGTTTCTTTTCCGTCCGCGACTTGCGCGGCCACATCGCGACGCTCAAAGCATGGCCCGAATGCATCGGAGGCGGGCACCAGTGTTTGTGTGCCGGCGATGATAATGTTTTGGAACATCGCCGCTGCTTCTGCACCGGCTTCGCGAACGACGATCTCGATCCACGCCGCATGATCAAACGCGGTGCCACTCGCTCGCCGCACAAACAGCTCCTGCAACACCGCGTCGAGGTTGCGCGCGCCGCGGGAATGCGCCCGGATCCGTGAGTCGAGGTCGGCGAAATAGAGGCTGCTGCGCACATACGGCATGTGCCGGATGGTGTTGTCGGTAAAACCGACGCGCGTGATGGAATCCGCCGAGAAGTTGCGAGCGGAACCGTCGTAGTACTCGCGGAAGGCGCGATTGATGTCCTTGCCGTAGTCGTCCACCGACGTGAAGCCGCCGCGCATCGGCAGCAACCGCGTGTAGTAGGTGTTCAGCCCTTCGCTGAACCAACTAGAGATGCCGTCCGGTGCTCTGACCGCACCCACAAAGAGATGGCCCATCTCGTGAGTGAACGTTTCACGGGGCGATTGGCCTTGTGGCGCCGCACCAGGCTGCCGCGCCGCGGCGCCACCCATGAAGGATGCGCCGAGTGCCGTACCGCCTTGTGCGCCGACGCGCACGAAGACGCGGTAACTCGGCAACGGATTCAAATAGCGGTAGTTCTTTCCGAGGTATTCGTACATGGTGGCAGTCCAACGCATTTCCGGTTCCGGGTCCCACGCCGGCGTGCCGAGCCAGACCGCACTAAAGCCCGCGCCGCCGCCCTGTGCTGGGTATTTGCCCAAGGGGCCCGCCATGATCCATCCCTGCCGTACGCCGTCGGCGGGGCCATCGAGTTGCACGTCGCCGTCACCGAAGGAGGTGACGCCGCTGGAGCCCGCCGCGAGGTCACTGAGATCCCAATGCACGCGCGTGGTGACGCGCGCCGGTGTTTCGGGAAGCACTAAGAATCCAGAGCCGGCACCACTCACGCCGCCGGCGGTGGCAAACAAACCAAAGGGCGGTTCGCGGAGCGCTTTATCTGGCGCGAGCGAGCGATAGGCAATCGTGAGTGGGAAACGCACCGCTCGTTCCGCACGCCAGTGACGATAGAACGGAAAGCCTCCGGCATTCGGCGCGTCATTTTCGATGCGCAGGGGTACGGTACCGAGCGCGTCTGTAACCTCGAAGTTCCTCACGCGATCGGCAATGCCCGCAACGCCGGCATACGTGATGGGCGCGTTCAAGCTGAACGCCTGAACGACGGAGTCCGATTGTAACTGCACGACGGTGCGCACTGCGATTGCCGTGACCTCGGCGCCACCGTCGCGCACCGGTTTCCAGACGTGCTCCACGGTGCCGACGACGGCACCGGTCGTGCGCGGGCGCCGCTGGGCTGGCGCGGTGGCGGAGAGGAGCGCGAGGAGCGCGAGGAGCGCCAACGGGGCGATGCGGCGGTAATGCGCGAGCTGGCTCATGCGAGCGATACTCCTCAACGAGAAACGGAGACTCGGTGCGTTCTGTTGTCCACCGCACGGGCTCAGCGCCCGCGCCGTCGGTAGCTACCTACGGCTGCACCCCGCGCGACAACGTCCCCTGCAGCAGCTTCCCGACGTCGCGTTTGAGTGCGGCCTGTGCGGCTGCGTCTGTATAGATAGCATGTCCACCCGCATACGCGCGGGTCACCACACGATCACGAATCGATGCATCGAGGTGGCTCGCCACCCATTCATTGGACGCGTAGGCGCACATCAAGTCGTAGTAGCCGCATACGGAAAGCACGCGGAGCTCACGGTCGGCGAGGAGCGCAGCTCGCAGTGGCTCAACCGTTGTGGTGGGCGGCGTGGCGCCTCTGCCGGAGCCTGGGCGGCTGGCGGTTGAATCGGCGCCCCCTCTCCCTCCGGCTGCGGGATCTCGACGGGCGCCCCATCGCATGGACATCCAGTCACCGCGAAACGTGGTCGGCGCCGGATATCCCCCGCCCCACGGCCCCTGATAGAACAAATCGCTCTTGAAGCCAAGTTCGTTTCGCAGGTAGCGAATAACTGCCACATCGCTCAGTAAGTTACTGAGACTCGGATCCTCTTTGGGATCGTACGGTCGAGGTGTGGTGTCGAGCACGGAGGTCAGTCGCGTGTCGTATCGTCCTACGTAGCGGCCTTCTCGCCGCAACAGTTGGTCGTCGATCTGCGACATGCCAATGCCGAGCGCGGGCACGTCAAATGTTCGGGCGTCAAGACCGGTAAAGCGCGACAGTTGCGCGAGGAGTGCGGAGCGCTGCTCTGCGGTCAGGCTGTCGCGTCGCGCGAGCGCTGGTGCGTACTCCCGCTCGGCGAAGGTGGCTGCCAGCCGGAGCGTATGTTCGAGATTGCCCATCAAATCCGGCGCGAGCTTCTTGTGATAAAACGCGGCCGCGGTCAGCGTCGGCAGCGAGAGCGCGGTCGCCAGTGTCGCAGGCAGCGGTCCGAGTGGCAGCGCGAGCGAGATCAGGGTAATGCCCTTCAGTTTGACGCCGCGCCGCGTGAGTGCTTCCGACACGCCCGCCGCACGCGTCACGCCGTAGGATTCGCCGGCGAGAAAAAGCGGCGAATCCCACGCATCGAAGCGATTGCGATACGTGCGAATAAACTCGGCGATCGATTCATTGTCGCCGCGCGTTTGATAAAACTCGGCGGCGTACTCTGGCTTGGTTGGACGGCTATACCCCGTGCCAACGGGGTCCACGAACACCAAATCGGTTTGATCGAGCCAGGTGCCCGGATTATCCTCGACGACTGACGTCTGCTGCTCGGGGCGAGACGCATCGCCTACACGGCGAATGCGACGCGGCCCGAAGCCGAGCAAGTGGACGAGGCCGGCATTTGACCCCGGCCCGCCGTTCCACGCAAAGGTGAGCGGCCTTGCGGGCTGCCCAGCGACCCGATCAACCGTGTACGCGACAAAGAACACGTTGGCGTGCACATCTCCCGCATCGTTGTCGATAATCGGGAGCCGCCCCGCACGCGCGGTATACGCAATGGTGCGCCCTCCCACACTCACCTGGTGGTGCGTTGTCACGACGGCGTTGTCCTGCGCTCCACTCACCGATGCCGCCGCAAGGACAGCAAGCCCAACGAGTACCGAGCGACGTGCGAGTCGCGGGAGAGTCTGGTTCATGCGACGAGGCTCCTTGTGGTCACGTTCACGGCGACGAGCGCGGACAGATCCGCGTGACGGCCCCGATGAACCGGGTGAGTTCGTTACTCGTGTTGTAGAAGTGCGGCGACACCCGCATCAGCCCACCGCGCGCCTCTACGTAGATGCCTTCTTTCGCCAGGGTGTCGCGCACGGCGCCTGGATCCACCCCGGGAAGCGCGAAGCTGACGATGCCGGCCCGAGCGTCCAACGGCGTGATCACGCGAAACCCGCGGTTCGATAAGTCGACAGCGAGCTCGCCGGTCAACGTCCGCACGCGCCGATGCACGGTTTCCCAGCCGACGACGGTTTCGAGATACGACAGGCACGCCGCGAGCGCGTAGAGTCCCGGATAGTTCACGTGACTGTAGTGGAGATCGCTGGACGGTGATGCGTTGTTGTACCCGCGAATACCGGGCGTTAGTTCGGCGCGCACGCGTTCGCGCACAACAAGCACCGCGAGGCCGAAGCCTGACAGCAGCCATTTAAAGACCGACGCGCAGTACACATCCGTTTCGCCAAGATCGACGGGAACAGCCCCAAGCGCCTGAATGCCGTCCACCACCAGCATGGCGCCGAGGGCATGGCATGCCGCCGAAAGGCGCACGAGATCGAGGCGCGTGCCTGTCACCCAATGCACGTGCGATACCGCGACGACACGCGTCGCTGGCGTGAGCGCATCCAAGATGGCCGATAGGCGTTCTTCCTCGGCGTGGACGACGACGGGACAGAGGGTCGCGCCTGCGCGGCCTGCGCTTTCGCATGCGAGCGCCACAGAAGGGAACTCGTCTGCCGTCCAGACCACTTCGTCGCCCGGCAGCCAGCGCACGGCACCGATAACCAGATTCAGCGCCTCAGTGGTGCTGCCGGCAAAACGGATCTCATCGGGTTGCACCGAAATATGCCGCGCGAGTCGCTCGCGCACGGCCGCTGCGGAGGTCTGCCAGAGGGGCATTCCGTTGATGCCGCGGGACTTCGCCATATCATAAAACGCCGCGGCGGCGGTTCCTTGCCCCTGCCACGAGAGCCCCGCGGACGCCGTGTTGAGATAGACGCATTCGTCGACGTACGGAAAGTCGCGGCGCAAACGACGGGCCTCGTCGGACATAACGGATGTTTCGGGTGGTGTCATGAGAGCGCTTTCCGCGCGAGTGTGTACGCCAACGCCGTGGAGATTCTCGCTGGCACCTTATTTTCCCGTCACCAATGCTCGCACGTCGGCCGCGAAAACTTTGAGGGCGCTTTCGTTGGTGTAGGCCATATGACCGCCCTCATAGTACGAGATGCGAACGCGAGTCGCGGGCCACCCGGATTGCGCGATCAGGTATTCGGCGGCGCCGGTGGTCGTCTTCATATCGTAGATCCCGGAACCCACCACCACGCGGAAGTTTGGATTCGCGTTCATGACTTCGGTAATCGAGGCGGTGTACGGAAAATCCGAGAAGGGCGATCCCGCGGGTGCATACGCCCACCCATTGCGATCGGACACTTCGGCCGGGAACTGACGCCGCCGATACTCATCGGGGCGGTCCACTTTCAGCTCGTCCCGAAAATAGCGCACCATTGCTGCGTAGGCTGCCGATGCGAGGACCGCGTCCGGTTCCGGCCCCTTTACCGGCCCCACGTATCGCGCGTCATCGGAGCCGAGCTTGAGTCCTTGTTGCTTGAGCAACTCGTTTTGAAACGTTGGCCGCGTGATCCGCAGATTGTTCGCCAGGAAGTACGACGCAGGAATCGCGGTGAATGATTCGAGCCGTTCCGCGATCCGCGACCGCTCCCGCTCGGATAGGGCCGCATTGCCCTTAAAGAGCGCGGTCAGATACTCGCCGTTCGCAAACTGCGCGGCCTCGGTCATCACCTGATACACCGTGCGCCCTTTGCGATCCCCTTGGTTATGGTACCACGCGGTGGCAGCCACGGAGGGCAGGCCGACAACCGGGGCGAGGATGTTGTAGGGACGCGTATTGATCTCGAGCTGATTCGCGGCTTGTCCCATGAGGAACACGCCATCGAGGATGATCGGCTCTGGAAGGTGCAGCAACTGCCGCGCCGTTTCCGGCACACGAATGGTGGCGTAGCTCTCGCCGAGGACATACTTCGGCGACGCCATGCGGTGGTGTTCGCGGAGCCAACGATCGATGAACGCCGCAAACTGCTGGGCGTCGTCGTCCGTCGTGTAGTACGACTCAGGCTTCACGCCGTCCATCACGCGGCTCCACCCTGTGCTGGCCGGATCGAAGAACACAATATCGGCGACATCGAGCACCGCATATCCGTTATCGACCAGCGTAAATGACGCCGCAGCTGCCGTCAGATCAGATGGGATAGCAAGTCGGCGTGGCCCCATCGCGAGCATATGCAATGGATTCGACGGACCAATCGGACCGCCGTTGCACACAAAGAGCACCGGGCGCGCGGGCGCGCTGCTGCCGTCTGCCGTGTAGGCGGTGCTCACGATGCGCGCGCCTGGAGCGCCAGCGGCGTTGGGAACGACCGTCTCCTGCACTGTCGCAGTGTACGCCACCTTCTTTCCGTTGAACACGCCCTCCCGATGCGTGACGACTGGGGCGTGCAAGGGCGCCGCACCGACTGGAGATCCCTGAGCGGACAGGCTACCGTTGGCCGTTGCGGTGACCAAGAGCACCGCAACGATGGCGGAGCACATGGTGCGGCGACCGCACAGCGAACCGTTAGACGATCGGACAGACATAGTGATTCTCGGAAGGGCGTTCGCAGTGCGCGTGCTGCAACACAATATTACGGTCTTCGTGGAATCCCGCCGGACGCGCTTGATGCACGCTCCACGCGCAAACGCTGCCTCGTGGTGTCACTACCCGCGATAAGCGTGAGCGTGTACTCCCCCGGAGGGGCTAACGAAGGACTCGGCGCGCCCTCATTTCCGGAGCCGAGCCACGATCGTCCGCTGGGAGTATTGAAGTACGAGAATCCCACGATATCAAACACACGAAGCACCCGTTTGGGGTCTGCTCCGTTGACGACTAACGGGCTCGTGAAGGGGCCCTGGATGCCTCTCGGTCCTTGTGGGCCGCCTTCCGCCGGGCGTGCGCAGAACAGTTCTTGCGGCGTCGAAGGCCGCTCGCACCCGGTTGAGGCGCCGCCGACACTCGCCCCACGTCCGCCGCGCGCCCCTCGACCACCGGCAGAGGTGCCGCCGAACCGGGCGCTCGCGATCAGTTCACTGGCTCGCGTGAGTGAGACCGGATCATACCCAGCCTTCCGGAGGGAGTCGAGAACCATCGGTACTCGAACCGCACGCAGGACACTATCGCGGCGCATCGAGGCTGACAGCGGAGCCGGAGTCGACACCGGTGCGGGAATCAGATAGTCCCACACTACAGAACGGACGCCTGGTCCGTCGCCTGGGCCGCGAAGCGTCGTGAACATTTCGCCTGCGGCGTTCGCCACACTAATGGAGACGACTCCGCTTGGGACGGCGGCCGCGAGACGGTAGGTGATGCGCGCACCGTATGGCGGGCTTATGGTCTCGAACGTCGCGTTCCCCTCTGCGTTGCCGCGGGTGGCCGGCTCCGACCACTGCAGCGCCGAGCGTGGGGCGTAGAGATACGACTGCGCGGTGCGCGCACGGGCATCGCGATCTTCGAGCGGAGCGATATCGACAACCCAGATGCTACGTCCGTGCGTCGCCGCCACCAGCTCGTGGTCGCGTGCGTGGATCTGCAAATCAAACACTGGGACGGACGGGAGCCCAGTCATGAAACGTCCCCAGCTTGCCCCCCCGTCGACCGACACAAAGACGCCGATCGACGAACCGACGAAGAGCAGACTCGCGTTGTGCGGATCCTCACGCACCACATGCAAATAGTCGGCGGGCCCGTCGGCGGGCAGCCCGTTGGCGATGCGACGGAAGGTGCGGCCACCATCGTGCGTGGCATACAGGTATGGTTTTCCATCGTTGACGCGATGGTTGTCGAACACGACATAGAACGTCAGCGTGTCGGCATGCGAAGGCTCGATGCTTGCCACATACGGCTCGGTCGCCGGCAATCCCGGAAAACGATCGGATAAATTTTCCCACGTCGCGCCGTCATCGTGCGTCACCCAGACGTTGCCGTCATCGGTCCCGGCGTACAGCAGGCCTGCCTTGAGTGGTGACTCCGCGAGCGCGACCGTGTAACCGAACGACTCCGTGTACGTCGTCTCGAGGTTCACGCCGCCGGTGAGATGCTGCGATGTGTCGATTTTGGCGTAGAGTTTCTTGGTGAGGTCTGGCGAGATGGGCGTCATATGCTCTCCGCCCTGCGTCGACTTGAGCACCCGACTTCCGCCCCAGTAGACGACTCCCTGCTTGTGCGCCGATACCACGAGGCCCGCATCCCAGCCAAAGCGGATGTCGAGGTCAAGCGAATCCTGATGCTGCTTGGCGCGTAGCGCGGCGATCGCGGCAACCACCGTTGGCGCGGCAGGAGTCAACGGATTACCACGCACCGTAGCAATGGAATCCTCCCACGTTTGATAGCGGGTTTCCCAGTGCGGGCGACGCACGGTCATGCCTTCGCTTGTGTTCAGATTGAGGCGCGTGATCAACGCGCTGCTCGACTCCGTGAACCAGAGCGCTGGATTGAACGGATCTGGAATGGCGTAGGCCATGTCCCCGCCCTGCACCAACGACCAGTCGGCGTTCGTGGTTGTGCCGCCCTTTCGGCGACTCGGCCCACAGTGCACGCCATTGTCCTGACCGCCCGCACACACGTTGTACGGAATCGCATTGTCGAGCCCAACATGATAGAACTGGCTCAGCGGCAGATTCATTGGGGAGAGGAACGTCCCCCCTTTATCGAACGTGATGGAGAAGCCACCGTCCCCAGCGATCGCCCATCGCTCGGGGTCACTGGGATCAATCCAGATGCCGTGCGTATCGGAATGCACGCCTTCCGATGCCAACCGGGAGGTTTTACCGCCATCGGTTGAGAGCTGCAGCGGACTCGACGAGAAATAGATGCGGTCACTGTCGCGCGGATCGACGCGGACCTGCGAGTAGTAAAATGGCCGATCGTTGTAGTCGCTCGTCTTGATCCAGGTCCGTCCCGCGTCGGCCGAGCGATACAAGCCGCTGTTCGGCGCGTGATACTCAGGCACGTACGACTTGTCTGTGGTCGGCCGGCCGGCCTCAGTGAGCGCGTACACGACGTCGGGGTTGCTCGGCGCCAGTGCGAGTCCGATGCGCCCCTTTACCCCAGTGGGGAATCCGGAGCCGACGATCTCCGTCCACGTGCGGCCACCATCGACGGTTTTCCAGAGACCCGACCCTGGGCCACCACTCTCCAGGGAGTAGGCCGTACGGCGTACCTGCCAGCTCGCCGCGTACAGCACCTCTGGATTGCGGGGATCCATGACGACATCGACAAAGCCCGTGCGGTCGTCAATGAACTTGCTGAGGACCCACGTGTTTCCGCCGTCGGTGGTCTTGTAGAGTCCGCGTTCCGCAGTGCGGCCATACAGGGCGCCGAGTGCCGCCACATACACAATGTTGGGATCTCGCGGATGCACCACGATGCGCCCAATTCGTTCCGATTTATTCAGGCCCATCAGGCGCCAGGTCGCGCCACCGTCTGATGACTTGAACACGCCACCGCCCGGCTCTGATGGATAGCGCACGTTCGGTTCACCCGACCCAGCCCACACGGTCTGCGTGTCGGATGGTGCGATGGCGAGCGCGCCCATGGATGCGATGCGTTTGTCGTCGAAGACCGGGCGCCAGGTGATCCCATTGTTGCCCGATTTCCACACGCCGCCTGCTGCCGCGGCAACGAAAAACGTTTTGGAAGGCCCTGGAATGCCCACTACGTCGGAGAGCCGCCCGCTACTCAGGGCCGGACCGATCGTGCGCCAGCGAGCGGCAGCAACCACGAGCGAGTCGGCAACCTGCGCGGGCGCCGTGGCGCTAGCGCAGGCCACCGCGATGACCACCGCTAGGCACTGCCCGCGCCGATAGCTCACGGTGCGGGAGTGGCCGATAGTGCCTGCATGCTACGACTCATACGTTGCCCCCTGACAAGCCAGTACACACAGCCGATGGCGAACCAGGCTCCCAGAATCCCGTACGGGCGCCAGTCGGCTTCGATTCCCGCTACGATAATTCCAAGGCCGCAGACGATCCCTGCACCAGACCACAATTTTACGGCGCGCGCACTCAGTGCGAATTTCGCACGGGCGTGCAGCGCGGGATGATGATTCACTAACCGCCACGCAGACCAGCAGTTGCTGACGTACTTCAGCGTGGTAGGAATACTGATGGCTAAGAAAAGGAACACGAGTCCCGACGGCAGCGCCAGCCCAGCCACGCCGAGTGCGAAAACGGCGAACACGGCAACGTGCGGCGTGCCCCACGTCGGATGCACGCGAGCAAAGGCGCCTGGGAGCACCCCGTCACGCCCCATCGCAAAGAGAAACCGGGTAAAAGTCAAGAACACAGCGTTGATGGACGTGCTGATGGACGCGACCGCCGCGATGAGCATCAGCGGTGTATTCCACGCACCGAGGAAATGTTTGCCCGCGTCGAACAGTGGAGCATCACTCGCGCCGAGCGCCGGAGCGCCGAGCACACCGAGGGCCACACTCGAGACCAACAAATAGACGACAATCGTGATGCCGACGGCCACCGCGAGTCCCCGTGCGATGACGGCCGGGCCGTTCTTGATTTCTTCACCAACCTCTGTCGCGCCCTCGATGCCCATATAGAGCGACACCAGCAGCGGGAGTGACATGAACACGCCACCCAGCCCATGACCAACGACCGGGTGAAAGTTCACAGAACTCACAGAGGACATTCCCACAAACGCAAAGATCGCGAACGCCGTGAGTTTGACCACCACAAGCACCCGCTCCACACCGGCAGCGACCTTCACGCCAACGAGATTCGCAAAGGTGAAAATCACGAGCAACGCGAACATCGCCGGCTTCTGCGGAAGCGGATACACGCGTCCCACGTAACTCACGAGCACGAGTGTGAGCACCGTCAGCGCGCCCGTGTTCCCGATGACGCGCAACCACGCCACCATAAATCCTACAAACGGATGGATAAACTGCGCGGGCCAATCAAACGATGCGCCCGAGCGAGGAACCGTCGATCCCATAAAGGCGTAGACGACAGCAAAAATCACCATCGGCACCGCGGCCACCGCCAAGGCCAACAACATACCGCTCCCGGCCAACTGCGCGGCCGGTGCCATAATCGAGAATATCGAAACACCAACGGCGGACCCGACGCCAAAGGAGATGACATCGACCATCGTCAGCCCCTGCGTCAATGTCGACGCAGGAACTGCGGTAGCTTTGGAGCTCATGCGGCGGTCCGCGTGTCGAGGGTCATGGGAGTCGGTCCGTGCAGTACGACGAGTTGGCACCGAGCACCACATTGGGGTTCGTCGCCTCGAGGCTGCTAATCTGCAGATTGGCCTCGCTCACGTACTGCGCCGACGTCTTGAAGTAGACACCGGTTGGAAACACCGCATCGTGGGTACGCCCATACTGGCGCATCAAACGGCGCAGGTCGCCGAGCCGCGTGCCGCGACCAAACGTCCAGAACGCTTTTTCGCGGAAGAACAGCGTGGCGGCGAGCGCCGCCGAGGCCGGCACGGCGAGCGGCGCCATCGCCGCAGGCGTGTACGTGGGCGACAACGCTGGTGGCGTGAGGCGCAACGTATTGAGAATGGCCGTCATTCCGGCGAGATCGCTCGCGTTCAGCGCCGCCTCGGCTTCGATCAATCGCGCATCCAAGCCAGAGACAATGTTGATCGCGTCCGACCGACCCCAGATCGATTGCCCGACCAGGTTGGTGGATCCGTCATTCCCGCGTCCAAGCGGCGAGGTGCCCAGCGTCGTGCCGGTGACTTTCACCCGCGGATCGCCCGATGACGCAAACGGAAGCGCGTTACCAATAACGCCAGACGCATCCATGCTATCGCCGACCGTAAACCGCTTGAGGTTGTTATTGATGTTCCACACACCGTTGTCGCCGGTCGCGAGCGCGAACGTGTTTTGATACGCAAACGAAGTGGCAACGCCTGCCACCGCCGTTGCGGCATTACTAAAGCGACCCATATCCACCAGAATGCGCCCCTTCGTGATTTTGGCAGCACTCAGGAGCGCTGCGGTCGTGGCGTCCGTGGCCGTGAACAACGCCATCGCCGAATCGACATGTGCCGCCGCAATCGTGAACACCTGCTGGTTCGAGAGCGGCGTGCCGTAGACGATGGCCCCGTTCTGAATAGTGGTGAGCGGCGTGCCGTTGCAGAAGTACTCGGCGAGCTGCATCTCAGCAAAACCCTTGACGAGATACATCTGGCCGATGCCCCACGCGGGATTCGGCATATAGGTCCGAAGCGCGGTGATGGCTTCGTTGGACCGTGCAATCGCCACGTACAGACTGGCGTAGTTGGCCTGGAGGTCTACGTCGGTATTGAACACCAAGCCAATATCGAACTCCCCGCTCTGCTGGCGGGCGTCAGCGGTCTTCCACACATCGGTGGCCAGATCGCTGAAGGTCCAGACTTGTCCAGCGCCGGTGATGGCATTGAAGGCACCGAGCGCACCAACGCGCAGCGCGTCGGCGGCGGCGGCGTTATTGATACTCGCCGGCGTGACCGTGCCGACGATGTTCGCCGTCAGCAGGTCGTGTTGCAACTTGTCGCACGCGGTCGAGCCGAGCAAGACGGCCGCCGCGGTGACGACAGAGCGGATACGCACGTAAATGGGCGTCATCGTTAGGAATCCCCAGTCGTCAGTAAGTGATGTTGAGTCGCAGCATGATGTACATCGGCGGAGAGGTCGCGGCCACGTTCTGTGCGGCGGCTGAGCCAAGGTCGGCCGAGCTGCCGTACGAACTTTCCGGATCCGTCCCATCATACGACGTCTTCCAGAGCGCGACATTGCGGACCGACAGACTGATCCGCGCCGACGAACCGCGCATAAGCTGGCGCACGAGCGTCTCGTCCAGCGAATAGCTGGCCGTGATCTCACGCAGACGCGTGAAGCTCATGTCCTGATTGTAGACCGACGTGACCCCTTGCTTCACCGCAATGCCACGAGCCTGCACGGCCAACGGCGCGTTCATGCGCTGCAAGTCGCCGCAGCCAATGGCCACGAGACAGGGCAGCATCAACTCAAGGTTCGCAATACGGCCACCCGCGCGACGATCGGCGAGTGCCGAGAGACGCAGACGGTGACTGAACAGCTCCACCCCCGTCGATACGGACACCTGCGTGGGCGGATTGTAGGGGCCAAGGAATACCTGATTCGCTGCGGTCGAGATGGTCACCTCACCGCGCGAGAGGAGCCCGTCATTGTTAGCATCTGCGTACGTCAGGATGCGCCCGTATGCCGAGCCCACCGGATAGCCGACGCTCGCACTCGCGAACGGAGCGGCAATAATGCCACCGAGCGAAACAACCTTGTTGGCGTTGTACGAACCGGCATACGTCACATCCCAGCCGAGGTCGCGCCGATCAATCAGCTGCGCGTGCAGGCTGTACTCCACACCGGAGTTCTGCACGCCGCCGAGATTGGCCAGATAACCGCTCACGCCTGCAGACGGCGCCACTGGCTGATTGATGAGGGCGTCGTTCGTGTTCTTCTTATAGTACGTGAGTTCGAGGTTGGCACGGCCACCGAACAGCTTGGCATCGATACCCGCCTCGACTTCGCTCGTGCGCTCCGGCCGGAGGTTCGGATTGCCTGGATTGGAAACCGACAAACCCGCCACCGCCGCGTTACCGAAGTTCACCGTGGCGCTCGTGTACGTCCGCAACGCCGCCGTCGCGCCCGGCTGCACGCCCGACGCACCGAACGACGTACGCACCCGGAGCTGCTCTAGGTACTTCATGTGCGGGAAGAACGATTCGTCCGACAATATCCACGACACCGACGCCTTGGGATAATAGACGCCAGCGTAGTTGACACCGAACGCGCTGTTTTTGTCCGATCGCACCGCAACCGTGAAATACAGCCGGTCGCGCAACGCCAACTGCTCTTCGATAAACATGCCGAGCGTCTTCGACGGCACGCTGCTCGCTGTGACCGAGAAGATCGTGCCCTGACTCGGCAGTTCACCGCCGGGCACCAACTGCGTGCCGCGCGCCGACGTGATGTTGCGCGAGTTGACGACGTACTGCGTTCCGACCGTCGACCGGAGCTGCGCCCAGGGGCGCAACTGCCATGTGCCGGTGGCGCCGAGGTTCGACGTGAAGTTCACGTGCGTTGTGCGGGTGTCGCCGGAGGAGCCGAGCAGGTTCGTGCCGCCCGTCGGGCCTTCGCCGAAGCGTTGGAGCGTATAATCGTCCTGGTTCGCCATGTCGTAGCCAACGTCGCCGCGCACCTGCAGCCAGTTCATCGGCCGCCAGTTGACGGTGGAGCTCCCGACGAAACGCACCACGTTCTGCGACGACACAAACTGAAAGACTTCGCCCGGCGTCATGGCCGCGTAGCCAAAGAGCGGCTCACCGGCCGCGCCAACGCCGCTGTAGCCAGGGCCGGTGCGGTAGCCGGGGCCGAACGTCATCTGTTGCACATAGCTCGCCACGTTGCCGTTTTCACTCTGCGGAAAACGCTGGTCGAGCGAGGTGAGCCCAGCCGACACCGACACATCGAGGTGCGGCGTGATGGCGACGTCGACATTGGAGCGCAGCGAAAGCTGCTGCAGATTGTTCGGCCGTAGCATGTTGGGCCGGATCTGTACGCCGAGCGAGTCAAACCGCTGCTTGTCCACTGCGGGGAGACCCACCGGACCGGTCTCCTCGTTCATATCGGCGCTGATGAAGTAGCGCACCTGCTCACTGCCGCCGGAAACCTGCCCGCCAACCAGACGACGCGAGCCGTACTTGATGGTGGTCGTCGCGGGGTTCTTCCACAGGTTGAGCACGGTCGCGCTGTCCAGCAAGCACGACCCTTCGGCGATGTCGTACGTGAAGCAACGCTTCTGCGCCGTGGCGCCGGGCGAATGCCCGAGGAGCGAATATGTCGCCGGATAGTTGTTGCGGTCGTCCAGCCGCCCTTGCTCCGTGTGGAACGCAAAGACCGGCTTCCCGGCGCGGCCACGCTTGGTGGTGATCACGATCACACCGTTCGCGGCATCCGTGCCATAGAGCGTGGCGGCGGAGGGACCCTTCACGACTTCAATACTCTCGATTTCTTCGGGATTGATGTCGTTGGCGCGACTCGGCACCGTACCGCCGCCCGTGCCGTTGCCGCTCGAGGTGCTCGTCATACGCACCCCATCAATGATGTAGATCGGATCGTTCGCCAGCGCCAAAGAACTCTGGCCGCGAATACGGATGCGGCTCGTGCCGCCCGTGAGCCCCGCGGTCGAGACCTGCACGCCAGGCATCTGCGCTGACAGCAGGTCGCCGATGTTCTTGACCGGCGTTTCGGCGATGCGTGCGGAGGCTTCAATGCTAGAGACCGCGTTGCCGAGTTCGATGCGGCGTTGCGCGCCCGTCGCTGTCATGACGACGGCTTGGAGCGACGTTGCCGCTGCCTCAAGGGCAAAGTCGGCGGTGACGGTCTGATTATCGGCCACCGTCACTGTTTTCTTCGCGGACACGTAGCCGATGCGTCGTGTCGTGATCGTCTGTGAGCCCGACGCCACCGACGCAATACGGTACGAACCGTCCGAACCCGTCACGACTCCAGCGCTGGAGCCTTCAACCTGAACCGCCACGCCGACAATCGGCGCACCCGATCCCTTGTCCGTGACCTTCCCGCTCACTCCTCCCGCGGGCCGGTTCGTTTGCGCGCCTGCGGCAGAGACTCCCGCCAGCACTGCGAGAGCGACTGCGAATCCGCGTGCGCGTCGATTAATGCCGTATCCCATTTAACGTCTCCTGACGATGGTGCATCCGTGATTGAGACCAATCTCGAGTTCACTGTGCAGCGATTCCCACCTGCGACGCTCGTAATACAGGCAGATACAAGGCGACCGGCCGGATACCCCCAAATCGGGTATTTTGAGGCCGTGCCTCTTACGCCGGAATCGGGTCCACTTCGACAATCATTTCGACTTCAACGGGGATATCGAACGGCAACTCATTCGCTCCAACGGCACTCCGGGCGTGACGCCCCGCTTCCCCAAACACCTCAACCATGAGGTCGGAAACGCCATTCACCACCGCCGGTTGCCTCGTGAAGCCGGGAGCGCTATTCACCCACGCCATCAGCTTCACGATCCGGCGCACGCGGTCGAGCGATCCGAGTTCCGCGCGTAGCACCGCAAGCGCGTTCAATCCGGCGAGCCGAGCGGCCTGATAGCCCTCGTCCTCGGAGAGGCTCCCGCCCACTTTGTCCGTCATCACAGGCTTTCCATTCGCTATGGGACCCTGACCCGCGAGGTAGATCAGGTTCCCGGTTCGCACCGCCGGTACATAGTTGGCGGCCGGCGGAGAGGCGTTCGGCAGCGTGATGCCAGCCGCAAGGAGAAACGCCTCAGGCGAATGCGAGGGCGTAGCAGGAACGAGGTCGCGAGGCATGGGGATCACCCGGTTTCGAGGTGTTATTGTTGGCGGCGCCGCACGCGCCATCACCAACGGGAAACCGCACAGCTGGCGTTTCGCCCCCAAATCAGAGCGACGCACCGATTGACAGCGCCTTACCAAAACGGCATTATCCGCGCGTGATCCCTCTCACGCGTCCATTGGCCATCCCGACTCAACCCGAGACGGATGTTGCGGTAGCGGAGCGTGTGCGCGCGGGAGATGCGGCGGCCTTTGAGTTGGTCTTTCGCTCGCATTGGGAAGCGCTCTACCAGTACGCCTTTCGGCTCCTGCGTACCCGAGAGGCCGCCGAAGAAGCCGCGCAGGAAGTCTTCATGCGCGTGTGGCGAAACCACGCCACCTGGAGCCCTCAGAGTTCCGTACGTGCGTACCTGCTGTACGCGGTGCGCAACGTGAGCCTCAATAGGATTGAGCACGACCGGACGACCACACGGTTCATGGAACGAGCGGCGATCGAGTTCGCGTCCGTACCATTAGAAGAACCGAACTACGACGATCTCGAGGTCTCGGATATCGATCGTGCCCTGGCCACGTCGCTCGC
>CANIWQ010000042.1 GCA_947471365.1 Gemmatimonadota bacterium | reverse complement strand
CGCTCGTGAAGTCGATGACCACGCTCAACGCGACGGCAAGTCGCGCTGCCGTCGCGCTCGATTTGCGTTGCGCCACCGACGTCACGGGTTTCGGTTTGCTTGGCCATGCGTCCCATATTGCTCGGGCGAGCAATGTGACGCTGCGCATCGACGCCGCCGAGGTGCCGTTGCTCCCCGGAACGCGCGAGGCATTGGCCGTGCGCGCCACCACCGGTGGAGGGCAACGCAATGCCGAATATTTGGAACCGCTGGTGAATTTCGGCAGTAGCAGTGCAGACATGCAAGCGATTCTGGTTGATCCGCAAACGTCCGGTGGCCTCCTCGTTGCCATACCTGAGGCACGCGTCGCAGAGTATCAGGCGCGCGTGGATGGAGCGGTGGTGGTTGGCGCCGTATTGCCGCGCGGTGATCGCGCCATTGAGGTGCGCTGAGTGCCGCGCCAGAGTAGGGGAGTGTATGGAGCCTGGTGGCTTCCTTCGTCTTCAAAACGAATGCGACCTGACGACGTCGGGTTGGGTGGGTTCGATTCCCATACGCTCCCGCCAGCGGAAACTCCGACGGCAGTGATCGTCGCGCGCGTTGGTCACCCGACGGCGCCGGTTTCGCACGGTCGCTCAGGCACCGCATGCGCCCTGGTTTTCGCATTCCTGACCGCCTTCGCTGCCGCCTCAAGCCCCCTCTGCCTCTCGGCGCAGCAGAAAGACACGTTAAAGACCGCTCCTGCCATAGCGCCGGACACCAGGCCAGCGGCCGCTCCCACGCCTTCACGCCCCCCCTCAGGAGCCCCTGAGGGCCCCTCACGCGCCGGCACGGCCGCGTCCCCCTCGCGATTTGTGGTTGGCGCCCCCATTACCCCCAAACGGGCCTTTCTCTACTCCCTCATGCTCCCCGGCCTCGGCGAGGCCTCGCTGCAGCGCTATAAGACCGGGGCAGGGTTCTTCTTGGTGGAGGCGCTCGCGCTCTCTATGTACCACCGCTCCACCGAGGACCTGCGCATTGCCAACGCGTACCGCAGCGATTCGGCCGCCAGCACCTACGTCACCGATCCGAGCACCGGCGTCCCTACGCTCTCCGGTGGATTGCCAGTCGTGGCCACGCGTGTGAAATCGGGGTTCACCGACGATCTCATCAAAGCGCGTAAGTTGCAGAAAGAAGACTGGTTCTTCGTGCTGGTCTTCAATCACCTGATCTCAGGCGCCGACGCCTTTGTGGCGGCGCAACTGTTCGATCTTCCCGCGCACGTCTCGCTCCGCGCCGTGCCGCAGCGCGGTGGCGGCGGCATCGGCGTGAATGTCGGGTTCCGCTAGGGGCGACGCGCGAGCGCGCTGCGCACCGTGACGGCCTCGCCGTCCAGCCCGCACAGCTCCACCTGCGCATCCGTCACGCGCAAAAAGGTCGGCTCGTTCAGGAACGCTCCGGTATTGGCATACACGCCGCCGCCAGTGCCACGTGCCAGCGCCGACACATGCGAATGACCAAACAGATACAAATCCAGCGACGGGTCCGCCGCAAGCCGCTCCGCTGCCACCCGCACCAGCCCGGCGCCGCCATCGCGCGGACGTGTGTTGCGGCTCGTGTGCGAGCTCATCATGGCCAGGCGCGTCGCAAAATCTGGGTGCAACAGATGCTGGAACGCCCACACCGACCAGGGATGCCGCAGCACCGCGCGCAGCTTCCGATACGGGGCATCTTCACGCTCGCGGAGTCCGTCCCCGTGCTCAATGAGCGTGCGCCAGCCGCCAATCTCCCCGCGCCACGGGCCCACGTGGTAGGTCACCCCAATGTCGCGGGTGAGCACTTCGCCGCCCCAACAGTCGTGGTTCCCTGCAATCCACAGCACCGGCACCCCCGCATCCACGAGCGCCGCCAACGCGCCCAACACGCGAATGCCACAGCGTGGAATGACATGCTTCCACTCAAACCAGAACTCAAAGAGATCGCCGTTGATCACCACCGCGCCGGCGTCGGCGCGCGCGCGGTGCAAGAGCTGCACGAGCGCGCGCTCGTGTTCGGCGCTTGCCGCGCCGAGGTGCGCGTCGGCTATCACATAACAGGGGGTCGGCAGCATCCTCCAGAACCTAGTCGCCGCTCGTTATCTTTACCACATCCCCCCTAGCCTTGGGTCCCGATGCCGTCCACCAGCGAGTTGCGCGTTCGATACGCTGAAACAGACCAGATGGGGGTGGTGTATCACGCCAACTACCTCATCTGGTGCGAAATCGGCCGCACCGATCTCATCCGCACACTTGGCATGAGCTACGCCGAGATGGAGCAACAGGGCGTGATGCTAGCGGTCTCGGATGTGCAGCTGCGCCTGCACGCCAGCGCGCGCTATGACGACCAAGTTCGCGTCGAAACGCGCTTGGTCGGCGCCCAATCGCGCGGCGTCACCTTTGCGTACGACATCACGCGGCAACCGGACAACACGCGCCTCGCCACCTGTCGCATTTCTCTTGTTTCGCTCAACCGCGACGGCCGAACGGCCGCCATGCCGGCTCCGGTGCGAGCCCTGCTCGGCGCCGCCGTCGAGCCCGACGCCGGAGCCGAGCGTTGACGCCACGCCATTGCCGTCCAACATTCACGACTATGCGACGTTTCACTCGGCTCGTATTCGCGGCCGCGCTCGTCTTCGCCGCCGCGAGCTGCCGCTTTCCGTACGGATTCAGTGGCGGCGGACTGCCTTCGGACATCCGCACCGTCGCGGTGCTTCCCTTCGACAACGAAACGGCGAGCGCCGACTTGCCGCGCGAACTCAGCGAGGGGTTGCGGAAAAGCATGTCGTCGCGCCTCGGCCTGCGCGACGCCACCGAAAAAAATGCCGACGCCATCGTGCGCGGCGTCATCACCAAGTTCAGCATCGATGATCCCGTGGGGTTCAGTGCCAATCCCAATGCCGCCACCAGCGCGAGGCGTCGCCTCTCCATTTCGGTGGACGTCGAGATCTACGACCAGCACAAACAACGCGTGCTCTGGAGTAAGAAGGGCGTGACCGCTCAGGGGGAATACCCCGAAAATGGCGAGGCCGCCGGCCGCAAGCAGGCCGTCGAGCGCCTCATCACGGAGATCATCGAGGGGGCACAGTCGCAGTGGTAATCGGGCGTCGGGGCACGGCGCGACTCGGCTGTATCGCGGCGCTGATCTTCGTCGGCGCCGTGGGCTATTTTTCGTTCAATATCGGACGCGTGGCGCTCGGCTACTACCGCTTTGAAGATCGCATGAAGCAGGAAGCGCGCTTCGCGGCCAAGCGGACCGATGCCCAGATCCGCGATCGGCTCATTGCGTTTGCCGATTCGCTGGGCCTGCCAGAGGGCGCGCACCATGTGCATGTGCGCCGAGTCGAACACGTGGTGTACATCTGGTCCGATTACTATTTGCACGTCGAACTGCCGGGCTACGTGCGCGAAGTGCGACTCTCTCCTCAGGTCTCGGGGGCTTTTTGAACAACCGCGCGCTCGCGCCCGATCCAACTCGCAAGATTTTTTCTTGGTCAGCCGCGGCACAGTGGCGTGCCGATGCTGAGCGTGCCGGTGAGCAGGTGGTCTTCACCAACGGGGTGTTCGACTTATTGCATCCTGGGCACATTGATGTGCTCCGCGGCGCGCGCGCCGAAGGGCATCGGCTCGTCGTCGGCCTCAATAGCGACGCCTCGGTGCGTCGCCTCAACAAGGGCCCCGAGCGCCCCGTGCGCTCGCAAGACGAGCGCGCCTATGTACTCGCCGCGCTCGAGCTCGTGGACGCCGTCGTCGTTTTCGACGAAGACACCCCGCTCGCGCTCGTCGAAACGCTTCAACCCGACGTCATCGTCAAGGGCGGCGACTATGCGCCCGATACCGTCGTCGGCGCCACCGTCGTGCGTGCGCGCGGCGGGCGTGTTGTCATCATCCCGATCACGCCGGGACATTCTACCACTGCAACCGTCGAGAAACTCCGTGGCTCTTGATCCTCGTCCGCGCGGCCGTGCGCCGCTGTCCCTGCGCCCCATCTCCATCGAGCGCAGCGCCGCGCCCTACGCGGAAGGGTCGTGCCTCATTGCCTTTGGCGACACGCGCGTGCTCTGCACGGCGAGCGTCGAAGACGGCGTTCCCGGCTGGAAAAAAGGAAAGGGCGAAGGGTGGCTCACCGCCGAGTACGCCATGCTGCCACGCGCCACGCACACCCGCTCGCCGCGCGAACGTGCACAGGTTGGGGGGCGTACCCAGGAAATTCAGCGACTCATTGGCCGTAGCGTGCGCGCCATGCTCGATGATTTCAAATGGGGCGAGTTCACCGTCAAGCTCGACTGTGACGTGTTGCAGGCCGACGGCGGCACGCGCACGGCCGCAATCACCGGCGCCGCCGTGGCGGTCGTCGATGCCTTTCAGTGGATGGTCACCACCGGCCGCATCAAGACGTCGCCCGTCAAACGGCGCGTGGCCGCCGTGAGCGTCGGCGTGATCGACGGCGAAGTGCGCACCGACCTCGAGTACACTGAGGATGTGCGCGCCGACGTCGACATGAACGTCGTGATGAGCAGCGAAGGCCGATTCGTTGAAGTGCAGGGCACTGGCGAGCACGGCACCTTTGGCCGCGACGAAATGGGCGCGCTCATCGATGCCGCGGTGAAAGCCATCGGTGAACTCGACGCCGCGCAGCGGCACGCGCTCGGCGTGTGAACGGCGACCAGCGCGACGGGCGCCGCTGGGGGGCGGTCGGTGAAGCGCCGGAGCGCCGCCGGTGAACGGGTTGCGGCGCTCGATGGTCGTGGCAACGCGGAGCGCGGGAAAAATGCGTGAGCTCGTACCGCTCCTCCGCGCCGCGGGCTACGAGCCGCGCTCGCTCAGCGATGTGGGCATCGACGAGCAGGCCGACGAAGCGGCGATTGAAGCGTTCGACACCTTCGAAGCAAACGCGCGCGCCAAGGCGCACTACTTTGCCGCGCGCGCCGGCGGTGCGTTGGTGCTCGCCGAGGATTCGGGGCTGGAGGTTGATGCGCTTGGCGGGGCACCCGGCGTGCGGAGTAAGCGATGGTCGCTCGATGGGGCCGCGGACCATGCCGAGTCCGGGCGCGACGCATCGCCCACGCACGATGCGACCCGTCGCGCGCCACGCACCGGCGCCGCACTCGATGACGCGAATAATGTGTTTCTGCTTTCGGCGCTCAGGGATGCGCGCGATCGGCGCGCGCGTTACGTGTGCGTGGCCGTCGTGGTGGACGGCGGCCGAGAGTACGTGGCGCGAGGGGAAGTGACGGGAGCCATCGCGCACACCGCGAGCGGTGCCGGAGGCTTCGGCTACGATCCGCTCTTCGAAAGCGCGGAGCTCGGCATGGGGTTCGGTGAGGCGACTGCGGCTCAGAAAGCGAGCGTGAGTCATCGCGGCAGGGCGGTGCGCGCGGTGCTCGCGATGCTCGCGTCGGCAGCGCACGAGCCCAACTGAGTCCGCACGTGCGATGGCGTGAGCGCGGACGCAAGTGATTGCGCGAACGCGAATGTGACGTTAGTTAGGGGGACTCTACAAACGAACCCTAACTGGTGGATCCATTCTGATGCACAGGCTTTCTCGTGTGAGCGCCGCCTTGATTATCGCCGTTGCCGCGCCTGCCGTCGCGCAGCAATCAGGAAAACCGGCGTCAAAGCCGGGCGCCGCTCCAGTCGTGAGCAGTGCGGCCGTCGCTGCGCCAGGGGCGGCGGAGTTGCTGAAACGCGTGCCGTGGCGGTCCGTAGGCCCAGCGAACAACGCGGGTCGCATCTCGGTTGTCACGGGGGTGCCAGGAAACCCACTCGTGTATTTCGTTGCCGGCGCGAACGGTTCGATTGTCAAAACCATCAACGGCGGCACCACCTTCACGCCGATATTTGACGATCAGTCCGCCGGTTCCATCGGCGCCATTGCCGTTGCCCCGAGCGATCCGAACGTTGTGTATGTGGGTACCGGTGAGGGAAATCCGCGCAACAATGCCTCCGTGGGCGACGGGATGTATAAGTCCGTCGACGGCGGTGAGCATTGGACGCACATCGGCCTCGAGAAGTCGGACAAGATTGCACGCATTGTGATCGATGGCCGCAATCCGAACATCGTCTTCGCGTGCGCACTCGGCCGTGAATGGGGACCGAGTGAGGAACGCGGCGTGTTCCGAACCTCGGACGGCGGTGCTACCTGGACCAAGGTGCTGTACGTCGATCCGCAGACGTCCTGCTCAGACCTCTCCGCGGATCCAAACAACAGCAACATTTTGTATGCGGGGATGTATACGTACCGCCGGTGGGCGTGGCACCTGGAGTCGGGAAGCGGAAATACCGCCGTCTATAAATCCGTGAATGGTGGTGCCACGTGGGAGCGCCTCTCCGGACCGGACAAGCTGCTCGGACTTCCGCGTACGGCGATGGACCGAATCGGTGTGGCGGTGGCGCCGAGCGATCCGAACATCGTCTACGTCATCAGCGAAACAAAGGACGAGGGCGAGTTGTGGCGCACCGATGACGCCGGACAGTCGTGGCGCGTCGTGAATCGCGACCCGAATATCAATTTCCGACCGTTCTACTACGCGGATATTCGCGTGGATCCCGCCAATCCGAATCGCATCTTCTCGCTGGCGGGCGGACTCTATTTCTCTGAGGACGGCGGCCGGAACTTTCGCACCATCGCCCGCGATGTGCATGGGGACCATCAGGCGATGTGGATCGATCCGGTGGATCCGCGCTATATCCTGAGCGGCAGCGACGGCGGGTGGCAGGTCAGTCGAGATGGTGGCAAGAACTGGGAGGTGGTCAATACGTTCGCGTTCACACAGTTCTACCACATCAACTACGACATGCAGGTGCCCTATCGGGTGTGCGGAGGATTGCAGGACAACGGCAACTGGTGCGGGCCCAGCAACTCACTGAGCGGGCAGGGCATTCGTCAGGCCGACTGGCACACGGTGAGTGGCGGTGATGGGTTTTTCACCGTGCCCGTCATCGACAAACCGTGGATGGTGTTCAGCGACGCGCAGGGTGGGATGCTCAACATCACCGATACGCGGAGCGGTGTTCAAAAAACGATCTACCCGTATCCCAATCGCGTCGGCTCGGTGGGCGACGCGATGCTCGGGCATAAATATCGGTTCAACTGGAACTCGCCGATTGCGCTGTCGCCGCAGAATTCCAACGTCGTGTACTTCGGCGGCAATGTCCTGTTTCGGTCGCGGAATCTCGGGCAGAGTTGGGATGTGATCTCCCCAGACCTCACGACCAACGACCCAAAGAAACAGCAGTCGTCCGGCGGTGAGATTGTGGTGGATAACACCGCCGCGGAGTTTCACTCGACGCTGCTCAGCATCGCCCCGAGTCCGGTCGATAGCAACGTGATCTGGACGGGGTCGGATGACGGGAATGTACAGGTCACGCGGGACGGCGGGCGCACCTGGAGCAACGTGTTTGTGAACGTGCCAGGCCTCAAGCCCAATGCCTGGATCGCAACGGTCGAAGCGAGTCACTTCGATGCTGGCACGGCATACGTCACGGCCGATCACCATCAGGACGACGACTACGCACCGTACGTCTACGCCACGTCCGACTTTGGCAAGACCTGGAAAAGTGTCCGCGGCGATCTGCCGGATCGCGCGTGGTGGACGCACGTGATCCGCGAGGATCCACGCAACCGGAACCTGCTCTATGTGGGGACCGAGGCCGGCGTGTGGGCTTCGTGGGACCGGGGGCTGCACTGGCAGTCGCTGCGCGGGAGCCTCCCCGTCGTGCCGGTGCGCGATATGCAGATTCATCCGCGCGACAATGATCTGCTGCTCGCCACGCACGGTCGTGGTCTGTACATCCTGGACGACCTGACGCCGCTGCAACAAATCACCGACGCGCAACGTGGCACCGCCGTGCTGTTTGATCTTCGTCCCGCCATCCGCTGGAACATGTGGAACCGCGACGGAAATCTCGGACAGCGAAAGTGGGCCGGCGAGAACCCGCCGAACGGGGCCATTATTTCCTATTTCCTGAAAGAGCAACCGGCCGGTGAGGTCAATGTCGAGATCGCCGACCAGAGCGGACGTATCGTGCGCAGGTTCCGGCGCGTCCCCGACGAATCCGGGGTGAGCCGCATCACCTGGGATCTTCGATATGACGCCGCCCCAGGGGCTTCTGGCGGGCGTGGCGGCGGACGTGGCGCGACGGTCGCGGCGCCGACCGACACCTCGCTGCAGGGGTTGCGCGAACGCCGCCGCGCGGCCGCCGCGCGCGACGGCGGTGCGGGTGAGGAGGAGAACTTCTTTGGCCCCTCGACCACCGCGGTGCTGCCTGGTCGATACGCTGTGACGCTGGTGGTGGGCGGTCAGCGGCTCACGAAGTCGATTGACGTAAGCAACGATCCGCGCGTCGAGATGGCGCCGGAACAGGTGGCGCTGCAACACACCGTCGCATTGCAGGCGCAAGCGACGCAGCAACGCATCGCCCGCGTGATCAGTGGCGTGGACGATCTTGTTCGGCAACTTGGCGCGTTGCAGGCGACCATGCGCGCGGCTCCGCGGGATAGTACCGTGGCCGCGGTACTCCGTGAGGCCGAAGGCACCGTGCGCGACTTGCGGCACTTCCGCGATTCCGTTCTCGCGCGTCCGTTGCCGGGGCTGGGCTACCGGCAGTATCCTCGGCTCAGCGAGGAGGCGCAGACCATCAGCGGTATGGTGGCACGGCCACAGTGGCCAGTCACCGAGGGCGAGAAATTGCGCGCCGGCGAACTCAAGACGGAAACGGATGAGGCGCAAACACGGCTCGACACGCTCATCCGAACACGCGTTGGTAAAATCAATGAACTGCTCAAGGGGTCGCAGCATGTGCTGACGCCCCAACCGCCGCGCATCGTGCCGTAGCGCGCCGCGCCACGCAGTCTAGCCAGAAACGAAACGGGAGCGGCGCCAAGAGGCGTCGCTCCCGTTTCCAATTTTGCATGTCAGCAGCCGGGCGTCTTCCGTCGCGCTTCGGGGAGTTCCACCAGCCGCTTGAGTTCCTTGATCGGCTCCGGGCTGTCGTCCACTTGGAGCCGCAGGATCACGTCATTGTTCACCCACACACCGCAGCCCTTCTTCTGGTGGACAATGAGCAGCGCGGCAGACTGCATACCGCGCTTGTCTCCGCCAGCGCGCTGGCCGCCTTCGAGGGCCGCGACGAGCCGGTCCGCCAGTCGTCCGCCGGTCCGTTCAAACGCGGCGACCATGGAATCCACGACTGCCGAGCTCGCCAGGATGTTGCCCTGGGCGGTGCAGGTGTGCGGTGCCGCACAGGATTTGTGGCCAGCCCAATCGGTCGCCTTCGGCCCCGTGTACGCGAACAGCGTACCCTTGGCGTCGAGCACCGCGAACTGGCGCCCTTCTTTGCTCCAGTCGGCCGGTCTCGGATCGGGATCATTGGCCCACACGCGCCGCACCACCTGCTCAGCGCTAACGCCTTGCCGCAACAAGGCGAGGGCCTGCGGCCCATAGCTCACATCAACCACCGCCTGGGTGGCCGCAATGCCCACGCCGGCCTCCGCCCACAGCACGCCGTTGCCAACCGAGAAAACGCGCGATTGCACCGCGCCCCCGATCTCACCCGTCGCGCGATCCATTGCAATGATCGAGAAGGTGCCGGTCGGCCAAGGAAGTGTGTCACCATACACCACACGTTTCGCGGGCTGTGCGCCAGCGGAAACGGTGAACAATGCGATCGCGAGGAGCGATTTGAACGTCATGCGGGAACTCCGGCACAGGGAAAAAGCAAAACCATCGAGAAAGAAATGAGCGAAGCATCAGGCCATTGTGGAGCACGTCGTCGACGCCGATGGGGGAGCAGATGCGCATATTGTACAACGCCGTCGCAGGCGTGGCCAGTTGTCGAGATCGGCGGTGGCGGTTGCCCCGGCACGCGACGGGCGCGAGGTTCTGCAAGCGACTCCCCTCGGGTATTTCCACTCAGCAGGAGCACACGATGCACCCGTCTTCGTTCCCGAAATCCACGACCGCCTCTGCGAGAATACTCGCGGGGTTGGTGGCGATTGTCGCGGCTAGCACGCCGACGAATGCCCAGCCGCGTCCCCGTGTCACCGACGAGGTACGGCCATTCATTGCCGTGGACGCGCCGATGGTGGCCCTCACGCATGTGCGGCTGATCGACGGGACGGGGGCTACGATGCGCAACGACCAAACGATCGTCATCGACGGCACGCGCATCCTTGCGGTCGGCCCCAGCGCGACGACCGCGATTCCGGTGCAGGCACACGTCCTCGATCGCCGTGGCTTCACGGTCGTGCCGGGCTTCGTCGGGCTGCACGAACACACGTATTTCGGCGGGGTGCAGCGCCTCACGCAGATGAGCACGAGTGCGCCGCTGCTCTATCTGGCCTTCGGCGTGACGACCGCGATGACGGCAGGAAGTCAGTTGCCGTATCACGAACTCAGCATGCAGCGTGCGATTGACGCCGGGCGCACGCCTGGCCCGCGGCTCCTGATTGCAGGACCGTACCTCGACGGGCCAGAGTCGCGGAATCCCATGACGCGCGCCCTCACCTCCGACCTCGAGGCGCAGCGCGTGGTCGGCTACTGG
Source organism: Gemmatimonadota bacterium (assembly GCA_947471365.1). Taxonomy (GTDB): domain Bacteria; phylum Gemmatimonadota; class Gemmatimonadetes; order Gemmatimonadales; family Gemmatimonadaceae; genus Fen-1231. The sequence continues at coordinate 12,223 of CANIWQ010000042.1, read as the reverse complement.
GCCGATGAGGGCGTCACATGGGTGAAAGTGATGGGAAATATGTCGCGCGCCCGAATGGGAGCGGTCATTCGCGCCGCGCATGCCCGCGGCGTGCGCGTCACAGGGCACCTCTGTTCGGTGTCGTTTGCTGAGGCTGCCGAGCTGGGCATTGATGCGCTCCAGCACGGGTTTATTACGGCGAGCGAGTATGTGCCGGGCAAAAAAGAAGACGAATGCCCCCCCGACAATATGCGCGTGCAAAGCAATGTCGATGTGGGCAGTGAGCCCGTGCAAGCGTCGATCCGCGCGCTCGCCCGACGGGGCACCCCCGTGGTGTCGACCCTTGGCGTGTACGAGACCTTTGCGCCGGCGCGCTTCGTCATGGATACCGCAGCCCTCGCCATGCTCGCGCCGGAAACGCGTCGCGAAGTGGAAGAGGCGAATGCGCGGTTGGGAAGCGCCGGCGGCTTAACCGTGTCACCTGGGCTACTCAAAAGCATGATGCGCTGGGAACGCGACTTTGTGGCTGCGGGTGGATTGCTCGGTGCCGGGTGCGACCCGTGGGGAACGGGCTATCTCCCAGGGTATGGCGATGTCCGCAATTTCGAAATGTTTCGTGAGGCCGGCTTCAGCGCCGAGACGGCAATCCAAATTATGACCTACAACGGCGCCCGCATTCTCGGGATGGAGCATGACGTTGGTGCCGTGACGGTCGGGCGACAGGCCGATCTCGTGCTCGTGCGCGGGAATCCCGCCGTCTCGGCGCGCGATCTATATCAGGTGGAGTTGGTGTTCCGCGCCGGCGTGGGATACGACTCACAAAAACTTCGCGCGGCAGCGCGCGGGCTCGTGGGGCTTCGGTAGTTCCCCCAACGTCCGGTCGCACGCTGGGTGGGCCACGTCAGGGCACGAGCCACGGATTCGAGAACGCCGGATTGGTGAGGAATGTGGAATCGGTCAGTGATCGCAGGAAGGCGAGCAGATCGGTGCGCTCCGACGAGGACAACTGGAATCCGCCCACGAGAGCGCTTTTGAATGGATTCGCGCGCCCCACGCCACTGTTGGCACCAACCGTAATCGTACGCCCACCCTCCGCGTAGTGCGTGATCGCATCGTCGAGGGTGGCGACCGAACCGTCGTGCATGTACGGATACGTCACGTCTATGTTGCGCAACGAGGGGACCTTGAATCGCCCCATATCTGACGGCAGCTGGGTCGTCGCGAAAAGTCCGGTGTTCGGCCACGGGTACGCGCCGGCTCCGTCAATGTTGTAGAGCCCCGTGTTGAAAAACGACGGGTCGCCCTCGGGCGAACCCACCCCACGAGCGGCGTTGGAGAACAGCGGGCCCGTGTGACATTCCGCGCAGTGCAGTCGCGCACTGAAAAAGAGCGCCGAGCCGCGCTGTGCTGGCACAGACAACGCGCTGGCGTTTCCCGCCACGAACCGGTCGTAGGGCGAGTCGGCCGAGAAAAATGTCCGCTCAAACGACGCAATCGCGCGGGTAATGTTGTCCACCGTCACCGGGGCGGACTCCGCCGGAAAGGCCGCAGTGAACAGCGTCACGTAGAGCGGCACACTGCGCAGTCGCTCAACCAAAACTGTTTCTTGTCCATGCAGCCCCATCTCAACGGGTGTCTCGCCGAACATCGGAATCAACGCCTGGGCTTCGAGGCTCCGAGTATTCAGGTCCGACCAACCGAGGACGGTCTGGTACATCACGTTCCCGAGCGACATGCTGTTGCGCGGATGCACGATGCCCGTCGACCCCAACGGCAAATTGCGCGCATCGGCAAACGCCTTCGACTGGCGGTGGCACGACGAGCACGACATCGACTGATTGCCTGAGAGGCGCGTGTCGTAGAATAGGCGTCGGCCGAGCGCGACACGCGCCTCCGACATCGGGTTGTCCCTCGGGATCAGTGGCGACGGAAACGACGCGGGAACATCCCAGCTCGAGCCACCGGTGGCTCGCCGTGGCGAGCTGAAAAGATCCGCGCAGCTCGCCACGGTGAAGGAGAGCATGAGAATCACTGTCCACGAGGCCGCGCTGATGCGCGAGCCACGTGAGGCCAGGTCAACTCTCGTGCGCGGAGTCCTTGTCATTCGAAACAGATTGGCTGCCGCTCGGCGCCACGTCAAGCGCACGGTACCGGGGAAATGCAACCCCCGAGGATGAGAGGGTGGATGGGCATTATCTCCATGCTGCGGTCCCATTGCGGTCCAAGTAACTGGTTCGTAACTTTTGCCGTCTACGTTCGTCGTAGCACAATGTTCTTTCGCTTGCACGTTTCTGACTACCGGAGGCCTGATGTATCTGCCCAAACGCCCCTACGCGAGCCGCTTGTTCGCTCGGGCGGCTCTCGCACTACTCGCACTGTTCACATTCGCGGGTTCCGTATCGGCGCAAGCCGGTGCGCAGACCGGCGCGGTGGCCGGCACCATTCTCGATGCAGCAACCAAGCGACCGCTCAGTGCGGTCAAGCTGCAGATCGTCGGCGAACAGTACGGCGTCGGGAGCACCGACGAACGCGGCCGCTTTGTGATCCGCGGTATTGCGCCGGGGCAGCGTGTCATGCGCGCGACGCGCATTGGGATGAATCCGATTTCGCAAACGTTGGCCATTCGCGCCGGCGACACGACGCGCGTCGATTTCCAAATGAGCGAGAGCGCGGTTGAACTGTCGCAGGTCGTGGTGACCGGCACCGGTGGTGCCGTCGAAAAACGCCAAGTCGGCGCCTCTATCGGCACGGTGGATGCTGCGGCGATGACAGACCAGATGGCAGTCAATGACGTCGGCCGTCTCCTGTCGGCAAAAGTCACAGGGCTTCGCGCGACGACGGTTGGCGGCGGTGTAGGCTCCGGCCAGGATATCCGCATTCGAGGCACCGCGTCGCTGTCGCTGAGTCAGCGTCCGGCGGTGTATATCGACGGCGTGCGTTCCGACACCCGCGCGACCGAATGGTTCGGCGGCGGCGCGTGCTGCTCCTTCGGCGGCGGCGCGTCCACAGACCGCCTCGGCGATCTCAATCCCAATGACATCGATCGCATCGAAATCCTGAAGGGAGCCGCGGCGGCCACCCTCTACGGATCTGAAGCGACCAATGGCGTGATCCAGATCTTCACCAAGCGCGGCCGTACTGGCGAACGCCCAACGGAATGGAACCTCAGCTTGGGAACCGGGTTCGGCGAGCTGCGGCACAACTTGCCGACGACGACCTTCCCGCAGTTTGTCGGCACCGATGGCACGCGCGCGCTCGATGCCAATCAAACGCTGATCAAGAAGGGCCCGTACGAGGCACTGGATCTGAGCGCCTCGGGTGGCACGGTGCGGAGCACCTACTTCTCCTCCTTGCAGTTTTCCAAGGAAGTCGGTTCGATCCAGCCGAACGACCAGACGAAGGCCTCGCTGCGCCTCAACCTGTCGTTCACGCCGAACGACAAGTGGACCATCGAAACCAAGTCGGCCTACACCCGCAACCTGATCAATGAGATCCAGGCGGGTAACAACTGGACCGCACTCCTCGGCAACGCCATCAATGGCAACCCGAGAACCGCTACCGCAGCTCGTCCGTACGGCGAAGCGTGGGTGCCGGTGAAGGACATCGAGACGATGACCACGCAGTCCGACGTCGATCGCTGGTCGGGCAGCTTCACGGTCAGCCACGCGACGATGGTCGGCATGACCAATCGCGTCACGGTCGGCCTCGACGCGACCAATGATCACAAGAATCGTTTCTTCCCGTATGTCGGTGCCTTTGGACCGGCCGGCGTCACGAACGGCCAGAAGAATCTCGGCATTCGTAACTACAAGTCGTACACGGTGGACTACCTCGGCCAGCTCACGTCCAAGCTGCCCTTTGGAATCGAGTCCAACCTGTCGTGGGGCAGCCAGGCCTTCTGGGATATCGAAAGCTTGCTGATCTCGGTCGGCAACACCTTCGCGGGTCCCGGTGTGAACTCGATCAGTTCCGCGGCCACGACGCAGGCGTCCGAGTCGTTCACGGAGACCGTGAACATCGGCTTCCTCGCCCAGGATCGTTTTTCCTGGCGCGATCAGCTGTTCGTGACGCTCGGGTTGCGCATGGACGGCAACAGCGCCTTCGGCAAGAACTACGGCTACAAGAAGTATCCCAAAATGGACGTCTCGTACGACATGACCAAGGGCGGCTATCTCCCCACGTGGATCAGTTCGGCCCGCGTGCGTAGCGCCATCGGTCAGGCCGGCAAGATGCCTGGGCCGTTCGATTCGTTCACGAGCTATGCCTCAACGCCGGTCTTTACCTCCGGTATTGGTATTGTGCCGCTCAACCCGGGCAACGCGGATCTGCGTCCCGAGCGTTCCACCGAGACGGAGTTTGGGTTCGAGATGGGCTTCCTGCAGGATCGCATCGGCGTTGAAGCCACCATGTACTCCCAGGTGACGAGTGATGCCATCGTCCCGAAGGCCTTTCCGCCTTCGGCCGGCTTCACGACTGCGCGCAGCATCAACATCGGCGAAGTGCAGAACCATGGGTGGGAGGCCGCGATCAACTATCGTGCCTACGCCACTGGCAAGGCCGAATGGACCACCGGGTTCAAGTTCGACGGCAACAAGAACAAGATTACGAACCTCGGCGGCGTAAACCTCGGCAACAATGCCTTCCGTCTGAACTATCCGATTGGCGGCGTCTGGGATCGCGTCCCCACCGGATACTCTGTCGCGAGCAGCGGCACGAGCCCGCTCGACAATAAGCCGTGCCCGAGCTATGGCTGCCCGACCACCACACGCGGCGACACGGCGATCTATCTCGGACCAGGACTCCCGACGTTCAACGCATCGTGGTCGAACAATGTGCGGTACGGGGCGTTCACCTTCTCCATGCTGATGTCCATTGAGGACGGGGCGATTTTCAGCAACGGCGATCGCGCCTATCGCATTCGTCAGGGTGGGTCCGACGAATACCTGAGCGCTCTTGGCGCTGGCGGGACGAGAACTCTCAAGGCTGACTCCATCGCCCAGTGGGCGAGCATTCTGAACTATTACGACAGCCGGAATAGCGTGCGCCTGAAGGAGCTCTCCATGGCGTGGTCGGTGCCGGAAGCCTTCTCCACACGGCTCGGACTCGGCACGTCCACGATCACCTTGACGGGCCAGAACGTCTGGTGGTGGGATCACTGCAACTGCACCGATCCCAATACGAACTGGGCTGGTGCGAGTTCGTTCGGGTTCGCGGGCGGCTTCCTTATGCAGCCCTCGCCCCGCCTGTTCCGTATGCAGTTCAAGACGCGTTTCTAAATCCGCCCCACTCATCTCAACGAGAATAGACATGAGAATCCAGAACAAACGGGCCGGCGTCGGACGCGTAGCGCGTCATACGATGATGCTGGCTGTGCTGGTCGTCGCTTCGGCCTGTAAGGGACTCCTTGATGTCCCCAATCCACAGGCGTTCGGCAACGATGCGCTCAATAACGCGGTGATCCTCAAGACCGTCACCGACGGCTCCGAAGGATTGTTGCACATGGCGTTTGATGACTACATCATCGCCACGGAGTTGCTCGCCGATAACATGACGTCCACCTCCACGTGGATCGACTGGGAGGACGTTGCCTTCGGACGTCTGCGTCACGACTGGGCCACCGCTGGCACCTTTTCGGACCCCCAGAATCAACTCTTGCGCGCACGCTTCGCGGCGCAGAGTGCCGCCGAACGCGTGCAGTTGGTGCTAGGCACCGCGGCGAGCACCAGCGCGCTCCGCGCCCAGGTGCTCGCGGTCGATGCGATCGCCGACTTGCTGCTCGGCATGGGGTATTGCGAATCTCCGTTGGCGTCAGGGACGGCGCGTGCGCCCGATGCCGCAGTCTTTAAGCAGGCGGTCGCCAAGTTCACGGCAGCGATCGCGGCGGCGCAGGCCATCAGTGGAGACGCGGCAGCCCGCACCAAGTGGACGGCCGTCGGGTACGCCGGTCGCGCGCGCGCCAACTTGCTTGCTGGCGATTACGCGGCAGCCGGAAGCGATGCGGCTCAAGTGCCGGCTGGCTTTGTGTACAACGCCATCTATGCAGAAGGCGCCGCGTCCACGCAGAGTGCGACTGGCAATCAGTTCAATCAGAACCGCAACCGCTCCGGCGGACTGCGTGAGATGTATCATTCGCGTGTGCACGTGATCGATTCGACCTCGTCGTTGGAGGCCTACATCCGTGACTGGTCAGACCCCACTCGGGATGACCCGCGCATGGCGCTGATGCGTACGGCGAACCAACTCGGCGTGAATAACCGCATCCCGTACTATGGCATTGCCAAGTACGCGAGCCGGTCCGCCCCGATTCGGATGTTCTCGAGCGTTGAGGCCACTCTGATTCAGGCGGAAGTGGCGATGCGTGCGTCGAACTTCACTACCGAAGCGACGCTCCTCAACGGACTTCGCGCGCGGACCGGCGTTGCGCTCCCGCCGATGGCCGTGCCGGCTTCCGCTGCCGCCGCGCAAGCGGCGCTGCTCAACGAGCGGATGGCCGAACTGTTCGTGGAAGGGCATCGGTTGCAGGATCTCGACCGCTTCAATCTCACGGGCGCGCTCCTCGGCCCTGGGCGTGCGACCAAACTCCCGCTTTCGCGCACGGAAATCCTCGCGAATCCCAGCATGAAAGACGGCGGTGGGAGCTGCCCGCGCATTTCGTGATGGCTCGGCTTGTTTGACGGTACGGGGCAGGCCGAGCGGTTCGGCCTGCCCCGTTCCTCTTTTCACGCATAAAGAGGAGGTACTCAGTATGGGTGTACGGCTTCACCAGTTGATCGTTCCCCCTGTACCGGTGAGCCGACGCGCCTTTGTGGCCGCCTGCGGCTCTGCGGGGCTCACAGCGCTCGTAGCCGCGTGTCGGGGCGGGAGGGGCGACATCACCCTGCCGGCCGGCAAAGGCACGGTCAGCGGGCAGGTAATGGACCTGCAGGGCAATCCCCAAGCGAACCTCGGCGCGTTCACCTTGATGTACAACAGCGGGCACCACGTCGGCATGCGCGCCACCGCAGATGCGAATGGCCGCTTTTCCTTCCCCGCGCTCACCGCGGGCCGGTATCAAGTGCGCTTCGATGCGCCGGGGCTGGCCGCGATCCCGTATCCCTTCGAAAATCCGGTCCGATTCACCGTGACCGCCGGCGCGGAGACCTTCGTGCCAGTACGGGTGCAGCGTGGGGGCTTCACACAGAACCTCGTCGAAATTTATGTCGGCGACGGCTTCTTCCAGGAACAACCCGACGGAAAAGAAAACGGCGAAGTGGTCGTGAAGGTCGGCACGAATATTTGCTGGTACAACGTCGACGAGAAGGTGCATACCGTCACGGGTGGTCCGTGGGGGGACACCGGCGATATGATCGAGTCCCAAGCGTATTTCTGGACCGCCACCACGCCGGGGACGTTTGCCTACCGGTGTAAGTACCACCAGCCACACGAGCAAGGTGTGCTCCGTGTTTTACCGTGAGCGGAATCGCCCACGTGCAGCACGCGTCTTCACCATCAATACAGAGCGTCTGATGACTCGGAGTCTCTCCCGCCACCGACGCGCGGCGCCCATCGTATTGGCACTGATCGCGGCGCTCCCAGCCCTGCTGGGCGCGCAACAGACCATCGATCGGTGGCTCGTGCTGGGGCCGTCACCGGTGGTCGCACCCTTCGGCGCGCGGAGCGATTCCGCCTTGCTCGATGCGACACGGCCCAACTTCACCGCCGCTTGGCCAGCGGCGGGAAACAGTTGGTCCTCGCCTCGTGGCCCCGCGCTTGCGTGGGCGCCAGCGACGGGAACCGTTGGGGCAGGCGAGGGGCTCATCGCCGCCGCCTACGTCAGCGTCGATCGCTGGACGCGCATTGCATACACGCTCACCGGTGGCGACGAATCATCTCGGCGACTCTGGATTGACGGTCGTCGCGCGGTTGGCGGCACCGCGAATCTCGCAACCGGCAAACATTTCGTACTCGTGCAGCGCGTCGGTGCGGCCGCGAGCGCCGCGCAGCCACTGACCCTCACGATGACACCGGCCGTGCAGGGAACGTCGCTGACCGTCAGCCTCGATCCACGGCACGCGCCAACCTTTCGTGAACTGCACAATGCCGTCGCGGTTGCCGACGTGCGCCTCGACGATGACGCGCGCTACGTCGCGGTGGTCTCGCGTTGGCAGGATGCCGAAGCGGACCGGGCCGCGAGCGCAATGGAAATCCGCGAGGTCAGCAACGGTCACGTCTTAGGCGAAGTCCGCAGTGGCAGTCCGCGCGATCCCGTCTGGTCGAAGCAAGGCCGACGCCTCGCCTTCCTCGTGGATGGGGATCGCGCCGACGCGGGTGGTGTGGACATCATGGCGTGGGATCCGACCACGAATGTCACCAAGCGCCTGCTCCGAGCCGAACCCGCACGTGCGTTGGTGGGTTGGTCGGCAGACGGCGAGTGGTTGTACTACATCGGCACCGCCGCACCGGTGCAGCCCGACATGCCGAAGCCGGGTGAGGCACGACGCCTCACGGAAGTCTGGCAGCGCATGGATGAATCGCCGCTCAAACCGCATCTCTTTGCCGTCAATGTGCGGCAAGGCACGCGGGTTACCGTCGTCGGCGATTCGTCGTTTGGTGTGTCCGGTGCTTCACTCTCGCCGGACGGGCGACTGATTGCGTACGCGAGAAATGCGTACAGTAATGTGGAGCGCCCATGGTTACACGCAGAAGTCTGGACGGTGGACGTGGCGACGCTCGTTGCGACGCGCGTACTCGACCTCACCAAAGAAGCGTTCAGTGCGCCCGCAGCCATCGCGTGGTCTCCGGATTCCCGCGCCATCGCGTTCTGCGCCAGCACGAAGGAACTGCTGCGCACGGAGTCGCCCACCTTCTCGGTGTACGAAAGCGCCCTCTTTGCCACGCGGCTCGACCGGCCGGCACTCGTGCATCTCAGCGACGCGTTCGTCCCCAACGTCGGGGGCGGACTTGGCTGTTCACGCGTTCACTGGAACGCCAAGGATGGACGTATCTATGTGCCCGTCGATGCCGGCGCGCGCACCGTGCCCGCGCGCACGCGCCGGGCGGTCACCTCAGCGCTCGAATCCACCACGCTCGACGTCATGGCGGTGCCGGGTGATGTGGTGACGGGCGCTGACGTCGCCGCCGGCACCATGGTCATGGCTATTGAAAATCCGTCATCCCCCGCGTCGATCCAGCGCATGGATCTCGCCACCGGAACGACGGCCGTGCTCGCGCAACCTAATGCGAATGCACTCGACGGCCTCGACATGCCCGCCGCAAAGAACTGGAGCTTCAAGAACACGCGTGGAGAGGATATTGAATCGTGGTACTGGCTCCCGCCAGGATTCGATTCCACCCGGACGTACCCGATGATCGTGCATTACTACGGCGGCACACTGCCGATGAAAAAGAACTTCGAAGAACGCTTGATCTGGTTCGCCGCCAATGGGTACGTGGTGCTCTTTATGAATCCGGCGGGCACGCCGGGCTACGGACAAAAGTTCGCGGACTATCACATCAATGACTGGGGTTTCCCCGCAGCGACGGACATCATCGAAGGCACGGAACGATTCACCGCGACGCACCGATATGTCGACGCGCAGCGCGTTGGGAACTTCGGTCATTCGTACGGTGGCTTCATGACCATGCACTTGCTGACGCGAACAAAAATCTTCCGGACCGGCATCGCCATTGCCGGGATCAGCAACATCGCGAATTACTGGGGCGCCGGCGCGTCCGGGTATAGCTACACGGATGGCACCTGTCCCGGCTGCTACCCCTGGAACCGCAAAGACGTGTATGTCGATCGGTCCCCATTGTTTCAGGCCGATAAAATCACGGCGCCGATGCTCCTCATACATGGGACCGACGACACCAACGTCGTCCCGACGGAATCGGAACAATTGTTCACGGCACTCCGAATGCTCGGACGCGAGGTCGAGCTCGTGCGCGTGAAGGGCGAAAATCACGGTATTAACTCGCGCCCGAGCGTCGAATACCTGCGGGACGCCATGTTGCTCGAGTGGTTTGATAAACAACTCAAGGGGCAGCCGGACGCGTGGGCGGCGCGATGGGCGCCCGCTCCCAAACGCTAATGCTCGACGTCGGTGTGCTCGCCTCTCCTGTATGTTCACCATCTTCTCGGCACCAGATCATGAATTCGGCGTTTTGTTTTCGTCAGGCCATCCGATGGCTCGCGCTCTCGCTCATCGCGGTCGTCGTTGCCGGCCCGCTCCGTGCACAAGTCGCGTCCACTGACTATGCCCGCGCCGAGTCGATGCTCGGGTGGAACGCGGCCGAGTTGGTGGTCGATGACGCGGTCGTGCCGCACTGGACCGCCGTCGATCGCTTTTGGTACCGCAACCGCGGCATCAAAGGTTATGAATTTCTTGTCGTGGAAACCACGACCGGTGCCAAGCGGCCGCTCTTTGACAATGCACGACTCGCGGCCGAGCTCTCGCTCCGTGCAGACACTGCGCTGGATCCCACGAAGCTGCCGTTCCGCGATTTGTCGCTCTCGCCCGATGCGCGGTCCGTGCAGGTTGAGCTGTCCAAGCGAAAGTTCTGGACCTGTGACATCGTGGCCTACAAGTGCAGCGGCCCCGATTCCATTCCGTGGCGCCGCGTGAGCGAAGTCCGGTCGCCCGACGGAAAATGGGTGGCCTACCAACGCGCCGGTAATCTTTTCGTGCGCGCGGTCGGTGGCGGGGAGGAGACGGCGCTTACCACTGACGGCACCGAAGATTTCGGCTATGCCATCGCCAATGTGGGCTGTTGCCAACAAGTCACGAACGTACGTCAGAAAACGGAACTGCGGCCCTACGTGCTCTGGTCGCCGGATTCCAAGCGACTCGTCACACATAAGTGGGATCAGCGCAACGTCCGACTGATGCATCTGCTTGAGGTGAAGTCTCCCGCCGCCGTGCTCCATAGCTACCGGTACGCATTGCCCGGCGATTCGGTCGTGCCAACATTCGAGTATCACATCTTCGACGTGGAGCGCCGCACCAACGTGCGCGTGAACACGCCGCCAATCGAAGCCGTGAATACCTCCTGCTGCTGGCTGAGCACCGACTCCGTGTGGAAGGACGTGCGATGGGGGGCAGGGGGGAGTGAACTCTTTTTCACCGTCGGAAAACGCGGCTTCCACGAACTGTCGCTCCTGTCGGCCGATGTCCGCACGGGCGCGGTGCGCACGGTACTCGCCGAGCGCGGAAAGACGTTCGTCGAAACAAACCAAAACTCCGGCGGTGTTCCGAACTGGCGCCCGATTGCGACCAATCGTGAGATCGTATGGTGGTCGGAGCGCGACGGGTGGGGTCACCTGTATCTCGTAGACGCGGCCACCGGAGCGATCAAAAATCGGATCACCAGCGGCGACTGGATGGTCAGCGATCTGCTCTGGATTGACGAGGCGCAACGGTACGCGTACTTCACCGCCCGCGGTCGCGAGGCCGGGCGTAATCCGCTGCTCCGAATGCTGTACCGCGCACATCTCGACGGCTCAGGCGTAGAACTGCTCACGCCCGAGAACGCGGATCACGCGATTTCGCTCGCCCCAGACGGCAAGTCGCTCCTCGACGTGTATTCGCGTCCCGATTCCACCCCCGTATCGGTGCTGAGGCTCCCCACCGGCGCTGTCATCAAAGAGTTGCAGCGCGCCGACATCAGCCGTCTCGCCGCCACAGGCTGGACGATGCCCACTCCGTTTCGTGCCAAGGCACGGGACGGCCAAACCGAACTGCTCGGTTTGCTCTTTCGTCCATCGAAGATCGTGGCGGGACGGAAGTATCCTGTGATCGATTACATCTACCCCGGCCCGCAGATCGGATCCACCCATGGTTGGCAGTTCACGGTGCAGCCGGGTGGCGAGGCGCGTGCGCTCGCTGAACTCGGCTTCTATGTGGTGCAGGTTGACGCGATGGGTACGCCGGGGCGCTCCAAGGCCTTCCACGACGCCTACTATGGCAACATGGGGGACAACGGTATCCCCGATCAAATCGCGACCATCAAGCAACTCGCGGCGCGCTATCCGGAAATGGACCTCGACCACGTCGGGATCTTCGGTCACTCCGGCGGCGGGTTCTCGTCGACGGACGCGTTGCTCACCTATCCCGAGTTCTTTAAAGTCGCGGTGTCGAGCGCGGGCAACCACGATCAGCGGAGTTACGATTTTACGTGGGGCGAAAAATATCAGGGGCTGCTCAAGAAATTGTCGGATTCCACCGACTCCTTCGACTCGCAGTCCAATTGGCGCAAAGCGAAGAAT